>JANLYR010000418.1:0-4810 GCA_031365765.1 Hyphomicrobiales bacterium | reverse complement strand
GGCGGTCAGGCCATGTATTCGAGCGACTTGAAGGAGAGATGCTTCACGCCTTCCGGGGCATCGGCGATCTTCCGGAGATTGGCCCAAGTCTGCTTGTAGTTCGGCAGGATCAACTCGTTGGTGCCCGCATTGATGACATTGCCCTGCACGCCGGTCGGGAAGCCGAAGAGCATGAAGGTTTCGCCTTTCTTGGCCGTCGGTGTTGGATAGGCCATCGCCTGTGTCGAACCGTTCTCGTTGTAGACCTCGACGAGATCGCCCGCCGCGAGGCCAAGTTCTTTCATGTCGTCGGGGTTCATCTCGATATGGGCGTAGGGCGAGCGGTCCATGACAAAGTCGTTCTGCTGATCCAGGAAGGCGCTCTGCCAGACGAGGTTGGAACGCCCGTTGTTGATCAAATATTTGTTCTTCGCCTTCTGCTCCTCCTTGCCCGGCGCCTGAAGCCCGCGCCAGACCGATTCCATGAAGGTCGCCTTGCCATCCTTGCCACCGAACTTGCCGTCGGCATAAAGACGCTTGGTGCCGATGAGCTTGCCATCCTTGAAGTCCGTCACCGGCTCCTGCACGCCATTGTTGCCCATGGCCTTGAGTCGTTCATAGGTGACGATCTTGCCGGTGTTGGCGTGGTAGCCATCCATGAAGGCGTCTTCTTCCGACTTCCAGTCATAGCCTTTGAACTGGTCGGCGTATTTGTCGTCGCCCATGCCACGCAGCACTCTCTCCATGTGTTGGGCCATGCCGGCGGCGATCATGCAATCCGGTTTGGCGTTGCCCGGTGGGTCCATGTATTTCTCGACGAGGCGCATGCGGCGCTCGCCGTTCATGGAGGTCAGGTTCATTTCGCCCGATTCAGCCGCAGGCAGCCAGACATGGCTCGCCGCGCCGATCTTAGAGGGGATGATGTCTACATCGACCGAGAACAAACCGCCCGCCTTGATTGCACCGAGTATGGCGGCCACCATGGCGTCGCGATCGCCATAGGGCACGGCATTCATAGCGTCCTTCACCAGATCGGTCCGCTTCTTGTAGGCCATGTTGAACTGGTGGGCGTTAAGCGTCGTCTTGTAGTGATCGCAGGCCCAGATGTGGTGAACGCCGCCCTTGCCCTCGATCAGGAGCTTGTCGACATAGGCCGCAGGCCTTCCGACATGGGCATCACTTGGGCGCTGGTAACCTTCCTGATGGCCGCCCATGCGCACGCAGCCGCCGCCTTCACGACCGACATTGCCAGTAGCGAGCGCAACATTTACCAGCGACGAATTGGTACGGTAGTTGTCGTTGCCCCAAATCAGGCCCTTCTCATAGGCGAACATAGTCCGCCGCCGCTTGCCGTCTTTCGGCTCAGCGATCCACGCCGCGGACTGTTTGATCTGATCGACGCTGAGGCCGGTGATCTTCGCCGCATCCTCAAGCGATGTCTTGTTCGCGGCGAGCGCTTTGTCGAAGTCCTTGGTCGAGGCCTCGATGAAGGCCTTATCGGTCCAACCCTGTTCGGCAATGTAGGTGAGCCAGGCGTTGAACAGCACCATGTCCGTACCGGAATTGATGGCAAGATGCATGACGTTGTCCTTGCCCGCTTCGACTTCGCTGGCATTGACCGACACCGTGCGGCGCGGATCGACAAAGATAATCCTGGCCTTGTCATGCGGCTCGTCGGGCAGTTGGGTCTTCTTCTTCCCAAGCGACGTGCCGCGCAGGTTAGGCACCCAGTGGTTGAGGAAATAGTTGGTCTGGCACTCCAGGGGATTATTGCCGACGGACACCAGCGTATCCGCGAGCTCGGCGTCCTCGTAGCAGTTGTTGAGCTCGCCCACGCCCATATCGCGCGTCGCATGCACCTCCGAATTATAGGCGGGCCGGTTGTGGATGCGGATGTTCTTTACCTTCATCGATTGGAAATAGAGCTTGCCGGTGCCCCAGGTGTTTTCATACCCGCCGGCGGAGCCGCCATGGTCGAACACCGAAACGAAGAGTCCATCTTCGCCTTGTTCCTTCACAACGGCCGCGGTGACACGCGCGACGAGATCGAGCGCATCATCCCAAGACGTGGGTTGCATCTGTCCGTAACGCCAAACCATCGGATTGGTGAGACGCTGGAGCTGGGAGTTGCGCGTCCGGCTGTAGCGGCTCTCGCCCATGCGGGCGCCACGCACCGAACCTAGGCCGGAGTTCACTTCGCAATCCTTGTCGGGTTTAATGACGATGTGCACATCGCGGCCATCCTGCTGCACGATGTTGTACATCGCCGGAGAATACCAGGCGTCCGTCTCGGCGGGCTGCTGCTGCGACAGATCCGCCCCGAACGCGTTCTCAGCCGCCGCGGTGCCGCCCTGCTTGTTCACCGGCCAGCTATATGCGTGATAGCCGCAGCCCACGATGCAATAGTGGCACGTGACATTGTGCTTCTTGGCGTCGGCCGGAACGATCGGCAGACGGTCGATTTGACGTTTAAAAGCCATGGTCCGATCCTCCCTTAAAGTACGTTGCTGAGACGGCCGTAGAGCAGCTCATCGATGCCATTGGCATGGATGTCGCCCTTGTCATCGACCATCAGCATGTATTGCGGAAGGTTCTGGGTCGATTGCCCCCAGATCTGCTGGCCGCCTGCTTCCGCATCGAAGCGCGAATAGTGGCCAGGGCAATTGAAGGAACTGTCGGCGGCATTGTAAGCGAGCGGAAAGCCCTTGTGCGGACAGATCGTCGAGAAGCCGACGATGTCGCCATCAGGGCCAGCGCCGCCGGGGACAGCTTTGCCCAGTTTCAGGAGGACGCCCGGCGCATCCGAATCCGGATAACCCACTTCCATCGGTTCGTTGATTGTCAGGTCTTTGACATTGGCGAGCTTCGAAGTCGGATAGTCAACCCGCGCGCCATTGCTGGCGGCCTTGGCCTCTTGTCCCATCAAGCCAGTCATTGGCAGCGCGGCTGCCGCAATAAACCCTCCGCGCAGGAATTGGCGGCGGCCAACTTCGACGATCTTGTCACATCTTTTCATGGTAATTCTCCCATCGCGCACCGTGCCGTGCTTGGCAGCATGATAGGCTTGGACGTGGCGGTCACCCATTTGCAGCGCAATATGAGGCGATTGCCGATTATCAAGGCATTTTCGTCCGTGGGATGTTCGGATTTCTGAACATGCTGCACTGCCGAAGGTTCAGTAGCCCGAACCAAGAACCCGTCAATCGCCTTCGCCCGATAGTTCCAGTCGGCGCATTTTGTCCCAGAGAGTCGTGCGCGAAATTCCCAGCAGCCTGGCCGCTTCGATGATCTGGCCATGGGTCTGTTTCAAGGCCCGCTCGATCTGACGCCGCTCGGCAAGATCGCGGGTTTCGGAGAGCGTTGCGAATGCATGCAACGTCGGATGCTGGTCTGCCGCCACATCTGGGAACATATCGAGGGGCATGATCCATTCGCCATTGGCCAACGCCAAAGCGCGTTCAATGCGGTTGCGCAGTTCGCGCACGTTGCCAGGCCACGCATGATCCTGGCACATCTCTTGAGCCAAGCCGCCGACGCCGCGCAGGGCGCCATGGCTGTCACCCTTGAAGGTTTCGACGAAGAGATCGATGAGCCACGGGATGTCATCGCGGCGCTTGCGCAACGGCGGAACATCGATCCGCACAACATTGATACGGTAGAACAGGTCTTCGCGAAATTTTCCGTTGGTGATCGCAGCGGCCAAATTCATATTGGTTGAACAGACGATCCGGCCATGAAACTGGACGAGTTGTTCGCCACCGATCCGGTTGAACTCACGCGTTTCGACGAGGCGGAGCAGCTTGGCTTGGAGCTGAAGCGGGAGATCGCCGATCTCGTCGAGGAACAACACGCCGCTGCGGGCGCGCTCGGCAAAACCGCGATGAATCCCTTGGGCGCCGACGCCCTTATTCCCAAAGAGTTCCTTCTCCATGACATCGGCCGGAATGGCCGCACAGTTCACGGCGATGAATGGCTCCTTCGAGCGCGGAGAAGCCTTGTGCAGATAACGCGCGCAAACTTCTTTTCCGGTCCCGGTTTCGCCGGTGATCAGCACTGGGCTTGTCAGTCCCGCGATCCGCTGAAGCGCGCTTTCGATCTCGCGCATCAGTTCCGAGACTCCAAGCACCGCATCCGGTCTCGACACCGGATTGCGCTGGATCAGCGCGCGGGCGCGTTCGATGAAACCTCCGATCTCGAACGGCTTTGTGACATAGTCGCTGGCGCCTGCGCGCATGATTGCCACCGCCTGATCGATGTCGCCGAAGGCGGTAACAAAGAGAAACGGCGGGAGCGGCGAGGTGGCGGCGAGCTGCCGGAACAGATCGTCGCCCTTCAAATCCGGAAGTTTGATGTCGCAAACTACAAGATCGGGACTGGTCGCGCGCAAGCCCCGCAGAGCCTCTTCGCCTGTCCTCCACCAATCGACGTGGCAGCCCTCAAGCATAAGGCTCTGCACGAGGGACTCGCCCATCACGGGGTCATCCTCGACCAGGCCGATCACACGCCCCTCAAGCAGCATCTTTGAGTTCCATGGGCTTCGCCTTGATCAAGAGTCTGATCGTCGTTCCGCTCGCAGTGCTCGTAACCACTTTCAGGCGGCCATTCATCTCATCGCACAGCCGTTTCACGATCCACAGGCCGAGGCCCGATCGCTTGTCCAGGGGCGCTGCGCCCGCGCCCTTCCGTTCAAGATACTCCCTGATATGCGGCGGAAGCCCTGGTCCCTTGTCCGCGATCTCGGCAATCAATTCACCGTCGGTACCAGTGACGCGGAACGCGAGCTCCGATTGCTCGGGTCCGGCGGAACACCCATTGAGCAGTAGATTGAGGA
>JANLYR010000379.1:0-5442 GCA_031365765.1 Hyphomicrobiales bacterium | reverse complement strand
GCCACATCATGGTCTGGCTGCCACGCGGTGCTAATTAATCCGGCGTTGATTGCGGGCCGCCGCGATGGCGGTTATGACTGCACATCCTTCGCAAACGGATGCCATCATGCCGCTCATCTCGATCCTCGGAATCTTCGTGGCCGACCTTTCCTTCCGCGCCAAACGCCTGCCGGTGATGGGCGAAACCATCCTGGGCGAAGGCTTCGCCATGGGTCCAGGCGGCAAGGGCTCGAACCAGGCGGTGGCGGCAGCGCGTGCCGGCGGCAAGGTCAGTTTCATCACCTGTGTCGGCAAGGATGCCTTCGCCGAAATCGCGGTCAAGACGTGGGCCACCGACGGCATCGACACCTCCCAGGTGTCGGTCAGCCAGGATAGGCCGACGGGAGCCGCCTTCATCTTCGTCTCGTCGGAGACCGGCAACAACGCCATCATCGTCGAAAGCGGCGCCGCCGCGACGATCACCCCCGCCATGGTCGAGAAGGCGGAGGCAACCATCGCTGCCTCGCGGGTTTTCATAACACAGCTCGAACAGCCCATCGCCGCCGCCCGCCGCGGCCTGGAGATCGCGCGCCAGCATGGCGTCACCACGATCTTCAATCCGGCCCCTGCGGCACCCGTCGATCCCGCGATGCTCGCATTGTGCGATTACGTGACCCCCAACGAAACGGAAGCCGCCGAACTGACCGGCCAGCCGGTGAAAACCATCGACGATGCCCGCCGCGCCGCGGCCGTTCTGTTGCGCCTGGGCGCCAGGGCCGCCGTCATCACGCTGGGCGAACAGGGCGTGCTGCTCCACGATGCGTCACAGTCCGTGCTGGTCCCGGCCTTCGTCATGAAAGTGGTGGAGACAACCGGTGCAGGCGATGCCTTCAATGGCGGCTTCGCCGTTGCCATCGCGGAGGGAAAGTCACCGCTCGAGGCGGCGCGCTTTGGCAATGCGGTCGCGGGCCTCTCCGTCACCCGCGCCGGCACGGCCCCGTCCATGCCGCACCGCGCCGAGATTGATAGCCTTCTGGCGACGGCTTCGGGGTAGGCTTGCCAACGCCACCAAAACGGGTTCAAATTGAGGTGTTCAACCATGGGAGACGGCACATGAAGAAACTCATCCTCGCAGCCATGATGACAGCAGCGCTCGCCATGCCGGTCTATGCCAGCCAGTGCCCGGCGCTGATGGGCAAGATCGACGAAGCCATGAAGACGGCGACGCTCGACGATGCCACGAAGACCAAGGTGATGGCGCTTTATGAAACCGGCAAGGCCGCCCATGAAGCGGGCGACCACGCGGCGTCCGAAAAAGCACTTAACGAGGCGCTGGCCCTCCTTGGCATGTAAGGCCCTCACCCTCGCGTTCTGCCTGGCTGCAAGCTTTGCCAGTCAGGCACAAGCCGGCCAGTGCGAAACCGATCTCGTTCAGATCGATGACGCGCTGGCCAGCATGGAACTGGCGCCCGACGAGCGCGCCCAGGTGCAGGACATGCGGGCCCAGGCGGAACAATTATGCAGTGCGGGCAACGAAAGCGAAGGCCTCGACATCACGGCGGAGGCCAAGGCCATCCTCAATATCAAGTAAAATTCAATATCCAAACGCGACAACCGCCAGGCCGATGGCGATCATCGCCGACACCCATACGCCCCCGATCAGCCATTCGAGACGCGAGCGGAGCGCGGCATCGGGCTTGCGCGCAAGCTGACCGGCTGTCATCCGCGCCAGCCCGTGGCATGCGGTCAGCAGCACCACGAAGGCAAGCTTCGCATGGAACGCGGGCGAGGACACGCTGCCCCCCTGCGCGCTGACGAGGAACACGAGCGCGATACCGCTGATCCAGATGCAGGCGATCACCACATCACCTGCCCTGGCGATGGCGCGGCGCTGCAGTTGCAGGCCCTTCGCGATATCGCCGGTCTGCGAACGGCTGAGCCGCATGTTGACCAGATTGGAAAAGCTCATCCCCGTTCCCATGGCGATGAGTATCAGATGCACGATCAGCACAATTTGTTTCATGTTAGCACTCCAGCGTTCCCTGCATGACATGCACCGCCCGTCCCGCGACCCGAACCGCGACCAGCTTGCCATCGCGCACATCGGCTTCAAGTGAAAGATCGGAGGGCCGTCCCATTTCGTAACCCTGCTCCAGCGTCCAGCGATGGGTCTGATCGGCAAGTTTTTCCGTTACCAGCAGCTGCGCCGCGAGCAGCGCCGTGGCCGATCCCGTAGCGGGGTCCTCGGGGATGCCGTCGCCGGGCGCATACATGCGGGCGCGATACGCCGTCTGGACGTTGTCGCCACCCCGGCAATAGAGATAGGCAGCCTTGGTGCCGAGCCCCTGCATGAGGTTCGACCAAAACGGTTCCCGCACCATGGAGCGCGCCAGCGCTTCGCACGACGACAGCGGCACATAAAGGAACCGGGGTCCGCCCGCCTGCACTGCAACCCGGTGGCCGTCAAAGCCGATATCGGATGCGGCAAGGCTCAGCGCCTGCGCGATATCGGCAGCGGGCGGCAGCGGAACCTCCACGGTATAAGGCACCACGGGCGCGGTGAATTGGGCCCGCGCCACCTCACCGATGCGGCTCACCTTGACCGGCACCAGCCCCGCCACTTCTTCCAGTCTGATCGTCGTCTCGAAGCTGCATCCCGGCTTGTATTTCCGCTCCGCCAGCAGAATGGCGCAGCCAATGGTGGGATGCCCGGCAAAGGGAATTTCAGCCGTTGGGAAAAAGATGCGGACACTCGCCGTATTTGCCGGATCGGCTGGCTTCCGCACGAAGATCGTTTCCGACAGGTTGAACTCGCGCGCCATCGTCTGCATCTGATCCGTCGAAAGCCCGTCGGCCTCCAGCACCACGGCCAGAGGATTTCCCGCAAAGCGCCGCGTGGTGAACACGTCGAGCGTATGGAACGGCAGTTTCATGATCTGGGACTCGGCAGAAAATATCGAACAATTTCCTGGGCAAAGCCAGGCATTCTTGAATCGATCTGTGAAGGAGAGCGGATGGCTTCGAGTGCCACCAGCTCCGGCAACCCCTGCGACGCCATATGCGCGGCGAAGCGTGCCGCGATCTCCACGCAGGTCATGGGAAACGTCAATTCCTGCACGATGGCCAGTCGCGGCCCGTCGAAGATGGCAATGAGACGCCCCTCCTCCGCCGATCCGGCATCGAGCCCCGTTTCTTCCATGAGCTCGATGGCGATCGAGCCCTTGACGTCGATCGTCCCATCGTCCCGCACATCGCGCGGTTCGAGCGATCCGGACGGGGGATAAAGCATGCCCGCGTTGAGCGTGTGCCCCGCCATGACGCCGAACACCAGCGCGCCATCGGATGTCCGCGCCGCCGGGGTGCCGAAACAGTTGATGACGCTGGCATCGGGCCAACCCCAGTCGCGCCACGCGACAAAACTTGCATAATCTGTGATGGCAAAGCGCGCCGTCAAAGCCCCCGCATCGATTGTCGCGCTCGTGCAGATCAGGACATCGCCGTTCCAGATCCGCGCATTGCGGGCGGAAATTTCGCGCCAGTGCGCATCGATGCGAACGCGCTCGGCGTCGGCGAACGCCCAACCGGCGTTACCCAGCCGGAGATCGAGATCGGTGATGGCTTCTATGCGCATGGGCTAACCCACAATGGCGTCGGCGATTAGCTTGACCGACAGCAGCGCCAGCGTCACCTCGACAATCCGGAAGAACAGCTTCTCCGGGATGACCTTCACCAGGCGAAATCCGGCATAGGCCCCGATCACCGCCACCGGCGACAGCAGTGCCGCCAGCTTCAGGTTGCCGGGATTGAACTGCCCCAGCGCCCAATACGGGATGAGCTTCACCGCGTTCACCACCGCAAACAGAATGGTGCTCGTGCCCGCGAATACGAGTTTCGGCATTTTCTGCGGCAGGGCGTAAATCTGATAAGGCGGCCCGCCGGAATGGGAAACGAAACTGGTGAACCCGGCCAGCGTCCCCCAGAATATGCCGCGCGGCACATCGGCCGGTTTGGTCGGGATGTTGCCCCGCTTGATCAGCGCATTGACGCAATAGGAAAGCGCTATCACCCCCACCAGCAAGGTGACGAGGCGCTCGCTGGTAACCGACGCCGTAGCCCACCCGAAGGCGATGCCAACGGTTGTCGCGGGAATGAGGATCATCAGATTGCGCCGGTCATAGGCGCGGCGATAAACCCACAGGCCGAACATGTCGCTGACCACATAGATGGGAAGCAGCAAAGCCGCCGCCGCCACCGGCGAAATGACCAGCGCCAGCATCGGCACGCCGAGGACGCCCACCATCGGCAACCCGCCTTTCGACAAACCGACAGTGAACGCCGCAAGCACCGCCAGCGCATAGAACGGTATCTCGGAAGTCATTCCGCCGTTTCGGGCCCGAGTTTCAGTTCGCCATGCGGCTGCCCCAGAAATTCGCACAGCGCCTCGACCACGAAGCCATGATCGTCGCGCTGCGGTATCCCCGATACGGTGATGGCGCCGACACAGCCTGTGCCTTCGATATGGATCGGAAAGCTGCCGCCATGCGGCGCGAAGTCCATGGGATCGAGCCCGCGCTCGGCGTTGATGCTTTCACCTTTTTCCAGAAGCTCGCGCCCGAAGCGGTACGAACTCTTGAACACACGCAGCGTCACATTGCTCTTGCGCCGAACCCAATGCGGATTGTCGGCATGGCTCCCTTCAAGAGCGCAGCCAAACAACTGCCGCCCCGCCACGCGGATATCGATCACCAGTGGAAGCTTCCGCGAAACCGCCAAAGCCCGCATGGCGCAACCCAACCGCCACGCATCGTCCTCGCTGAAACTCTTTAATCGAAGCCGCTGCTCCTGCAGGATCAGCCGCGTAAGGTCACTCTTGATCGTCATAAAATACTCCTTCGTCCTCTACCGCAAAGCGGGAGAGGAAGGGACCCGCCGCCGAAAGCGGTGGGGAGGTGAGAAAAAGTCTATCGGCCATTTGGCGTGGAACAAGCTACCACGGCTCTTTAACGATGGCAGTCACTTTTCCCAACACTTCGGTTTGAGGAAGCAGGCCAAGCAATCGGCTATCGACCGACGACGTTACATTGTCGCCCAGAATGTAATAATACCCCGCAGGTATCACAGTTGTTTCAACCGTTGAGCCAATCGGCGTTGCATCCAATTTTGATTTATTCCATCCAAAATTGACTATATCGCCATTGACACGGATTTCGTTTTGATCGGCCGTCACCTGGTCTCCTTCGACTGCGACCACGCGTTTGATGGCGCGGCCGGAACCGCCGAACGGAAATCTGAACAGCACAATGTCACCGCGATGCACGGGCGTCGCATTTACGGCCAGTTGTGGATATATGACTACCCAATCCCCCGCCGCGACCGATGGGAACATTGAGTTGCTGGTCACTCGCAAGGGAAAATAGGCAAAGTGACGAACGGCAGCTCCTGCAACAAGACCCAGCAACGCCG
>JANLYR010000374.1:0-2400 GCA_031365765.1 Hyphomicrobiales bacterium | reverse complement strand
TGCAGCGGCGTCGCGCCGATCAACCTGGCGAACTGGGTCTCGGTCCTGATCTTGTTGGGCATCAGGTTCAAGAGGCCGATGCGCAGTGGGCGGATGTCCTGGCGGGCGGCCGAGGCCTCGGTCATCAGCATGACGCCCTCTTTTTCAAGCGTCAGACGGGCGGGCAGATCGTTGGGAATGCGGATGGGCATGGCGGCTACTTTGCAAACTTGTCGATGGCCTGGGAGACCAGGCCGATGAAATCCTCCGGCGACTGCACAGCGGGGATGTCGCGCATTCGGACCGTATAACCGAGATCATCGGCGATCGCCTTGTAAAGGGGCACGCGGTGATGCAGCAGCTGCTCGAATCCCCAGACCGCGAAACCGTCCGGATCGACGTCATCGTCCATGGCGATACCGTGCAGCGCCTTGTATTCGGCCCATTTGGCTTCGAGGAAGCGGGGCTGGTAATACATGGGCTTGGGGTGCTTGCGGAAACGCTCGACCAGCATGCGGGTGTGCTCGGGCGTGCCTTCGATATAAAGCAGCAGGGTGTTGGCCGCGAGGCAGGAGAGCACCGGATCTTGCGGATCGGAAGGATCGACGACCTCGCACAGGCTGCCACCCGAATCGCAGACGAAATTCCCATATTGGTAAATATCGCGGGCCTTGCCGATGAAGGCCGGCACATCGAGGAGGGCGGCAATCTCGGCCTCGCAATGCTGCTTCTGGCGTTTGGTGTATTCGGCGAATGAAATGCCGCCCTGATCCTGGCGCCCCGGCTTGCCCAGGTAGGTCGACAGCGGCTTCAGGTTCTCGAAGGTAATGTTCGAGTTGATGTGAATCGAATCCGACAGCAGCAGATCGCGCAGGAAGGGCACGCGCATCGCCTCGCGCTTGAAATTGTCGACGATGTGCTCGCCCATGTAGCGGGTGCCGATCCGGTAATCGACGGAATACTGAAACCAGCCGCATTTCTGCAGCATCACCGCAAGCATGGTCTTGCCCACCCCGGACATGCCGAATATGGTCACGGCCTTGGACGGCCAGTCCTTGAAATCCTTAGGCGATTTGAAACGCATGGCGATCCATAGCCGAACCGGTACGCGACTGGAAGGGGATTGAATTGAACGAGACACCGCCGGCCACCTGGTATGAGGCGACAGCCGCGAGGGGCATGGTGCGGGCGCCCCTGTCGGGGACGGCCGCGACCTCGATCTGCATTGTCGGCGGAGGCTTTGCGGGGCTCACCCTGGCGCTCGAACTGGCGCGGCGCGATTGCAAGGTCATCCTGCTCGAGGCGCAGCGCGTAGGCTTCGGCGCATCCGGCCGCAATGGCGGATTTGTCTCCAACGGATTTGCCCAATCAATCGGCACGGTGGCCAAGCATGCCGGCGAGGATGCGGCGAGAAATCTCTACGCATTGTCGCGCCACGGCACCGAATTCATCCGCCGCGAAATCGCCGGCAACGATCCCTCGATCAACATGGGGCAGGGCGGGCTCAATGTTTCGCGATACGAAAACGAGCGCGCGATGCGGGCCGAGGCCGATTACATGCGCAATGTCCATAACGAAGACGTGGAAGTGCTCGACAGGGCGAAGACCCGCGCCTTGCTCGATACGCCACTTTATTTCCAAAGCCTGTTCAAGCCGCACGCGTTTCACATCCATCCCTTGCGCTACGCCCTGCTGCTGGCGCGGCTGGCGGAAAAGGCGGGAGCGCTGGTCCATGAAAATTCCCAGGCTATCGTGGTCGAGAAAGCCGGTGCGGGCTGGCGCGTAAAAACCGCAGGCGGCGCCGTAGTGTGCGAGCATGTGGTTCACTGCGTGTCCTCGCTCGACCGCCGCATCCATGCGCACACCGGCCGCGCCGTGCTGCCGGTTGCCACCTATGTCGCCGTGACCGAGCCCCTCGACCAGGATGTCATCCGTACACGGAGTTCCGTGTCGGATACGCGGCGCGCCAGCAATTATTACCGGCTCATCGATCAGGGGCGCATTCTGTGGGGCGGCGCCATCACCACGAAAATCGAGGAGCCGAAGCACCTGGCGGAGCGCATGAAGCGCGACATGCTGTCGGTCTATCCGAAGCTTGGAGATCCCCGCATCGACTACGCCTGGGCGGGGCTCATGGGATACGCGCTGCACAAGATGCCGCTGATCGGGCGAACGGCCGATGGCCAGTGGTATGCCACGGCCTTTGGCGGCCACGGCCTCAACACCACGGCCATGGCGGGTATGGTGCTGGCCCGCGCCATTGCGGGCGGGGACGATGAATACCGGCGCTTTTCGCCTTTTGCCCCGGTCTGGGCGGGAGGTGCGCTGGGCCGGCTCGGCGTGCAGGGGTCGTATTGGTGGATGCAGCTTCGCGACCGGTACGAAGAACGGCGCTCGCGCCATGAATGAAAGGGTTTGCGC
>JANLYR010000327.1:0-11976 GCA_031365765.1 Hyphomicrobiales bacterium | reverse complement strand
GCCACCACAGCACCGCGGCGATAACCGCAAGACTGACGACCCAGCCGAGCCAGCTCATTTCGTTGAACCGGCCGAGAAAATGCACCTGCTCGTTGCCGACGAACTGCTTGTAGAAATTCTGCCACCCGACAAAACGCGCGGTATAGCCGTCGCCCGTCATCTTGATGCGCGACACCGCGATTATCAGGGAAGCGATGGTGGGAAAGATCGCGAAGATCAGGATCATCACGACCGCCGGCGCGATGAAGATTTCACGCGAATGACGGTCGAGCCATTCGCTCCATAACTCGCGCCGGGCAATCCCGGCCGGAACTGTGCGTTCCGACCGGACCGTCATGTTGTCAACCGTTGCCGCCATGAATTCGGAGGCCTACTTGTTGGTTGCGCCGAGTGAAAGCCGGTAGAGCTCGCCCTGCTTGTCGCGGCCGAGATCCTCGGTGATTTCTTCCCAGCCGGTTTCGATATTGGCCAGGGCTTCGTCAACCGTGATTTCACCGGCAAGGTAGCGCGCGAGTTCGCGGTCGAGCACTACGCCGGTGTAGCTCTGAGCTCCCGGGATGCGGAAGTCGGAGGACATGTTGGCGTTGTTCAGCGAGTCCTTGATGGCGCCGAGATAGTTTTCCGCCGCTTCCTTGCTAAAGCCCGCCTTCACCCACAGATCGGTATTGTCGAGCTGCGAGTTGCGATAGGCGTTGTAGCCTGTCCAGCCGATAGTCACATCGACATTCGATTGCGCCGCCTGGTTGACGTAGGACAGGTAGTCATACGCCGCCTGCTTCACTTTCGGATCGGACTTGGCGTTGATCGCTCCGGCCCAGCCACCGAATGCGCCGAAGGGCGAATGGTTGACGCCATCGATCGCATAGGGACAGGCCGTCGCATCGCAAGCGACGAGCTTTCCTGTGGCGGGATCGAGAACTTTCGTCCAGCCGGGGTTGATCACGGCATAGAGCTTGTCCTTGATCGCTTCCGAACCTGGATCGATAGACAGCGGGCCCGGATCGCCCCAGTCGATCACCAGTCCGCAACGGCCGGCGATCATCAGGCTGCGATTTTCGCCGATGTCGTTATTCAGTTCTTCCGGCGGTCCGTATTTGCCGGTTTCCTTGTAAAGTTCAAACGCCGCCTTCCAGGCTTCGTTGTTGATCTTCGGCTTCATGGTCTTGGTGTCGAAGTAGAGCCCTTCCGCCGTTCCTTTCGACTGCACGGCCCCCGCCGCGACCGTCTGGACGGCGAAATAGGATTGGGCATTGCGCTTCTTGAAGATGCACGAGCCATAGTCCGGCGTTCCATCGCCATTCATGTCCTGGCCATGGATGGCGGCCGCGACCTTGAGATAGTCATCCCAGGTTTTCGGCGGCTTCAGCCCGGCCTTGTCCAGAATGTCCTTGCGGTAATAGACCATCTGGAAGTCACCATCGATGGTGATCAGCATGGTCTTGCCGCCGATCTTCTGGTTGATCTCGCGGAAATACGGCGCGATATCCTGCATGTCGATCTTCGTGTCTTTTTCGACATAGGGCGTCAGATCCTCGAGCAGCCCCGCGCCTGCCAGTTCGACAGCCCAGCCGGCGGCGAACACGCCGACATCGATGGAGTTGGTTCCGGACACCCAGTCCGTCTGAATTTTCTGGAACAGTTCGGCGAACGGCACTTCGTTAACGACGATTTTGGCGCCGGTGGCCTTGGTGAATTCCTCGCCGCGGTCGATAAGGCGCTGGGCGATAACCTTGCCCGGACGCGTCATCACATTGACCGTGACCCCGTCATATTCTCCCGCGATGGCAATTGATGACAGGCCGCAAGCAGCGGCGCCAGCCATCAAGGCCCCCAGGATTAGGTTTCTAAAAGACATAGTATCCTCCCATGGTGTGGCAGTTGTTGAATACCCGCCATATCCAACCTTACTGCAGCCTTACCCCCTGTCAATCGGGCTGCCGGTTATGAGGCCGTGAACCCCCTAAAAATCGGGCAGGGCTTGACGCAGCCGCAGAGCGTTCAGATATCAAAAGCCTCGATGTTGGCGAACGCGGTGCGCAATGCCTTGGACCATTCGCCCGACAGCATCTTGAAATAGGGATCGTCCGGCCCGATGCGCTTGGTGTGTTCGATCCGGAGTGATCCGGTTTCATAGGTCAGCATGTCGATCGGCAGACCCACGCTGAGGTTGGAGCGCAGCGTTGAGTCAAAGGACAGCAGCACCATCTTAGCGGCATCGCCAAGCTTCATGTCGTTGCGCGCAACGCGGTCGAGTATGGGCTTACCGTATTTATGCTCACCGATCTGGAAGAACGGGGTATCGGGTGTCGCTTCGATAAAATTTCCCTCGGCATAGACCTGGAACAAGCGGGGACGTTCCTTGCCGATCTGCCCCGCGAAAATGAAACTCGCGGCGAAGGCATCGCTGCCCGTCGATAGCGACTCGCCGTCGATCTTTTTCACTTCGCGAATGGCGCGCCCAAGAATGCGCGCCGCCTGAAACATGGTCTTGGCCGCAAACAGATTGTCTTCCCGCTTGCGTTTCAACAGCGTGCCTTCGCTCAACATGCTGACGACGGCCTGGGTGACGGCGAGATTGCCCGCGGTGAGCAGCACGAAAATCCGGTTTCCCGGTTTGACCCAGCAATGGAGCTTCTTGAACCTCCCAACATTGTCGACGCCCGCATTGGTGCGTGTATCGGCGGCCATGACGAAACCCTCGTCGATCAGCATCCCCACGCAATATGTCATGTCGCTCCCCGGTCGATTGTAATGGCTCTACTGTTGGGCGATCTCGACCCTCACTTCAACCCTCAAGCGTTCGGCGGCGCCGCCCTTGCGGCTGCCGCGAATGGGATTGACGCCCGAGGCATCGATGCCGGCGGCCACGCGCACATAGTGGTCCGTCGGGCACGTTCCATTGGCGGCATCGAAACCGACCCAGCCCAGATCGGGCACCAGCGCCTCGGCCCAGGCATGGGATGCCGTCGCCGATGCGCCGGTGCCGGTAACGAGGTAGCCGGTGACATAACGGGAAGGAATGCCGGCCGAACGCGCCGCGCCGATGAGAATATGCGCGTGATCCTGGCAGACACCCCGGCCCGCGGCGAAAGCCTCTTCCGCAGTCGTCAATGCGTCCGTCGTTCCAATCTCATACGCGACGTGCCGATAGATTTCGTTCATCAGGCGATGCAGGCCGGCAAGCACGTCCGCCCCTCCGAAAACCCGGGCCGCGAGCGCCAGAATAGGTGGGTTGGGCCGGGTCAGCCGCGTTTGCCGCAGAAACACCACATCCGGCGCCGGGCAGTTGAGACCTTGCACGAGACCGGAAGCATCCATGCTTTCCACCAGCCCTTCGGCGCCGATCACCACCGGCCCCTCATGCGCATTGATCGTCACCAGATGAACGCGGTTGCCGAATCCGTCGAGATAGCTGAGGGCGTGCTCGATACCAGGCGCGGAAATTTCCCACCGCAACACCTTCTGCGTCGCGTGATCGAGCGGCGTGAGATATAGCCGCTGCACCGAATAGGTGAGCGCCGTATCGTAGTCATAGCGGGTCGTGTGGCGGATCGTCAGGCGCATGGGTTTCAGGGAAAATTGAAATTTTGCGCAATGACGCGCGAGAGATTTGTGTTGGACGCCATGAACTCTTGCAGAAATTCATGCAGGCCAGACTGAAAGATCGCCTCCATGTTGCCGCTTTTGAGATTTTGGTAGGTGCTGGACGCGATATCATGGCAGTCGTAGCGGCGGCCGTAAAGCACACCCAGACCGTCGAGTGCTGTGTTGACCCAGTAATAGGAAAACACCAGCGACCGTGGCATCTGTTCCTTCAGGATGAGAAATTCCGAGACGAGCCAGGGCTGGTAGCGGCTGTCGCGGTAGAACCAGCGATAGGCGCGATGCGCCGACACCGAACGCAGGATCTGGGCCCATTGCTGCATGTCGAGATCGCTGCCCACATCACCGGGGCGCGGAAGCAGGATGAAATACTTGACGTCGAGGATACGCGCCGTGTTGTCGGCGCGTTCGATGAAATTGCCGAGCTGGCTGAAATAATAGGTGTCGTTGCGCAGCATGGTGCCGAACAGCGCGCCACGAAATGCCATTGTGCGCTGTTTTATCCATTCCAGAAATACCGGCAGCCGGTCCGCGGTGATGCTGCGGGGATCGACCTGTGTCAGTTCGTTCCAGGTGGAGTTGAGGCTTTCCCACACATCGCGGGTCAGCGCGGTGCGGACCGCCCGTCCGTTGTTGCGCGCCGTGCCCAGGCTCGCTTTGATGCTGCTCGGATTGCCCTCGTCAAAAAGCAGGAAGTTGATCACGTTGGATGCCGCGATTTCCTTGTGCTTTTCATCATAGGCCTCATCGCAGGCGGCACTCGTCAGCGTCGAGCGCCATTCGTCGCGATGGCCTTCGATCGCGCCGGGCATCAGCGAGATGCGATAACCGACTTCCAGCAGCCGCGCCATATTCTCGGCGCGTTCGACATAGCGCGACATCCAGTACAGCGCCGAGGCGGTGCGTCCGAGCATCAGTCCTCCAGCACCCAAGTGTCTTTGGTGCCACCGCCCTGGCTCGAATTGACAACCAGCGAGCCCTTCTTGAGGGCCACGCGCGTCAGTCCGCCCGGCGTTACCCGGACCCGGTCGCCCGACAGCACGAAGGGCCGGAGATCGACGTGCCGGGGCGCCATGCCGGATGCCGTGAAGGTGGGCACGGTGGAGAGTGCCAAGGTGGGTTGTGCGATATAATTGCTGGGACGCGATTTGAGTTTGGCGCGGAAGGCGTCGATCACCTTGCGCGACGACGTGGGGCCGACCAGCATGCCGTAGCCTCCCGAGCCGTGAACCTCCTTCACCACCAGTTCATCCAGGTGATCGACGACATAGCTGAGGTGTTTCGGATCGGAGCAGCGCCACGTGGGAACGTTGTTCAGCAGCGGCTTCTCACCGGTATAAAATTCAATGACATCGGGGATATAGGTGTAGATCGATTTGTCGTCGGCAACTCCGGTGCCGGGCGCATTGACCAGCGTAACGCGTCCGGCGCGATTAAGATCGAACAGCCCTGGAACTCCGATCGATGAATCGGGGCGGAACGTCAGGGGATCGAGATAGCCGTCGTCGATCCTGCGATAGACCACGTCGACGCGCATCGGCTCCTGCGTCGTGCGCATATAGAGATAACCGTCCGAGACGAAGAGATCGTCACCTTCGCAAAGCTCGACCCCCATCTCGTCGGCCAGAAAGGCATGTTCGAAATAGGCTGAATTGTGGATGCCGGGTGTCAGCACGACGATGACGGGCTCAGCTTTGCAAGCGGGTGGAGCGACACTTTCCAGGGTCTTGTGCAGCATGGCGGGATAATTCTCGACCGGGGCCACGCGTAATTGCTGAAACAGGTCGGGAAAGAGATACATCATCGCTTCCCGGTCCTCGAGCATGTAGGAGACGCCCGACGGCGTTCGGCAGTTATCTTCGAGCACGAAGAATTCGCTCTCGTTCACCCGCACGATGTCGATCCCGAGAATGTGAACATAGATGCCGCGCGGCGGATCAACGCCGACCATCTCCGGCACGAACATGTCGTTCTGCACGATGACATCTGCGGGAACGATGCCGGCCCGGATGATCTCCTGCCGGTGGTAGATGTCATGCAGGAACGCATTGAGGGCGCGCACACGCTGTTCGATTCCGGCCGAAAGCCTCCGCCACTCGGCGGCGGCGAAAACGCGGGGAATAATGTCAAAGGGGATCAGGCGTTCGGCGGCTTCGCCTTCGCCATAGACCGCGAAGGTGATACCCTGGCGCCGAAAAATTGCATCGGCCTCGCGCACGGCGCGTTCGACATTCTGCCTGTTCAGTTGTTTCAGCCAGTGTTCAATCCGCGCATAGGGCTGCCGCACTTCGGTGCCCCGGCCGGTCATCTCATTGAAAACATCGTCCATGCGCGTCTCGTGTTGCACTGCGATATGATCGCAATTCAGACAACCTGACAAGCGCTATTCGTCGTGCATCACGGCGCACCGATTTTCAGCGCCTTGAATTGTCTCGCTGTTTCGGCGATGGCGATTTCGACCGGCAGGCGTTCCATGCTGGAAGCGCCGTAGAATCCGGCAAGACCAGGCACGCGCGTGAGCACAAACTGCGTGTCCTCCGGACTGGCGATGGGACCGCCATGACAGATGACCAGCACATCGGGATTGGTTTTCTTCGCCGCCTCGAGCATGGCGCGCACCTGCGTCACCGCCTCGTCGAGACTGATCACATCCTTGGCGCCAATTGTTCCCGACAAAGTCGTGCCCACATGAGCGACGATGATATCGGCTCCGGCCTTTGCCATGTTTTCCGCTTCTTCCGGAGTGAACACGTAGGGCGTCGTGAGCAGATCCATCCCGGCGGCAAGACGGATCATCTCCACTTCCTTGTCATAACCCATGCCGGTCTCTTCGAGATTGGAGCGGATGCGGCCCTCGAACAGCCCGACGGTCGGAAAATTCTGTACGCCTCTGAAGCCGAGTTCTTTCAACTGTCCGAGAAAGCGCGGCATGCTGCGGAACGGATCGGTGCCGCACACCCCGGCTATGACCGGAACCGCTTTCACCACGGGGATGACCTCGCTCGCCATTTCCACGACGATCTGGTTTGCGTCGCCATAGGGCATCAGACCCGCGAGCGAGCCACGGCCGGCCATGCGAAAGCGGCCGGAATTGTAGATGATGATCATATCGGCGCCGCCCATCTCCGCCGATTTCGCCGAAATGCCCGTGCCGGCACCGGCACCGACGATAGGGATGCCTTTGGCGACCTGGGCACGGAACCCCGCCATGAGTTCTTCTCTGTTGCTCATTTCGTATGATCCTTTTTCATCATGGCAGAAAGCGCCTGGGCCATCTCGAGGGCGAATTCACTGTCGTTGATCGCGGCCTCGCGCGTGATGCAGGATATGGAGGGATGAAGACTATCCTTGAGACCGGCTAGCAGCGCCTGGTCGGCCTCGGCATCGTGGAAGACGCCGCCCGCGATTGAAATCGACGAGACGCCGCGCAGCGGCACGAACACCGTGACCGGGCCCTTGGCGCGATTAAGCTTCCGCGCCACCATCGCTCCCAGTTGGTAAGATTCCTCGGACGTCGTGCGCATCAGCGTTACATGCGGGTTGTGGCGGTAGAACAGGCGGTCCTTGAATTTTTCCGGCACGGTTTCGACGGCGCCAAAATTCACCATGTCGAGCGCGCCGAGCGATACGACCTGCGGCAGTCCCAACGCGCCCGCGGCATCGAGCCGTTCCGGGCCCGCCGACAATATGCCGCCGACAAGCTCATCCGCCATTTCCGTTGTGGTCAGGTCAAGCACGCCGTTGACCACGCCATCGCGCATCAACGCTTCCATGCCCCGCCCACCGGCGCCATTGGCATGGAACACCAAAACTTCATAGCCCGCCGCTTCCAGCCACGTGCGTGCCACGTTGACCGCCATTGTGGTGACGCCGAACATGGTGATAGCCGCCACCGGGCGTGTGGCCTTTACCGGTCCGGCCTTGGCCGCTTCATTCGCCATGGCCGCCACGGCATTGGCCGCATTGGTCAGAACGCGTTTCGAAATGATGTTGAGACCGGCGATGTCGATCACCGGATAGAGCATCATGATATCCGAGGTGCCGACATAGGAGGTGACATCGCCCGCCGCCGCCGTCGATACCATGAGCTTGGGAACGCCGATCGGCAGCGCGCGCATGGCCGCTGTGGCGACCGCGGTTCCTCCCGATCCGCCCAGTGCCATGACGGCGTCGAGTTTCCCATCACGATAAAGGTTTTGCACCGTCTCGGCGGCACCTTTCGCCATGACTTCCATGGCACTGCCGCGATCATTGCCGGAACGCAGTGTCTCGATCCGTTCGCCGCCCGCTGAGGCGATCCTCTCTGAGCCGATATCGGCCTCGCACGAGTGAGCGGGCATGATGCCGACATCGATCACCAGCGTGACGCAGCCACGAGCCTCGATGACGCGGCGCACGAAGGCATATTCCTCGCCCTTTGTATCGAGCGTCCCGATGAGGACGACGGTGGCCATGCTCAGCGCCGCGGTGGACTGATCTGCAATCCGGGCAAGGTTTTCAGGAATTCCTCCGGCCCCGCGGGTGAGTAGACCACATAGAGGGTCATCGGTTCCAAGCCGGTGTTGGTCGTGGAATGGTAACGGCTGGCCGGCACATAAATCGAACATCCGGGGCCGATCTCGCGAAGGATGGGTTTACCCTGCTGATCCTCCACCATCTGCTGGCCCTTGCCGGACATCACATGAATGATTTCTTCGGCTCCCGGGTGATTGTGCCGCGCATGCCCGCCATTGGGCTGCAAGGTCACGATGCCGGCGCTGAAGGCCTGGGCACCGCTTGCCGCCGGCGAAACCGTGATCGAGATTTTGCCCCAGTCGAATGCCAGTGTCTCGACGTCGTCGGCTTCCAAGAAATATTTCTCCGTGGCCATGTCCGTCCTCTCCCACAAACCAGGCTGCATTTCCTAGCGTGCGTTGGAGACAGGAGCCAGCGGTTTCAAAAAGCGCGCCGTCGGCCACAGACTAAGTTCAACCGACGTTGATGTTGAGATCGCCGATTCCATCGATGTGCCCGTGCAGCGAATCTCCGCGGCTGACCGGGCCCACTCCGGCCGGCGTGCCGGAAAAAATGAGATCGCCAGGAGCCAAGGTGAAAAGGCCGGACAGGTGACTGATAATTTCAGAGACTTTCCAGATCATCTGATCGAGGTCACCGGACTGCCTGCGCTTGCCATTGACATCGAGCCAGATCGCGCCATGCGCGGGATGACCGGATTTGCGCACGGGAACCAGTGCCCCGCAAGGCGCGGATGATTCAAATGCCTTTCCGGCTTCCCACGGACGTCCCAGATCCTTGGCTTTGCTCTGGAGATCGCGGCGAGTCATGTCGAGCCCAACGGCATAACCATAGACACATTCGAGCGCATGGCTCGGCTGAATATCCTGCCCGCCGCTCTTCAACGCCACCACTAGTTCGATCTCGTGGTGAACATCGCGCGATGCGGAAGGATAGGGAAAAGTATCCGCCTCTACCAGATTGTCGGTGTTCTTCTGAAAGAAGAACGGCGGATCGCGGTCGGGGTCGCCACCCATCTCGATCGCATGCGCTGCATAATTGCGCCCGACGCAATAGATGCGATGCACCGGGAACACGGGTTGCATGCCCATGACGCGCACATAAGGTTGACGGGGCGGAGTAAATACAAACTTCATATCAGGATTGGTGCCCGTGGCGATGGTGAATATCGGGCCAATGGGCGTGCGCATGGCGCAACGGCGCATGGTGGTGCGCGTGGGCGTGCGGTTCGCCCGGCGGATCGCCCGGCGCATGTGCGTGTTGATGATGTTCGTCGTGGCTGTGGCGGTGCGCATGCTCCATTGGCATGTGGTTGTGGTCATGCACGTGGCGCTCGGCCAGGTGCAGCCACGCGCCGATGGCCATGAGAAGACCCGCGATCAGGATAGCCGCGCTCAGCGGCGTGCCCAGAAGAATTGCCGCCGCGATGGCGCCAACAAAGGGCGCGGTGCCGTAATAGGCGCCGGTGCGCGCCGTTCCGAGCGAGCGGAGTGCCATGATGAATAGTACAAGACCCAGCCCATAGCTGACAAAGCCCAGCAGCATCGCACTTCCGGCGCTCACGTAAGCTGGCCACTGCGCGCCAGCGGCGATGGCCAGCGCGGTGTTGACGCTGCCTGCCACAACTCCCTTGACAGCTGCCAGCACATAGGGGTCCGCCGCGGATATCTTTCGGGTGAGATTGTTGTCGATGCCCCAGGCGAGGCAGGCAAGGGCTATCAGCGGCGTGCCCCATCCGATGCGGCCCACGCCGCCCTGCCAGGAGAGCACCATGGCGCCAGCGACGATCGCCAGCGCACCGAGGAACAGGCGACGGTCGACATGCTCGCGGAATACCATCCAGGCCAGCAGCAAGGTGAACACCGCTTCGAGATTGAGCAGCAGCGACGCGGACGCCGCATCGGTCAGAGCGAGGCCGAAGAGCAGGAAGACCGGTCCCAGGATGCCGCCGAACAATACCGTGCCAGCGAGCCACGGCAGATCGGCGCGCACGAGCTTTGACTCGCCTGCGGCCCCGCCGCTCATCCAACGCACGAGCATGAGCGCGCTCAGTCCCAGTCCAGATCCGAGATAGAGCAGCCCAGCCAGCAGCCAGGGGCTGACATCGCCCAGAAGCAGCTTGGCCAACGGGGTCGAAATTCCGAACAATGCTGCCGCCGCAAGAGCAATAAGCGGCGCCTGCCGGTCAATGGCTGGCATAAATTCGCGACTTGCCATCGGCGGTGAACAGCATCACGTCATAGTGGTCATTCTTCCCGCCAGACTCCATTCCGGGCGACCCCATCGGCATGCCCGCAACGGCGAGACCGAGGGCTGCAGGCTTTTCATTGAGGAATCGCTTAATATCGTCCGATGCCACATGCCCTTCGATCACATAGTCACCGATAAACGCGGTATGGCAGCCCGCAAGGCCGGGCGGAACGCCGGCGTCAGCCCGGCGCTTGTCGAGTGCGGGGTCGTCCGACAGCGTGACGAGGAACCCAACGGCTTTCAAGCCGGACGCCCATACTTCGCAGCATGCACAGCCAGGATTGCGGTACACCACGATCTCCGGAAGCCCGGCGGCATGGGACAGGCGCGATGAAGCGGAAGGCAGCAGCAGGAAGGCCATTCCCACTTGTAAAAATGTTCGGCGATCATGTTTCAAACACGGCATTTCACACTCCTTTGCTCCTCAACGATCATAGAGCATTCCAATCCCGTGCGACAGACCTTCTACTGCTCCGGCGGCCGGTTTGTTTGTGGGGGTGACTCAGTGGCCAGACTGGATGCGCGCCTTTGTGATTGGCGAAACGGCCAACTGAAAACGTCGCCAGCAAACAGCGCCCACCAGACGATCAGTGGCTGCGCGGCAAGTCTCGGACCGTGATACCACCAGCTTGAAGGAAGACCGCCAATCGGGATCATGTTGAGTGCATGATTGATATTGGCGGGAAAAACACAGACCGCATATGCTGCAAGCCCAATGCCCGAGGCCCGGCGCGTGGCCGGAATCATCAGGCCAACGGCGCCCAGGATTTCACAGAGGCCGGTCAGAAACACAATTGATTCAGGCCATGGAATGTAATTCGGGACGATCAGAACAAAACCTTGCGGCGCGGTAAGATGAAGGTAGCCAGCAACGAGATAGAATGTGCTCATGGCGATGCGCATCACCATTCGCAGGCCGTGGAGGCCGCCAATCGCGCCCGTGGACTTAGCGCCCGTCATGATGGAAACTCTGATAGTCACGGGAGGGCTCGAAGGTGCCGAACGAAACTACGCTCATGGGACGCCGCGTTTTGATAACCGGCGGTGGCGCGGGGATAGGGGCGGCCACCGCACGGCTTCTGGCGGAAAAAGGCAATCGCATCGCACTCCTGGATCGTGATGGCATTGCGGCGCGGCGCGTCGCAAGCGAGATCGGACGGAATGCCTTATCGCATGCGGGCGATGTCGTCGATGACGGCGCGATTGCCGCTGTTCTGGAAAAAATGGTCGAAGCGTGGGGCGGCATCGATGACCTCATCAACAATGCGGGAACGTTTCATCACGGCCCCCTGCTCGAACTCACGCGCGAAAACTGGCAGCGGGTTTTCGACGTCAACCTGATGGCGCCGATCATGATATCCAACGCCGCGGTGCGCCTGATGAAGTGCGGCAGTGCCATTGTAAATGTATCCTCGGTGCTGGGGCAGGTATCGGCTCCGGCCCGGGGGCCATACTGCGTATCGAAGAGCGCGCTGATCAGCCTGACCAAGATGCAGGCGATTGAATGGGCGGAGCGCGGCGTCCGGGTCAATGCCATAGCGCCGGGATATATCATGAACGAACCGGTCCGCGCACTCGCCGCGACAGGCAGCTTCGATATTCCGTCCA
>JANLYR010000190.1:0-2721 GCA_031365765.1 Hyphomicrobiales bacterium | reverse complement strand
CGTCACCGTTGCCGCAAGTCAGTTTCTGCCCGACCGGCGGCATCACGCTCGAGTCGGCACCACGATATCTGGCGCTCGCCAATGTTGTCACTGTCGGCGGTTCGTGGATGGTGCCGAAAAACCTGATCGAGGCGAAAGACTGGACGGCGGTCGAAACTCTGGCACGCCAGGCGGCAAGGCTGAAAGCGTAGTTACAGGGCCCTGTGCATTTCCTTGATTTCCTTGGCCTCGATACCCGGCGCCCGCTCGAGTGCGTAGTTGAGGCTGAAGGGCGACTGCGCCATGAACACGGGATCGCCGTCGAGGTCGTTGGCGATGGAAAATCGGTTGGCGGCGATGAAATCATCGAGCTTCTTTTCGTCGCCACTTGAGATCCAGCGCATCACTTCGTAGCGCGTCGGCTCGAACTGCACCGGCACGCCATATTCGTTCGACAGCCGGTCGGCGAGCACATCGAGCTGCAGGGCGCCCACCACTCCGACAATTGCCGCCGAACCATCGGCGGGCAGAAACAACTGCACCACGCCTTCTTCCGCCAGTTCTCCCAGAGCACTGCGCAGCTTCTTCGCCTTCATCGGATCGCCAAGCTTCACCCGGCGCAGGGTTTCCGGCGCGAAGCTGGGCACGCCGGTGAACACCACGTCCTCGCCCTCGGTCAGCGTATCGCCGATGCGCAGAACGCCGTGATTGGGAATGCCCACCACATCGCCGGCATAGGCTTCTTCCGCCAGGGACCGGTCCTGCGCGAAAAAGAATTGCGGCGCGTTGAGTGCCAGCATCTTGCCGGTGCGCACGATCTTGACCTTCATGCCGCGTGTCAGCTTGCCCGACGCCAGCCGCATGAAGGCGATGCGGTCGCGGTGATTGGGGTCCATGTTCGCCTGGATCTTGAACACAATGCCAGTGAGCCTGGCTTCAGTTGCATGCACGACGCGGCTCGCTGCCGCCTGGTCGCGCGGCGGTGGCGCATGGGCAATGAGGATTTCGAGAAGGTCGCGCACGCCGAAATTGCGCAACGCCGATCCAAAGATCACCGGCGACAAATGGCCTTCCAGGAAGGAGGAGCGGTCGAAGCTGTGGCACAGATCGCGGACCAGCTCGATTTCATCTTTCCACTTGGCCAGAACGTCGCCCTTGATCAGCGTACCGATCAGGGGGTCGTCGGGTCCCGACACGGCCTGCCCCGCGGGGTCCGCATCGAGACGCCGGATGCGGGGCACGGTCAGGTCGTAGGTGCCGGCAAAATCGCGGCCCTGGCCGATCGGCCAGACCATGGGGGCCACGGTTAACGCCAGTCCTTTTTCGATCTCGTCGAGGAGGTCGAGCGGCTCGCGTGTCTCGCGGTCCATCTTGTTGATGAAGGTGATGATCGGAATATCGCGGAGCCTGCAGATTTCGAAGAGCTTGCGGGTGCGGGCCTCGATTCCCTTGGCCGCGTCGATCACCATCACCGCGGCATCAACGGCCGTCAGCGTCCGATAGGTGTCTTCGGAAAAATCCTCATGCCCCGGCGTATCGAGCAGATTGAAGACGCATCCGCCGTATTCGAAAGTCATGACCGAGGTGACGACCGAGATGCCGCGCGCCCGCTCGATCGACATCCAGTCCGATCGGGTGCGTCTGCGGTCGCCCTTGGCACGCACCTGCCCGGCAAGCTGGATGGCGCCGCCGAACAGCAGCAGCTTTTCGGTCAGCGTCGTCTTGCCGGCGTCGGGATGCGAGATGATCGCGAAGGTACGCCGCCGCGAAACTTCCGTCTCCAGTTCACTCGTCAAGGGATTGTCCGGTTCAGATTGGGCCCTGTAACTAACCCTGTTTGCCTGACCCGTCCAGTCTGCCAGTTGTCTCGCCGCTTGAGACATGGCAGGTGTTGTTCATGCCGGACCTGTCACTCGTCGGAGACATTGGTGGCACCAATTCGCGGTTCGGATTGGTGGAGCAGGGGGCCACCTTCATCCAGAATACCGTGGCTCTGAAAAATGATGACTTTGCCTCGCTTGAGGAGGCGATAGGGCAGTATCTCTCCGATCGCGGAATTAAATCGCTGGCAGCGGCCGCCATCGCGGTGGCGGGTCCGGTCGAAAGCGAGGTCGTCTCGCTCACCAATCGCCACTGGAGTTTTACCCGCGACAGCCTGAAGCGCGCCGCGAAGGCAAAGCATATGCGCCTGCTCAACGATTTCGAGGCGCTGGCCTGGTCGTTGCCTTATCTGGGGCGCGAAGATCTGGTGCAGATCGGCGGGGAAAAATCGGAAAGGCCCGCGCTCAAGATTGTCTTCGGTCCAGGAACCGGCTTGGGAATGGCTATGCTGGCGCCGCTGCCGGGTGGGGGCTGGATGGCACTGCCAAGTGAAATCGCCCATGCGAATTTGCCAGTCGCGACGCAGGAGGAATTCGACTGGCGCCGGAAAATGGAGAAGCCGGGTGTCGCATTCACCACCGAGGATGCCATTTCGGGCGGCGGCATCCTGAAGATGTATCGCGCATTGGGACCCGATGGTCCGCTGTCGACACCCGAGGCAGTGCTGAAGGCGGCTCTGGCGGAAAGCGACGAGGCGGCGATGAAGACCCTTGACCAGTTTATTGTGTGGATCGCGCGTGTCGCTGGCGACGCTGCCATCACCACGCAGGCGCGAGGCGGTGTTTATCTGGCGGGTGGCATTGCCCCCTCTATCATCGGCAAACTGCAGACCGGCCCGTTCCGTGGCATCTTCGAGAAGGA
>JANLYR010000188.1:0-2378 GCA_031365765.1 Hyphomicrobiales bacterium | reverse complement strand
GAGATGGGAGCCGTCCCACTGGACGATGCACCGCCAATCCAGAACGCCAACAGGCTGCGGACACCGCCCGCAGCGATACTCGGAACATTGCCAAGTATGGGCCTTGGCCCTTTAAGCGATGCGAGCCTCGTGAACGCTAGTGTCCTGAATCTAAACTTCGCCATATTGCAGATTCATCGCGCCGTGTCAGGCTTCTCGAAGCATGGAGCGGGCGATGGCGGGACGACGACTGGCGGCGCTTATCCTGAGCGATGAAGAGCGGGCGGAGCTGACATCGCTTGCGGCACGACGGAACACAGCGCAGGCCCTGGCGTTGCGAGCCCGGATCGTGCTGCGTTGCGCGACCGGAGCTGAGAACCGGCAGGTTGCGGCCGATCTTCGGATCGACAAGACGACCGTCGGCAAGTGGCGCCGGCGCTTCGTCAAACATCGTATGGATGGACTGCGGGATGAGCCGCGAAGTGGCACGCCCCGTACGATCGACGATGCCCGGATCGAGACTGTCATCGTCCGCACGCTGGAAAGCGTCCCGCCGGATGCCACGCATTGGAGTTCTCGGAGCATGGCGCGGGCGTGCGGCTTATCTGTCTCCACGGTGCAGCGGATTTGGCGCGCTTTCGGCCTGCAACCGCACCGGCTGGAGACCTTCAAGCTCTCCACCGATCCCGACTTCGTCGCCAAGGTGCGCGACGTGGTCGGCCTCTACGTCTCCCCGCCGGCCCATGCCATCGTGCTGTGCGTAGATGAGAAGTCGCAAATCCAGGCGCTCGACCGCAGCCAGCCGATGCTACCGATGCGCCCAGGGCAACCGGCGCGGCGCAGCCACGACTACAAGCGCCACGGCACCACCTCGCTGTTCGCCGCTCTCGACATCGCCACCGGCCGGGTGATCGGCAAATGCTACCCGCGACATCGGGCCATCGAATTCCGAAAGTTCCTCGATGAGATCGAGGCCGCCGTGCCGGTCGGGCTCGACGTGCATCTGGTCATCGACAATTACGCAACCCACAAGGCGCCGTTGGTCCGCAACTGGTTCGTGCGCCGGCCGCGCTGGCACGTGCACCTGACGCCGACCAGTTCATCTTGGCTCAACCAGGTTGAGCGTTTCTTTGCATTGTTAACTGACCGCCAGATCAGACGGGGCGTTCACCGCAGCGTCGCCGCCTTGAAGGCCGCAATAACCACCTTCATCGAACAGCACAACACCAAGCCAAAGCCGTTCCGCTGGACAAAATCGGCCGACGACATCCTGGCTTCAATCGAGCGCTTCTGCGTATACAACGCGCCGATCAAAGCCTAAATTTCAATGCTGCGAACTTTCGGTTCAGGACACTAGTCACGCGTCGCCATGCTGACCCGCCTCATACCCCCCCCCCGCCGCTGAACGCCGGCGGGGAACAAATCAGGTGAGGCAACAGGTCACCATCCGGGAGCATTTCAGACGACGCAATGCGCCCTCTCATCTTGATTGTCGCCGCGCAGAGCAGCGGCTCGCGGAGGCCTTTGGGGATTGCCGTTAGCGCGAATGCAGCTGTCACTGATCCTCACCCAGGGCCTTCAATCCCTCGGGCGTGATGAAAAAATTTCCGTCCGGCTGCTTCTCACAGAGGCCCTTCCCACAGTTCTGGTTCAAGCAGTCGGCAGGGTTCCCAAGCCGCTTCTGGTGATGATCAGACAGCGCTTTAGCTACCGCAGCGGTGTCGAGTTCCGTCGTACCACGGTGGCGAAGCCACCCGGCGGTAGCCAGAAACCTTTGAACCTGCTTGGTCTCGCCTCCTTTGGTTTTCAGGTATGATGCGAGCGAGACGTGACCTTTGACTTCGCCCGGCTTGTCGCCTTTCGCCGCTATTGGCTCAGCTTGCGTGATTGTCTCCGCAGCCTTGATAACCTTCGCCAACTGCTCGCTCAGCCATGCCTGATCGCCTTCTGCAGAAAAGTTGAGATTGCCAATCTTGATTTCGACCTTGCCCTGACTCTTATCCGCCATCTGAGATCTCCCCAATGCCACCACCGCGATTCGGCACGATAATAGCACTATTATGCAATTGCAGCACAACTATGAAACGGTTGCGGGTGTTGAGCCTTGTTTCAGCCCCAACAATCTCGTCATCCTCGGACGAACGCGCTCTGCGCCGGTAATCCCCCCGTTTTTAGCGGGGCTCAATCGTAGAACTCACGCGGCGGTTTGCAGTTTGGACTTCCCCGGAAAAAGTGGAGGGCTTTTCTGATAGATTGACCAGATCAGGGGAGCGACATGACCAAGAAGAATGGCAAGCAGCCGGTATTTGATGAAGCCTTCAAGCGTGAGGCTGTGCGGATTTTGGCGACGGGTGGGCGGACGGTGCGTCAAGTCGCGGACGATCTGGGCGTCGGCTTTT
>JANLYR010000340.1:0-14496 GCA_031365765.1 Hyphomicrobiales bacterium | reverse complement strand
ATCGACGAGGTCGTCCTCGTGGGAGGCTCGACGCGCATCCCCCTCGTGGTCGAGACGGTGAAAGCGTTCCTCGGCAAGGACCCGCACAAGGGCGTCAATCCGGACGAAGTCGTGGCCATGGGTGCGGCGATCCAGGCCGGCGTTCTGAAGGGCGATGTCAAGGATGTGCTGCTGCTCGACGTGACGCCGCTGTCGCTCGGCATCGAGACGCTGGGTGGCGTGTTCACCCGCCTCATCGACCGCAACACCACGATCCCCACCAAGAAGTCGCAGGTGTTCTCCACCGCCGACGACAATCAGACGGCGGTGACTATCCGGGTGTTCCAGGGTGAGCGCGAAATGGCGGCCGACAACAAGATGCTGGGTCAGTTCGACCTCATGGGGCTTCCCATGGCGCCACGCGGCATGCCGCAGATCGAGGTGACCTTCGATATCGACGCCAACGGCATCGTCAATGTGTCGGCCAAGGACAAGGCGACGAACAAGGAGCAGCAGATCCGCATCCAGGCGTCGGGCGGCCTGTCCGACAAGGACATCGAGAAGATGGTCAAGGAGGCGGAGGCCAACGCCACCGAGGACAAGAAGCGGCGCGAACTGGTCGAGGCCAAGAACCATGGCGAGGCGCTGATCCACTCGACCGGCAAGACCATGAGCGAAGTTGGCGACAAAATCTCGGCCGCCGACAAGTCGGCCGTCGAGGCGGCGATCGCCGATCTCAGGCCTGCGATGGAAGGCGACGACGCCGAAGCCATCAAGGAGAAGACCAATGCGCTCGCCCAGGCGGCCATGAAACTCGGCGAAGCACTTTACAAATCGCAGCAAGGAGCGGCCGGCGGCGATGACGGAAGTTCGGCTGCTTCTGGGGAAAAACAGGATGACGATGTCGTCGATGCCGACTTCACGGAAGTGAAGGACGACGACAAGAGGCCGTAACGCAGAATGATGGCTGGACCTCATCCTTTAGGCTGACGCCTGGGGATGAGGTCTGCTATAGGCGTTTTTATCAACCGTCCTTCCCGGTGACACCCATTTATGGCCAAACGCGACTATTATGAAACTCTCGGTGTCGGCAGGTCCGCCGACGAAAAGGAACTGAAAGCCGCCTACCGCAAGATGGCGAAACAGTTCCACCCGGATGCCAATCCGGGTGACAAGACCGTCGAGCACAAGTTCAAGGAAATCAACGAAGCCTACGACATCCTCAAGGACCCGCAGAGGAAGGCGGCCTATGACCGATTCGGTCACCAGGCTTTCGAGGGCGGCATGGCCGGTGGCGGACCGGGCGGAGGGGCCGGATTCGGACCCGAATTCACCTCGTCGATGTCGGATATTTTCGAGGACCTGTTCGGCGATTTCATGGGAGGCCAGCGAGGCCGTGCCCAGGGTGGCGGACGGGGCCGCGGTGCGTCCACCGCGGCGCGCGGTGCCGATCTCCGCTACAACATGGAGATTGCGCTCACCGAAGCCTTCACCGGCAAGACGGCGCAAATCCGTGTGCCCTCTTCCGTCGTGTGCGACAGTTGCACGGGATCGGGTGCCAAACCTGGATCGTCGCCCAAATCGTGCAGCACCTGCGGAGGTGCAGGGGCGGTCCGCTCGCAGTCGGGTTTTTTCACGGTCGAACGGACCTGCCCCACGTGCCAGGGGCGGGGTCAAGTCATCTCGGATCCATGCGCGTCCTGCGGCGGGCAGGGCCGTGTCACAAGAGAGCGGACCTTGTCGGTCAATATCCCGGCAGGTGTCGAGGACGGCACGCGCATCCGGCTGGCCAATGAGGGTGAAGCTGGACTGCGCGGCGGACCAACAGGCGACCTTTATATTTTCCTGTCGGTCCGGCCGCATGAATTCTTCCAGCGCGACGGCGCCGACCTGTTCTGCAAGGTTCCGGTGTCGATGACGGCCGCATCTTTGGGGGGCGAGATCGAAGTGCCGACCGTCGATGGCAAGAAGGCCCGGGTGAGCGTTCCCGAGGGCACCCAGACGGGCAAGCAGTTCCGGCTGCGTGGCAAGGGCATGCCGGTGCTGCGCTCGGCCCAGCATGGCGACATGTATATCCAGGTCTCGGTCGAAACGCCGGTCAATCTGACGCGGCGCCAGCGTGACCTGCTCAAGGATTTCGAGAAGGAAGCGCGCAACAATTCGCCTGAATCGGAAGGCTTCTTCGCCAAGGCGAAGGCGTTCTGGGACGGGTTCGGGGTCTAGCTTTGGCCAAGGGATACTGGATCGCCCATGTGACCGTGTCCGATGCCGCGCAGTATGCGCAATATGTCCAGTCGGCGCCCGAGGCGTTTGGCAAATATGGTGCGACTTTCCTGGCGCGGGGCGGGAAATCGGAGCAGATGGAAGGGGATGGGCGGCTGCGCAATGTGGTGATCGAGTTCCCTTCACTACAGGCCGCCATCGACTGTTACAACTCGGCCGAATACCAGGCGGCGAAGCTCAAGCGGAAGGCCGCGGGCCTGGCCGATATCGTGGTCGTCGAAGGCGTCTGACCCGACATTTCCCTTTGCTTTGATTTTGACCGCCGCGTTGCTATGACGCTCCACGACAGGGGACATACATGAAGCTCGCAATCGCCGGGGCCGCCGGACGCATGGGCCGCGTCCTGACGCGGATGGTTCACGACACCGAGGGGCTGGCGGTCGCCGGGGGACTCGAACCGCAAGGGTCCGCCCATTGCGGAGCTGACATGGGCGAACTCGCCGGTATCGGCCGCCTGGGCATTGTCATTGAGAGCGATCCGCTGGATCTTTTCACCCGGATCGACGGCATCATCGATTTCACCACTCCGGCAGCGACCGTGGCGCTGTGTGAACTCTCGGCCCAGGCGCGGATCGTCCATGTGATCGGCACGACGGGAATCGACGAGGCGGGCGAGGCCAGGATCAAGGCGGCGGCGCGCCATGCGCGGATCGTCAAATCGGGCAATATGAGCATGGGCGTCAATCTGCTGGCCGCGCTGGTGCGGAAAGCGGCGGCGGCGCTGGGCGAGGATTTCGACATCGAGATCGTGGAAATGCACCACCGACACAAGATCGACGCGCCGTCGGGGACGGCGTTGCTGCTGGGCCAGGCGGCGGCGGAGGGCCGCGGCATCGCGCTGAAATCGCGCTCGATCCGCAACCGGGATGGAAATACGGGTGCGAGACCCTCAGGCGATATCGGTTTCGTGGCGCTGCGCGGCGGATCGGTCGTGGGCGAGCACAGTGTCATCTTCGCCGGGCCATCGGAACGGATCGAACTGGTGCATAAGGCCGAAAGCCGCGAGATCTTCGCCCGAGGGGCGGTATGCGCCGCAGCCTGGGCGATGGAACGCAAGCCCGGGCTTTATGCAATGAGCGATGTTTTGGGATTGGACTGACATGGACCGATTGCTGGTACTGGTGCGTCATGGACAGAGCGAGTGGAACCTCAAGAACCTGTTCACCGGCTGGAAGGATGTGGGGCTTTCGGAGAAGGGCGTGACCGAAGCGCGCGCCGCCGGCCGGTTGCTCAAGGACAAGGGCCTGCATTTCGACATGGCCTTCACCAGCGCACTCGTCCGTGCACAGAACACCCTGGCGCTGATACTCGACGAACTTGGGCAGACGGGCCTGCCGGAAACCCGCGACCAGGCGCTGAACGAACGCGATTACGGCGACCTTACCGGGCTCAACAAGGATGACGCCCGGAAGAAATGGGGCGAAGAGCAGGTGCTGATCTGGCGGCGTTCATTCAATGTCGCGCCTCCAGGCGGTGAAAGCCTTCGCGATACGCTGGCCCGGGCGCTGCCCTATTACATGAAGCACATTCAGCCCGAGGTTCTGTCGGGCAAGCACGTCCTGGTTTCGGCGCATGGCAATTCGCTGCGGGCCCTCATAATGGCGATCGAGGGGTTGTCGCCGGACCAGATTCTCAAGCGCGAACTGGAAACCGGCGTGCCCGTTGTCTACCGCCTCGGCGCGGACTCACGGCCCGTGTCGATCGAGACGCTTGCGCCGTGATCGCCATCCGTCTGCTGGACGCGTCCGGTTACGACGGTCATTTGGATTGGCTGGCGGAACTTCTGATGGATGCGGTTCAGTCGGGCGCGGGGGTCAGTTTCCTGTGGCCGCTTGACCGGAGCGACGCCCAGGAATTCTGGCGCGGTGTTAAACCCACGATCGCCAGTGAACGGACCCTGCAGTTTGCGGCTGAATGCGACGGCGAATGGGCGGGAACGGTGCTGCTGCAGAAAGCCTGGCCGCCCAACCAGCAGCATCGCGGCGATGTTGCAAAGCTCCTGGTGCATCGGAAATTCCGCCGCCGGGGGATTGGCACGCTCCTGATGAACGCACTGACCGGCAAAGCCCGCGAGACCGGTTTGACACTGCTCACTTTCGACGCCGTGGCGCATGGCTCGGCCGAAGCCTTCTATCGCGGTCTGGGCTTCACCTGTGCTGGATACTATCCGGGCTATGCCCTTTCGTCCGCCGGCGAGCCCGAGGATACGGCCCTGTTCTACATGCAGCTCTGATCACGCGGCGCGCGCCGTAATGCCGGCTTCCCATCCCAGGATGGCGCGCTTGCGGGTGAGGCCCCAGTGATAGCCGCAGAGGCCGCCGGATTTTCCCAGCACGCGGTGGCAGGGTACGACGAAGGATATCGGGTTTTTGCCGACCGCAGTGCCCACGGCCCGTGCCGCCGAGGGTTTTCCAATATGCGCCGCGATGTCGGAATAGGTCGACGCCTTGCCCAGCGGAATGCGGAGCAAAGTCTCCCATACGCGGATCTCGAAATCGGACCCGATGAAGACGACGCGCAGCGGCTGGTCCTGCTTCCAATGACCGGTCTCGAAGACGCGTGCCGCATAGGGAGCGGTGGCGACTTCATCGGCTACAAACTCGGCCTGCGGCCAACGGGATTTCATATCCGCCAAAGTCGCCGCTTCGCTTCCCGGATCGGCAAAGGCCAGCCCGCACAAACCGGCGTCGGTTGCCATGACCAAAGCCTGGCCGAAGGGGCAATCGTGGAAACCGTAGCGGACCGTCAGCCCCAGCCCCCTTGCCTTGTAGGTTCCAGGCGTCATGCCTTCGTGGGTTACAAAAAGATCATGCAGGCGCCCCGGACCCGACAGGCCGACTTCATAGGCGGTGTCGAGAACGCTGGCCGAATCGCGCAGCAGCTGTCTCGCATGATCGATGGTCAAAGCCTGCAGAAAAGCCTTCGGGCTCAAGCCCGCCCAGCGCGTAAAAACACGCTGGAGATGATGCGCACTCAATCCGGATTTTTCGGCGAGCGTTTCGAGGGAGGGCTGGTCACGCCAGTTCTCGGTCAGAAATGCGAGGCTGGCGCGGACCTTTTCATAGTCGCGGGCCGGACTGGTTTCGAAGTCAATGTTGCTCATGCACGGAGATTAGGGACGGGTGCCGCGCCATGCCACCCGATTCTTGTTCATGCACAGCGCGCGGCCAGGGCACTTCGCAGGTCTTTCGCCAAGCTCTTGCGCTCGGCCGGCCCTAGAAACCGGCCTATCGGGATGCTCCGGCCAAGCGAACGCAGATATAGTTCCCCGACAAGTTCGCGTTCCGTGTCCTCGTCGAGTTCAACCCGGACCCAGGCCCTGACAAAGGTTAGGCGCTGGACCTGTTGGCTTTTATCCAGACGCTCAAGCACAACCTCGGTTTCGCTGATTTCGATTCGCTCGGATCGGCGGGCATCGGCGAAATTGCGGTTAAAGGCCCACCAGAGAAGTGCCACATCAAGTCCCATGAAACCCGTCACGGGCCAGGCGCCCGCCAGGTAGAACATCGCGCCACCAACGAAATTGACCGCGGCGATGACAAGCATCACCATGGCAAATCCCCGCTTCGACAGGGAGCGATGGGGCCGCAATACGGCACGCCAGATTTTCGGGTTGCTTGTGTGCATGGGTTTAGCCTACCGAGCCATCAAACAGGGAAATCATGGCGAAGACAAGAAAGCTGTCACCCGCCGACATCGCCGAAATTTTCAGGCGCTTTTCGGCTGCCGTGCCAGAACCCAAGGGCGAACTCGAAGCCACAGATGCTTTCACGCTGCTGGTTGCCGTCGTGCTGTCGGCCCAGGCAACCGACGCCAGCGTGAACCGGGCCACGCCTGCCTTGTTCAAAGCGGCCAGAACTCCGGAGAAGATGGTGGCTCTCGGCGAGATCGCTGTTCGCGACCACATCAAGACCATCGGTCTGTTCAATAGCAAGGCCAAAAATCTCATCGGACTCTCGCTAGCGCTGCTCGAACGGCATGGCGGAACCGTGCCGGCCGTTCGCGAGGCGCTCGAAGCGCTGCCGGGGGTTGGCCGGAAGACCGCGAATGTCGTGCTCAACACCGCGTTCGGCCAGCCGACGATCGCCGTCGATACCCATCTCTTCCGGGTCTCCAACCGCACCGGTCTAGCACCTGGCAAAACGCCGCGCGCGGTGGAAGACGGTCTGGTCAAATCGATCCCCGCACACTATCAGGGGCACGCCCATCACTGGCTCATTCTGCATGGCCGCTATGTGTGCAAGGCACGGAAGCCCGAATGCTGGCGGTGCCTGATCAGCGATATATGCCGGTTTTGGCCGAAGACGCCATCACCTGCTTGAAGATGTGGACGAAGTAAGACACGGCGAACAACGGCACCACGATGTTCACGACCGGAATGAGGGCCAGGGCCGCCGGAATGAGTCCGGCCATGAAGATGCGTGGCGTATTGAGTCTGCGGACCAGGCGCGCATCCTCCACCTCCATGTGCCGCATCGCCACCATCTCGAAATATTCGCGGCCGAGCAGATAGGCATTGGCGGCCACCAAGGCGATTGCCCCCAATCCCGTGAATACCAAGGGCAGCACAGCGAGATTGACAGCGAGGACGATGAAAGCGAATTGCAGCGACATGACCATTGCCCGGGTGCCCACCAGCGGAACGCCGGGCCGATCCGCCGGATAATGCGCGGTCTCGACGCGTGTCGCCACATCATCGAGAAACAGACCGGCAAAGATCGCCATCACGGGCGCCATCAGAAAAAAGAATGCGACCGCGAGCACAAGGCCACCGCCGATAGCGACCAAGGTTTCCGCCCACGGCCACGGCAGTGCTACGAGAACCGAAATCAGTATCTCGACCCCGATCAAGACGGCGATGAACAGCAGGAGTGTGAGGCCGAGTGCTTTCCACAGGATGGTGCGCAGTGCGGGTGAAAACACATCGCCAAGCGCTTTGAAGGCTGCCGCTATCATGATTTCCATTTAGGTTGGGCAGCTTGCCAGCGCAAGCGGCTTCGGCTACCCGCATCGTTGCTTCACGAGGTGAGAATGAAAAACGCTGCAATCGACGTCCTGGGTATCGGCAATGCGATCGTCGATGTGATCGCCCGGGTCGAGGACGGATTCGTGACCGGCCACGGGCTGGTCAAAGGTTCAATGAACCTCATCGACGAGGAAAGAGCCGAACGGCTCTACGCCGATATGGGGCCGGCGATCGAGATTTCCGGCGGATCGGCTGGAAACACCGTGGCGGGGATCGCTTCCTTCGGCGGCAAGGCGGCTTATTTCGGCAAGGTGAAGAACGACCAGCTGGGTGCGGTGTTCCGGCACGACATGCGTGCGCAGGGTGTTCGCTTCGACAGCGCGGCGGCCGAAGTGGGTCCGGCGACGGCGCGCTCCTTCATTCTGGTAACGCCCGAGGGCGAGCGCACGATGAATACCTATCTCGGCGCTTGCGTAAACCTCACGACCGCCGATATCGACATAGACACCGTGGTGGCGGCGCGCCTCACCTACATGGAGGGTTATCTTTGGGACCGGCCGGAAGCAATGGAAGCGTTCCGGCTAGCGGCGCGGATCGCGCGCGACCATGATCGCATGACGTCGATCACGCTGTCCGATTCCTTCTGCGTCGAACGCCATCGCGAGAGCTTCCTCGATCTCATCCGCAATGACATCAATATCGTGTTCGCAAACGAATCCGAGATCAAGTCGCTTTACCAGACGCAGAGTTTTGACGGCGCCCTGCAGGCCATACGCCGCGATTGTCCGATCGCCGTGCTGACGCGATCGGCCGCCGGCTGCGTTGTCGTGCGCGGCGATGAGGTTCATGCAGCGCCGGCCTATCCGGTCGACACGGTTGTCGATGTGACCGGGGCGGGCGATCTGTTCGCGTCCGGTTTTCTGTTCGGCTTCACTGCGGGCCAACCGCTTCCCCGTTGCGCGCAACTGGGAGCGCTGGCGGCGGCCGAAGTAATTTCGCATGTAGGAGCCAGGCCGGAGATCAACCTGAAGCTTCATGCGGAGAAGGCGGGGCTTCTATAATTTCCGCAGAAAAACGCTGCGGACGAAATGATCGGCGCCCTTGCGCAGCACCAGATCGGCGCGCGGCCGCGTCGGCAACAGGTTCTCGCGCAGGTTGACGAGATTGATGGTTTGCCAGATGCGCGCCGCGGTGTCATGCGCCTCGCGGTCCGAAAGCGCCGCATAGCGGTGGAAGTAGGACAAGGGATTGCGGAACGCACCGTCGCGCAACGAGAAGAAGCGATCGATGTACCATTTGCGCAGGTCCGCCACATCGGCATCCAGATAGATGGAAAGATCGAAGAAGTCCGACACATTTGGAATGCCGCGGCCGTCGCGCGGTGGCCGGCCCGTCTGCAGGACGTTCAGCCCCTCGACGATCAGGATGTCGGGCTGGTCGATGGTGAGGCGCTCGTCTTTCAGAACATCGTAGGTCAGGTGGGAATAAAGCGGTGCCGTGACATTGCGCTCGCCCGCCTTGATATCGGACATGAAGCGCAGAAGCACCGGTAGATCGTAGGATTCGGGAAAACCCTTGCGCGTCATGAGGCCTTCGCGCTCCAGAACGGCGTTGGGCAACAGGAAACCATCCGTCGTCACGAGATCGACGCGGGGCGTGTTCGGCCAGCGCGAAAGCAGGCGCCGCAACACGCGAGCCGTGGTGCTCTTGCCCACAGCGACACTGCCTGCCATGCCGATGACATAAGGAACCTTGCGCTCCGCGATATGCAGAAAATTATTCGTGGCCCGGAACAGGCCCTGGGTCGCCTGGACATAAAGATTGAGCAGGCGGGACAGTGGCAGGTAAATCGCCTCGACCTCGGCCAGATCGACCCGGTCGTTGAGGCCGCGCAACTCGTCGAGGTCGGCCTGCGTCAGGGTCATCGGCGTATCGGCGCGAAGGGCTGCCCATTCCTCGCGTGAAAAGCGGCGAAACGGCGAAACTTCTCGGGCGAGTTCCTCCATCAGTCCCTCGCGCGCGCGGCTTTTTCTGCGAGTCCACTTACGCCCTTCCGCTTTTCAAGGTCGTTCATGACATCGGCGATCGACACTTCGCTGGCGGCCAGAAGCACAAGCAGATGATAGAAAACGTCCGCCGCCTCCGAGGTGATCTGCGGCTTGTTGGCCGACACCGCGGCGAGCGCCAATTCGATCGCTTCCTCACCCAGTTTCTTCGCGCACTTCTCCACCCCTTGCGACAAAAGCCTTGCCGTATATGATTCGGCCGGCGGTGCGTTCCGGCGCAGTTCGATTGCGTCGGCCAGACCGGCGAGAGTGTTTAATTGGTGGTCGGTCATGTTTGCGGGTTCCATCAGAGGAGTCGCATCGGGATGCCATTCGCGCTTAGATGCCGTTTGGCCTGGTCTATCGTGTAAGTGCCGAAATGAAAAATGGAAGCGGCAAGGACGGCTGCGGCATGGCCTTCAGATATGCCCTGCACCAGATGATCGAGATTGCCAGCACCGCCCGAAGCGATTACGGGAATGCCGACCGCGTCGGCAATCGTTTTTGTCAGGGCGATATCAAATCCGCTTCCGGTTCCATCTCGATCCATGGATGTCAGCAGGATTTCACCGGCACCCAACCGGGCGACTTCGCGGGCGAAACCAACCGCGTCGATGCCTGTTGGCCTTCTGCCGCCATGGGTAAAAACCTCCCACCGATCCTGGCCCACGGATTTCGCGTCGATTGCCACCACGATACATTGCGTTCCAAACTTACGCGCCGCTTCGCCGACAAAGGCAGGGCCGGCGACGGCGGCGGAATTGATGGCGACCTTGTCGGCACCGGCGAGAAGAAGCTGCCGGATGTCCGATAGAGACCTCACACCGCCGCCCACCGTCAACGGCATGAAGCAGGCTTCCGCGGTGGCCGACACGATGTCGAACAGGATGCCGCGATTTTCTTGGGTGGCGGTGATGTCGAGGAAACAGAGTTCGTCGGCGCCTGCCTTATCATAGGCTCTCGCCGCCTCGACGGGGTCGCCCGCATCACGGAGATCAACGAATTTCACTCCCTTGACGACGCGTCCGTCCTTCACATCCAGACAAGGAATGAGCCTAGCCTTCAGCATGGAAGACCGCCGATCATCCGCAGCGCGGCTCCAGCGTCCAGGCGGCCATCGTAAAGGGCGCGGCCCGAGATAACGCCTTCGAGAATCGCGCAGTCAGGTTCGAGCAGCCGCCGGATATCGTCGAGCGATGCAAGGCCGCCGCTGGCGATCACGGGGATGGCGGTGGCGTGCGCCAGCGCCAGGGTGGAGGCGACATTCAGGCCAGCGAGAAGACCGTCGCGGTCGATGTCGGTGAAGATGATCGCGGCCACGCCCGCGTCCTCGAAGCGCCGGGCCAATTCAATCGCCGTGATGTCTGAGGTTTCGGCCCATCCCTCGACAGCAACTTTGCCGCCTTTAGCATCAATGGCGACGGCGATACGGCCAGGGAAAAGACGGCAAGCCACCGTGACCAATTCAGGATCGCGAAGGGCGGCCGTGCCGAGGATCACTCGCGCCACGCCTTTGGTCAGCCAGGTTTCGATCTGTTGCTGCCTGCGGATTCCGCCGCCGAGCTGAACCGGAATCCGGACCGCCGCGATGATATTTTCCACAGCTTCGGCGTTCACAGGTTTTCCCGCGAACGCGCCGTCGAGATCAACCACATGCAGCCAGCGGAAGCCCGCACTCTCAAACCGGCTTGCCTGATCCGCGGGGTTGTCGTTGAAGACTGTTGCATCGGTCATGTCGCCCAGTTTGAGGCGCACGCACTGACCGTTCTTGAGGTCGATCGCGGGGAAAAGAATCATGGATGCCAGTTGAGAAAATTGGCTATCAGGCGAAGCCCGAGCGCCTGGCTTTTTTCCGGATGAAACTGCGTGCCGGCGAAATTATCGCGGCCTGCCAGCGCCGTGATGGGCCGGCCATAATTTGTGGTGGCGATGACATCGGCCCGGTCCTGGGCCGCGAGATGATAGGAATGGACGAAATAAGCATGATACCCGTCTTCGCCCAGTTGCAAATTCGCGACGAGCGGATGGGGGCGAGCGATGTCCAGCGTATTCCAGCCCATGTGCGGGATTTTCAGCGACGGGTCGCCCGGTTCTATGCGTTTCACTTCGCCCGGAATCCAGCCGAAGCCTTCGCTCGTTCCATATTCCACTCCACGGTCCGCCATCAACTGAAGTCCGACGCAGATGCCGAGGAACGGTTTGCCGCGCCGACGGACCTGTTCGTCCAGCGTCTCCCACATGCCCGCGACCTTCTTCAATCCGTCGCGGCAGTCATTGAACGATCCAACGCCGGGAAGGACAATCCGCGTGGCGTTACGGACGGTGTCGGGATCTGAGGTCACGACGATCGTCGTTGACAATTTATTGTCATGCACCGCGCGTTCGAAAGATTTGGCAACCGAATGCAGATTGCCTGAGCCGTAATCGACGATGGCGACCGTCATCGCGCGGTACCAAACAGGCCCAGGGGCTCGTGGTGGTTCGGGGGAAACGGTTTCGAAGTTACACCCGACAGTGCGGAGACGTCCTCAGCCGCGGCCAGGAAATAGCGCAGTTCCGCCTCCTCCCGGTTGCTGGCGGATACGACCATATGTTCGTTGAAACCCTTGGCGAGGAGTGCCCCTCGCCGCAATTCGCCGGCGCAAAATCCCAGTGCGAGAAGCATGGCGAGCATCAGGATCAACGCCATGGTGCCGTCGAACAGGGATACAAACAGGATGACAAGTGCTGCAATGATGATCGCGGCGATCCACAAGCGATGCCACAGGCACCATGGAACCGAAAAAAGAAACGCCGGCCAGGAAAATCCCTGCTTGAGGAAGACCACGTCGTCCGGCGATTTCGCGGCATTGCTGAAGACGGAATAGACTGCCATCAGCCGCCGAGTGTCCCCTTGGTCGAGGGAACGCGATCCTTGTTTCTGGGATCGAGCGCTATCGCATCGCCCAGTGCGCGGGCTAGTGCCTTGAAGCACGACTCGGCGATGTGGTGACTGTTGTCGCCGTAAAGCGTGTTGATATGCAGCGTGATCGCAGCATTGATGGCAAAGGCCTGAAACCACTCCCGCACCAGCTCGGTGTCGAAGCTGCCGATCTTCAGGCTGGTGAACCTGACATTCCACACCAAGTAGGGACGCCCTGAAATATCGATCGTCGCACAGGTCAGTGCATCATCCATCGCGACATGATGGCTGGCAAAGCGCTTTATGCCTTTGCGGTCCGCCAAAGCCCTGGCGACGGCCTGGCCCAGTGCAATGCCCGTGTCCTCGGTTACATGATGGTCGTCGATATGGGTGTCGCCTTTAGCCCGCAGCCTGATATCGATGGAGGCGTGCCGCGCCAACTGCTGCAGCATGTGATCGAGAAAACCGACGCCGGTCGCTACGTCACACGCGCCCCCGCCATCGAGATCGATTGCCACGCAGATTTCCGTTTCGTTGGTTTTTCGTTCGATCTCTGCCTTGCGCATGATATTCCCGTGTTGGTGCCGCCTCTTAGCAGATGCAGCAAGAAATGGCCAAGGGTGGCTTTTCTTTAGGGTCCGCCCCGCCTACATCAAGCTCCAAGCTGAAAAGGACATGGAATGCGCGAGCCGATCCAATGGCATGGAACCACCATTTTGACCGTCCGCAAGGGCGGAAAGGCCGTGATCGCGGGCGATGGCCAGGTTTCGCTGGGCCAGACCATCATCAAGGCGAATGCCCGCAAGGTGCGCCCGTTGAGCAACGGCCAGGTGATCGCGGGATTTGCCGGAGCGACCGCCGATGCCATGACGCTATTTGAGCGGCTGGAAGCCAAGGTGGAACAGTATCCTTCGCAGTTGACCAGGGCCTGCGTGGAACTGGCCAAGGACTGGCGGACCGACCGCTATCTCCGCCGGCTGGAGGCGATGATGATCGTCGCCGATCGCACCGTGAGCCTGGTTCTGACCGGCACGGGCGATGTGCTTGAGCCCGAGCGCGGTGTCATCGCCATCGGTTCAGGGGGCAACTACGCGCTCGCCGCAGCACGGGCTTTATTCGATACCGATCTTGACGCGGAGGCCATCGCGCGGCGGGCCATGGCGATCGCCGCCGAAATCTGCGTCTACACCAATGTCAGCATCACCGTTGAAAGCATTGAATGACCGAATTTTCTCCGCGCGAAATCGTCTCCGAACTCGACCGCCACATCGTCGGACAGAAAGACGCCAAACGCGCCGTGGCGATCGCCTTGCGCAACCGCTGGCGGCGTAAGCAAATCGTGGGCGCGCTGCGGGACGAGGTTTATCCCAAGAACATCTTGATGATCGGGCCGACCGGAGTGGGCAAGACGGAGATCGCCCGCCGCCTCGCAAGGCTGGCGAATGCACCGTTCCTCAAAGTCGAAGCCACCAAGTTTACCGAGGTTGGCTATGTCGGACGCGACGTCGACCAGATCATCCGCGATCTGCTGGAAGCCGCGATCGGGCTTGTGCGCACGGCGCGCCGCAAAGATGTGGAGGCCAAGGCGCAACTCAATGCCGAAGAGCGCGTGATCGAAGCGCTGGTAGGAAAAACCGCGTCGGAAGCAACGCGCGAGAATTTCCGCCGGAAATTGCGCGCGGGCGAACTCGACGACAAGGAAATCGAGATCGAGGTTGCGGACGCGGGCGGCGTTCCTTCCTTCGACATTCCGGGCATGCCCGGTTCCTCGGCCAGCGTGATCAATATTTCCGACATGCTCGGCAAGGCTTTTGGCGGGCGGACCAAACAGCGCCGGACGACGGTGAAGGCCAGCCACGACGTGCTGCTCGCCGAGGAAGGCGACAAACTCCTCGATCAGGAGCAGATCATCCAGGAAGCCATCGATACGGTCGAGAACAACGGCATCGTCTTTCTCGATGAAATCGACAAGATCTGCGCCCGGTCGGAGCGCCAAGGCGCCGATGTCAGCCGCGAAGGCGTGCAGCGCGATCTGCTGCCGCTGATTGAAGGAACGACCGTCTCGACCAAACATGGACCGGTCAAAACGGATCATATCCTGTTCATCGCATCGGGCGCGTTTCATTTGGCGAAGCCTTCCGACCTGCTGCCCGAACTGCAGGGGCGGTTGCCGATCCGGGTCGAACTCCAAGCGCTCGGCAAGGAGGATTTCAGGCGCATTCTGGCTGAGCCCGAAGCGAGCCTGGTCAAGCAGTATGTGGCGCTGCTGAATACCGAAGGAGTCACGCTTGACTTTACCGAAGAAGGCATCGCGGCGATCG
>JANLYR010000119.1:0-1515 GCA_031365765.1 Hyphomicrobiales bacterium | reverse complement strand
GACGATCCCCGTGCCCATGGTGGTGGGCCATGAATTCGCCGGCGTCGTCACCGAAATCGGCACCCACGTGCGCACGGTGCAAGTGGGTGATCGCGTCTCGGGCGAGGGCCACCTGATCGGCATGAAGAGCCGCATGGCCAGGGCCGGCCACTTCCATCTCGACCCCGAAACCAAGGGCATCGGCGTCAATCTGCCCGGCGCCTTCGCCGAATATCTCAAGATCCCGGCCTTCAACGCCATTCACCTGCCTCCAGAAATCGACGACGAAATCGGCGCCATCCTCGATCCCTTGGGCAACGCCGTCCACACCGCGCTGTCCTTCGATCTGGTGGGCGAGGACGTGCTGATTACAGGTGCGGGCCCCATCGGCATCATGGCAGCCGCCGTCTGCCGCCATGTTGGCGCACGGCACATCGTCGTCACCGACATCAATGATTACCGTCTGGGCCTCTGTAACCAGGTAACCGACGCCGTGACGGTGAATGTGTCGAGGGAAGACCTGAAATCGGTGATGCAGAAGATCGGCATGCGCGAGGGTTTCGACATCGGCCTTGAAATGTCGGGCGCCCCCAAGGCCTTCGACCAGATGGTCGACCACATGATCATGGGCGGCAAGATCGCCATGCTGGGCATTCCATCCGGCCCGACGACGGTCGACTGGAACCGCGTCATCTTCAAGTCGCTCACCATCAAGGGTATCTACGGCCGGGAAATGTTCGAGACCTGGTACAAGATGATCGCCATGCTGCAATCGGGCCTCGATGTGCGCAAGGTCATCACCCACCGCATGAAAGCCGTGGATTACGCGCAGGGCTTCGCGCTGATGAAGCAGGGAAGCTGCGGCAAGGTCGTTCTCGACTGGGAGTAGTCGGCACGCGGAAGTAAGCCTCGGCCTAGGTCGGACGATCGCCTGCTTGTTTTCCCCCGCGATGAGGGATACGGAAGTGAATAACCCGTTTTCCTCGAGTCCTCCCATGTTCAATGCTTATGGAGCAGCCAACGGCTGCCTGACGGAATTTGCTGCGGCCCGCACACCCGAGGTGCCGCCTGAATCCGTTTGGCTTGATTTGATCGAACCCACGGCCGAAGAGGAAGCGGCTGTCGAAGCGTATCTGGGAATTGATATTCCAACTCGCGAGGAACTGGCCGAAATCGAGGCCTCAAGCCGGCTCTATCAGGAAGATGGCGCGGCCTTCATGACAGCGAATCTCATCCGGCGCGGTGAGAACGACCAGCCGGAATCCTCTCCTGTTACCTTCATTATCAAGGATAACATCTTGATAACGATCAGGTATCACCATCCGCAGGCATTTCCGGCCTACGTCAAGCGGGCGATGAAGCCGCAAACTACCGCCATGACGGGATGGGGCGTGTTGATCAGCCTTCTCGAAGCCGTGGTGGATCGCGCCGCCGATCATCTCGAGCGTGTCGGCCAGATTGTGGATGAGACGTCCAAGAAAACCTTCGGACCTGGGCGAGCCATGGGAAACACGCAGAAGCGCCAGCCGCGCCGCC
>JANLYR010000112.1:0-1965 GCA_031365765.1 Hyphomicrobiales bacterium | reverse complement strand
CGAGGTGATGACCATCCGCGACGGCAATCCGGAGACGGTGGTGCCGGGCCTGTTCGCGGTCGGCGAGGCGGCCTGCGTCAGCGTCCACGGCGCCAATCGCCTCGGCTCGAACAGCCTGATCGACCTCGTCGTGTTCGGCCGCGCCGCCGGTATCCGCTTGGGCGAAGTGATCAAATCGGGCGCGATCCAGAATGAGTTGCCCAAGGATGCCGCCGACCTTGCACTCGGGCGTCTCGATAAATTCCGCCACGCCGAGGGGACCAGTCCAACCGCCGAAATCCGGCTTGAAATGCAGCGCGTGATGCAGGCCGATTGCGGCGTGTTCCGTACCGAGCGAACGCTCGATGAAGGGGTACAGAAAATCGACGCGGTCTTCCGCCGCATGGCCGACGTCGGAGTCACCGACCGCAGCCTGATCTGGAACAGCGACCTGGTCGAGACGATGGAACTCGACAACCTCTTGGCGCAGGCGGTGGTGACGATGCATTGCGCCGCCAACCGCAAGGAAAGCCGCGGCGCGCACATGCACGAGGATTTCGCCAAGCGCGACGACGAGCATTGGATGAAGCACACCATCGCCTGGTTCGACGGCTGGGGCGGGAAGGGCGGCGCGGTCAAGATCGACTATCGCCCGGTGCACGAGTTCACGCTGACCGACGACATCGAATATATAAAGCCCAAGGCGCGGGTCTATTGATTGACCGTTCGTCGGCGCCTGATGTGCAGCCGACGAACAGCCCTGGCTAACCCCTGCCTTTGACCGCAAGCCCCCCACGAATGTTGGGGGAGGCAAGCCCGTGATGAAGCTCAAGCCGAGGATGCTGATGAGTGCGGCGCTGCTCGCCGCAAGTGGTTGTTCAACTATGTCGGGCAGCACGGCGACGCGAACGACGCAATCATTCGAGATCATCCCAGGGACGTTCGAAAAAGACCGGCAGCCGGACGGCAACAGCATCATTCTTGACGCGCCGCAGGGCCTGATCGTCATGGATACCGGGCGTCATGCTTTGCAACAGGCCAAGATACTGGCGGCCGCCAGAACCCGCGGAAAACCGATCGTCGCGATCATCAATTCCCACTGGCACCTCGATCACTCGGGCGGGAATCAGGAGATCCGCGCGGTCTATCCCAACGCGCAGATCATCACCTCAAACGCGGTCGTTGGGGCATTGAGTGGTTTCTTTGCCCAGAGCCGCAAGGATGCGGAGGAATATATTGCCAGCGGCCAAGCGCCGCCCGAGCAGCAGGCGGAGATCCGGGCCGATTTCGCGGCGATTGAAGACAAGGCCGATCTTATGCCCACCAATCCTGTGACGCGGTCGGAGCGTCGCAAAGTCGCGGGTCGTCCGCTCGACCTCCATCTCGCACCTTTTGCAGCCACTGAAGGCGATGTGTGGGTGTATGATCCTAAGACAAAAACTGTCTTCTCGGGCGATCTGGTGGTGGCTTTCGCGCCATTCATGGACACGGCCTGTGTTCCCGGATGGGTGTCCGCGCTTGACCAGATCGAGGCTGTGCCTTTCAAAACGCTGGTGCCAGGGCATGGGGCGGTGATGGACCGCGCTGCCTTCACGCAATGGAAGGCGGCGTTCCGCAACCTCGTCGATTGCGGTGCAAGCAAGGCAACCAACCAAGAATGTATCGCCGGCTGGAACCGTGATGCCGCGCCATTCGTGGCGCCGCTGGCGCCCCGCAAGATCGACCCAATGATTGCTTATTATCTCGATAACTGGCTCCGCCCTAACGCACCCAACCGCACCAAATATTGCAAGGTGAATTAGCCGGAATCGAGACGTCGCGGAGCGGCTAGGCCAGCTTTAGCTGCTGGGCGTAGAGGGCGGCCTTGTCGGCATACTGCATTGCTGATTGGCGCAGCGTCTGCCGTTCCTGGTCGGTGAGTTGGCGCACGGCTCGCGCCGGGCTGCCGACGATCAGGCTCCCGTTCGCGAAGCGCTTGCCTTCGGT
>JANLYR010000090.1:0-5886 GCA_031365765.1 Hyphomicrobiales bacterium | reverse complement strand
ACCTTGATGCCGGAGCGGCGCAGGTAGATTCGCTTCATGTCGGCATCCTCGAAGGAATAGTCGAAGATACCGCCGCTGGTTACGCCGGAAACCCCAAGGAATGCGATGTCGAACCAGAGGTCCTGAAACTGCTCCGCCGCCGCGCGGCCGCTGATCGACATTTCATCGCGGCGCATGCGCCCGCCAGGGAGATAGACTTCAGCGGCATGTGCCGCCAGTTCCGCCGCAATGCGAACGCTGTTGGTGAAGATTTTCGCTTGGGCTTCGCCATGCAGATGCCTCGCCAAAAGCAAGGTCGTCGTGCCAACATCCAGCGCGATCGTCTTGCATTCCGCCGCCAGAACGGCCGCGGTCATGGCAATGCGCTGCTTTGCTTCATAGTGGCGCTGCATCCGCGCTTCAAACAGCGGTTCGTCGGGGTCGAACACCGTCCGCCGGTTCTTGCCGGTATCCACGGCTCCGCCATGGATGCGCGTCAGCCTGCCTTCGTTCTCAAGGTCGATCAGATCGCGCCGAATGGTCATTTCGGAAACCCCGAGTTCATGGGCCATGGCGCTGACCTGGACAGTTCCGATGGCCGTCAATCGGCTGAGAATCTGAACCTGGCGCTGCCGCGCCAATGGGCGGAAACCACTCGATGAACCACGCGGTAAATGGCTCGCTGGCACATCACGTTCATTCTTCCTGGTCGTCATAGAAACATCCTTCACGGCGCGATGATGCGAACGCCATTCGTTTCTATCAAAAAATCACACAAAATACAACAATACCACTCTTGTGTTGTGCGATTTTGTTGCACTATACTCCAGACGTTCACTTCAGGTATCGCCCATGCCAACTCCACCGACCTTCCCTGAGCTTTCCGGAAAGCGGGCCATCGTCACAGGCGCGGCCACGGGTATCGGCCGGGCCATTGCTGCGGCGATTGCCCGGCAGGGTGCGCGCGTGGCGATCTGCGACATCGATATCAAGGCAGCCGAAAAAACCGCAACGGAGATTCACGGCGCGAAAGCAGTGGCCATTGACGTCACCAAGCGGGAGAGCGTCGAGTCTGCCTTCCGCAATGTACAGAAACAACTTGGGGGATACGAAATCCTGATCGCCAATGCCGGCGTCTCGACGATGCAACGTGCTATTGATCTCTCGGATGAGGAGTGGGATTTCAATTTCGCCGTCAATGCCCGGGGTATCTTTCTCGCCAATCAAATTGCCGCCCGAAATTTTCTGGCGCAAGGCGAGGGGGTTATTGTCAATACCGCTTCGCTGGCGGGAAAAGTGGGGGCGCCTTTGCTCGCCCACTATTCCGCCAGCAAATTCGCCGTGCTTGGCTGGACGCAAGGGTTAGCCCGCGAACTCGCGCCGCACGGCATACGCGTAAACGCCGTATGTCCGGGCTTTGTGAAAACCGGCATGCAATCGCGCGAGATTGAATGGGAAGCAAAGCTTCGCGGCATTTCGGCCGAGCAGGTTTTCAATGAATACGTGGCGCAGACTCCGCTTGGACGTATCGAAACGCCGGAGGACGTGGCAGACGTGGTTGTGTTCCTGTGTTCGGATAGCGCCCGCTTCATGACTGGCCAGGGGGTCAATGTCACGGGCGGCGTCAGGATGGACTGACGCCGTGATGAAAAAATTCGCGAAGACCGTGATCCCGCACGCCATCCTGACATTATTTTCGTTGGCGATCCTGATGCCATTGCTTTGGCTCCTGCGCGTGAGCCTGACCGATCGGCTTACGGCCTACAAGATTCCACCCGAAGTCGGGACACTCGGCTTCATGAACTATTACGAGATTTTCGAACGCTTTCCCTTTGTCAGCTGGTTCGTCAACAGTCTGCTGATCGCGCTCCTTGCCACTGACGTCTCGCTGCCGCTCGCAGCGGCCATGGCCTATGCATTTGCCCGCTTCAACACTGGCGGATCGCTCCTCCGGCTCGGCGTGCTTGCCAGCCAGATGCTACCGCCCATCATCATCGTATTGCCGCTGTTTGGCGTATTTCTCCTGGCCGGCCTGCTGCAGACACGAACGGCGCTCGTTGTCGCCCATCTCACGATCGCATTGCCGTTTCTCTCGTGGATTCTGGTATCGTTTTTTGAAGGCGACGTCGCCCGGCTCGAAGAGGCAGCAAGGGTCGATGGCGCAAGCCGCTGGCAAGCGTTTCGTCTGATCGCCGTTCCGGTCGCCGCGCCGGGCATCCTTGCGGCGGGCCTGCTCGGATTCATCTTGAGCTGGAACGAGTTTCTGTTTGCGCTTGTTTTATCGGGACCCGGGACACAAACATTGCCCGTGGGACTGGCCAGCCTGGAAACCCATGCGGGTGTCGAGATCGCCCCGCTGGCGGCAGCAACCGTCGTTTCCCTTCTGCCGGTGTTTGCACTGCTGCCATTTCTGCGCAAGCATCTTATCAAGGGACTGTCACTTGGGGCCCTCAAGTGAACAGATTTCATCACGTGGGCCTTTGAGGGAGATGAAAATGCTTAGGCGAGTCCTGTTAGGCTTCACATTGGTAGCGGGGATGTCGGCGCATGCGTACGCCGAAACGGTCACCATACTCATGGAAGGCGTTCCGGATACTGAATATGTCAAGACACTGGTGCCGGAATTCACCAAGGAAACCGGAATCGAAGTCAATCTTGAAGTCGTCAATTACGCTGAAATGCACACCAAGCTGGTGCCGCAACTGGTTGCCGCCAAGGGCAGCTATTCAGCGCTCGTCGTCGATTTCTATTGGGTCGGAGAATTCACCAAGGCTGGCTGGCTCCTGCCGCTCGACGAACGCATCGCCGCCGACAAATTCGACACTTCGGTCTATGTGCCCAAGCTGATGGACCTTGTCGGAAAGGTCGACGGCGTTACCTATATGCTGCCATTCTACAATTACGCCATGGGCATGCTGTATCGCACGGACCTCCTGGCGGACACGAAAAACCAGGCGGATTTCAAGGCCAAATACGGCATCGATCTTGGCGTGCCAAAGACTTGGGACGAGTATCTCAAGCAGGTCGAGTTCTTCACCAAGGACGGCCTCTATGGCGTCGTCAACCAGGGGCTGCGCCCCGACCCGATCGCAATGGAATGGTCCAACTATCTTTTCGCCAACGGTGGAGACTACCACGACGAAAGCTGGAAGCCGACGCTGAACAATGCGGCCGGCGTGAAAGCGGTCGAACAGTATTCCACGAATATCGCGAAGTATGGACCGCTGGGCGCCGCAAGCTTCTCCTTTGACGAAGCCTTCAATGTCATGGCGCAGGGCAAGGCCTACAGCTACATCACGTATAATTTCTTCCGCGCCGGCATTGACGATCCCTCGAAGTCATCGGTGGTTGGCAAAGTCGAGATCATGGCGGTTCCCGGTCCCACCCCCGAGACCGGAGGCAGTCTCAACGGAGCCTGGGGATGGGCCATTCCGAAATCGAGTCCCAATCCCGATGCCGCCTGGACGTTCCTGAAGTGGGTCGAGTCGCATGAAATCGCCAAGAAACGCGCGCTTCTGGGCGGCTCGCCAACCCGCACCGACATTTTCGACGATCCAGATGTCAATGCTAAATACCCCTACGCCAAGGCGTTGAAGCAATTGCTGCTGACCAGTCACAACTTTCCGGTGTTCACTTACACTCCCCAACTGGTGGAGGTGCTCGGACGCGAGTTGAGCCTGGCCGTGGCGGGTGAAAAGTCTCCCGCCGATGCGCTGGCCACTGTCGATAGCGAGATGGCCGATCTCGCCAAGAAGGATGGAAAGCTGAAGTAGCGCCGGTTGCCGCGTGTATGACATGAACCAGCTTCCTACAATTGAGTCGTCCGACAGACGGTTCGGCTGGTTCATGTCGGCTCCGGCACTCGCCCTGCTGCTTGCGGTCATTGTGTTTCCGGTGTTCTGGGCGCTGTTCACCAGCGTGCACGACTATACCCTGATCGCTCCCAACTTTGATTCATTCACCGGGTTCGACAACTATCTTGCGGCGATCGGAGATGCTGAGTTCCGCCACAGCCTGTGGCTTACCCTGCTGTTCGTCGCCGGAGTCGTGTCCATTGAATTTGTCATCGGCTTCGCGGTTGCCCTGATGCTCAACAGCGTCGAGCGCTTCAAGCCGATCTATTACGGCATCCTGCTGTGCCCGCTGCTGATGAATCCGGGGATCGTCGGCCTGATCTGGCGCATGTTTCTGCATCCCACCCTGGGCATCGTGAACTACTTGCTGACGGTGATTTCCATAGCGCCGGTGAATTGGCTCGGGAGCACCAAAGTAGCGATCTGGACTATCGTCATGGTCGATATCTGGCATCAGGTTTCGTTCATGATCGTGTTGCTGCTGGCTGGCCTGTCAGCGCTTCCGAAAGAACCCTACGAGGCCGCGCGGGTCGATGGCGCGGGGACACTCAAGGCCTTTCGCCACATCACGCTGCCGCTGATGTGGCCGGTCATCATCGTGACACTGCTCATCCGTCTCATCTTTGCCGTGAAGACCTATGACCTCATCTACATCATGACGCGCGGCGGCCCGGGAAACGCGACGGACTTTGCCAGCTACTATATCTATCGCACGGCTTTCGTCAGTCTCAATGTCGGCGAGGCCTCGGCGATGGCAGCCATTCTTCTGGCACTGATCCTGGCGCTGACGACATACCTTTACCGCTACATGCGCACCCTCAACTGACGTCCTAAGCCCCGCAGAGAGCCACCATGGCATCGATCACCCTGAAGAATATCAACAAGACATATCCCAACGGTGTCTCCGCCGTGCGTGCCGTATCGCTCGACATCGCGGATGGCGAGTTCATGATCCTGCTTGGCCCGTCGGGCTGTGGAAAATCAACAACCCTGCGGATGATCGCCGGACTGGAAACCGTCACTTCGGGCGATATCATGATCGGGTCGCGGCGCGTCAACGATGTCGACCCGGCACACCGCGACATCGCCATCGTCTTTCAGAACTACGCACTCTATCCGCACATGACGGTGCTTGAGAACCTGTGCTTTGGCCTCAAGCTGCGGCGGGTGGACGAAAGCGAGATTTCGCAGCGCGTCAGGAAAACCGCGGGAATGCTCGGTATTGAACCGCTCTTTGATCGCAAGCCGTCGCAACTCTCAGGCGGGCAGCGCCAGCGCGTGGCTCTTGGCCGCGCCCTGGTGCGCGAGCCACAGGCGTTCCTTCTCGATGAACCGCTGTCGAATCTCGATGCCAAGCTCCGCGCGGCAATGCGCACCGAATTGATCAGGCTCCACCGCAGTCTCGGGACAACGATCGTGCATGTCACGCACGATCAGGTTGAGGCGATGACGATGGGCGAGCGAATTTGCATCATGAGGGACGGCGAGATCGTACAGGTGGGCAGACCAATGGATGTTTACCGCAACCCGGCGGATACTTTCGTTGCAGGGTTCCTCGCCACTCCCCCGATGAATCTGCTGGCCGGCCGGCTTGAGGCGGGACGCGACGGCGCGGTGAACGCTGTATCGGGCAATCTGGTATTCGCTATTCCGGCAGCCCAGGCCAGGGGTTTCCTCAGCCATGTGGGAAAATCGGTGACACTCGGATTGCGTCCGGAGGACTTTCATCTGTCTGATGGCGCTGCAAGGCACATGACCCCGATGAGTGTTGAAACCATTACAACCGAGGTGCTTGGTCCCGAGGTGATCCTTGTCGCCAAGACCGGCGGTGATCGAGCTGCTGAAATTCAGGTGCGAATGCCGCGAGATTTTCGTACACCGCATGGCAGCAGGGTCGGCTTGCATTATGATGTAAGCACAATCCAGATCTTTGATTCCCTCACCACCCGTGCCTTGCCGCGAGCCGGGCAATGAACACACATGGGCCGCAAACACCTGACCGGAACCTAGGGCGACTTCATCAGCGCCTTTCTCGTCACCGGCTGCAATTTCC
>JANLYR010000078.1:0-1650 GCA_031365765.1 Hyphomicrobiales bacterium | reverse complement strand
GATGCCGTGCACGTCGTCGAGGCACTTGAGGAAGCGCTCCAGGGCCGGGCCCTCGAAGCCGAGCGAATCGAAATTGAGCGGCACGCCGCCCTTGTCGAGGATCCGCATCACCACGCTCTCGCCGTGCATGGTCGGGATGGTGGAGACGCGCAGGTCGATCTCCTTGCCGGCGACCCTCAGCTTGATGCGGCCGTCCTGCGGCAGGCGGCGTTCGGCGATGTCGAGGGAAGCCATGATCTTCACGCGCGAGATCACCGCGGCCGAAAGGCGGCGCGGTGGCGATTCCACCTCGTGCAGGACGCCGTCGATGCGGTAGCGGACGATGAGGCGGTTCTCGAACGGCTCGATGTGGATATCGGAGGCGCGCTGCTCGAGCGCCTTGGTGAAGAGCAGGTTCACCAGCCGGATGACCGGCGCCTCGGAGGCGAGGTCCTTCAGGTGGGCGATGTCGCCGAAGTCGTCCTCGTCCTCGCGCGACTGGATGTTGTCGACGATCTGGCCCATCGAGGACTTGCCACCGCCGTAGAGGCGCTCCAGCGCCGCGTCGATCTCGTTGGGCGCGGCGATGTAGGGCCGCACGCGCTTGCCCGAGGCCATCTGCACCGCGGACAGCACATAGGAATCGGTGGGGTCGGCGATCGCCAGCGCCAGCTCCTCGTCGTCCTCGCGCAGCGGCACCGCCTGGGAATCGCGCAGGAACTTGGCCGAGAGCCGCTCTTCCATCAACGGCAGCTCCGGATAGTCGGAGGCCTGGGCGAGCGGCAGGTCGAGCTGGTCGGCGAGCGCGTCGGCGAGATCGCGGCCCGACACCATGCCCAGGCGCAGCAGGATCACGCCGATCTTGTCGCGCGACTCGCCTTCCTGGACCTTCAAGGCGCGCTCGAGGTTTGCCGGATCGAGCTTGCCGCGTTCAATGAGGATTTCGCCGAGACGCTTGGGCAAGGGGTGGGTCTTCCAGACGTAAGCAATTGAAAATTATAAACGTCCGGAGCAACAAAGACCCGAGCTCGGGGTTGGCGGATGCATCCTTCCGGACCGGTTGGCGCTCTTTTGGAGGCATCGCCCGGTAAAAAGTTCGCATCTTCGGTGCCACTAAAAAGAAAAGCGGGCAGTCGCCTGCCCGCTTTTTGTGCTGCCGGAGGAAGCCGAATCAGTTGTAAGCGGACTCCCCGTGCGACGTGATGTCCAATCCCTCGCGTTCCTGCTCCTCGGGCACGCGCAGCCCGATGAGGATGTCGGCGATCTTGTAGGCGACGAAGGCCACGACGGCAGACCACACCACGGTAATGCCGACCGCCTTGGCCTGCACGATCACCTGGCCGATGATCGAGTAGTCCGCGGGCTTGGTGATCGCCCCGGTGACCCAGTCGGCAGTGAAGCTGGGGCCGCCCAGGTCCGGCGAGCAGAAGACGCCGGTCAGCAAGGCGCCTACGATGCCGCCCACGGCGTGCACGCCAAAGACGTCCAACGTGTCGTCGACCTTGAGCATGCGCTTGAGGCCGGACACGCCCCAGAAGCAAACGACGCCGGCGACCGCGCCGATCACGAACGCGCCAGGAATGCCGACATTGCCCGCGGCCGGGGTGATGGCGACCAGGCCCGCCACGGCGCCCGATGCGGCACCCAGCATGGAAGGCTTGCCGCGGAACA
>JANLYR010000325.1:0-11224 GCA_031365765.1 Hyphomicrobiales bacterium | reverse complement strand
CGCCACGACCCAGGTGCCGATGGCGAAATAAGCGCCTTGCAGGCGGAACACCAGTTTCGCCATTGGCAATGCTATCGCTGCCGCGACAAGCCCGGCGAGTGGAATGGCCAGCATCGGATTGATGTGCAGAAAAAGCGCGGTGGTGAACAGAACATATCCGCCAAGCCCGACATAGGCTTGCTGGCCGACCGAAACGAGACCGGTGTAACCCGCCAGCAGGTTCCACAGGCTGGCCAGCGCTACATAGGTTGCGAATTCGCCAATGAGATGCAGATCCGCGCGCGTCGCCCACCAGGGTGCCGCCGCCAGGCCGACGATGAGCAGGAGCGCCAACAGCGAAGCGGCCCGGCTGATGGCGGTTGCGCGCGAAATCGCAAACGTGCTCATCCTGCAATCCGGGGGAACAGGCCCCTGGGGCGGACCGCCAGCACGAGAAGAAATGCGAGATGACCGGCGAGCACCTGCCACCCCGGATTGATCGCGGCGCCCAGGCCTTGTGCGACGCCAAGAATAACGCCGCCGGCAAGCGTGCCCCACAGGTTTCCGAGTCCGCCGATGATAACAGCTTCAAAGCCGAAGATGAGGCGGCCGGGTCCGAGCGAGGGATCGAAATTCGAGCGGATCGCCAGGAACACGCCCGCGACACCGACAACAGCGAGGCACAGCGCCATCGCCAGCCCATAGACATGCCCGATATTGAGCCCCATCAATTGCGCGATTTCCTTGTCGTCGGAGGTAGCGCGAAAAGCGCGTCCCCATGCGGTCCGGTAGAAGATGAACTGCAATCCGGCGATGACGGCGACGGCGGTCGCGAACATCAAAAGTGGCAGCACGCCGATATCGATTCCGGCGCCGGCATTGAGACTCGCCGTTTCCAGCGGCCCCGCATTGAGCTTGCGGCTGTCGGCGGTGAAGATTTCCAGAAGCCCGTTTTGCAGGATGACCGACAGGCCGAAGGTCACGAGCAGCGGCGGCAGGATATCCTTGCCCAGCGTATGATTGAGAATGCCACGCTGGAGGGCGTAACCGGCCAATGCCATCAGTGGCACGACCAGAACGAGCGAGGCCAGCGGATGGAGACCCGTCGCCTCGACGATGACAAGCGAGACGAAGGCCGCCAGCACGATCAGATCGCCATGGGCAATGTTGACCAAACGCATCACGCCAAAGATCAGCGACAGCCCCGCCGCGAACAGCGCATAGAGGCCACCGACCAATATCCCCTGCACTATGGCATTGACCCAGTCCATGCCTCAGGTTCCGAAATAGGCGGCGGTGATTTCGTCGCGAGTGTGGGCGTGCGGCTCTCCCGAAAGCGATACACGCCCCTCCTGCAGGCAGATGAACTGCCGCGCCACAGACAGCGCGCGCGTGACATCCTGCTCGACCAGAATGGCGCTCATGCCATTGGCCGTGATGCGCGGCAGGGTTTCGTAAATGTCCTTGATGACGATGGGTGCGAGACCGAGGCTCAGTTCGTCAAGCAGGATCAGATCGGGATTGGACATCAGTGTCCGGCCGATCGCCACCATCTGCTGCTGGCCGCCCGACAGCGAGGTGGAAGGCGCGTGCCGTTTTTCCGCAAGAGCCGGGAAGAGATTGTAAATCGCCTGCAGCCGCCAGGGACCGGGACGATTGACAGCCCCCCCGAGTACCAGATTTTCTTCAACCGAGAGGGATGGAAACAGCCTCCGCCCTTCCGGCACCAGGCCGACGCCGAGCCTCACAATCTCATGCGGGGGCATTCCTCCGATGTCTCGCCCCTTCCAGCGGATTGACGCCGGTTCGGCCTTTACCAACCCGCACAGCGCTTTCAGGAGCGTCGACTTGCCTGCCCCGTTGGCGCCTATCAGCGACAGCATCTCGCCTTTTCGCAGAGTAAACGAAACGCCGTGCAGCGCCTGGAAGTCGCCGTAGAACGCTTGCAAGCCGTGAACGTTCAGGAGGTGATCAGACATGGACATCCTCTCCCATATAGACCGCCTTGACTTCCGGGTTGGCCAGCACGGCGGCAGGCTCGCCATCGGCGATGACCCTGCCGAAATTCATGACGACCAGCCTTCTCGCCACCGAGAGCAATGCATGGACCACATGCTCGATCCACACGATGGTGACGCCTGAGGCATGAATGTCACGGATGGCGGCAAGAAGCGATTGGCACTCCTGATCGGTCAGACCGCCGGCGATCTCATCGAGCAGCAGAAGTTTCGGATCGGTGGAAAGGGCGCGCGCCATTTCCAGCCGCTTGCGTTCGAGCAATGTGAGCGTTCCCGCCAGCGCATTGGCCTTGCGGTCGAGTTGTGTCAGACGGAGCACATCGGCGGTGCGCGCCAGCGGATCGTGGTCCGACCCGCCGAAGGTGGAGCCCACCAGCACATTCTCGAACACCGTCATGCCGCCAAAGGGATGCGGAATCTGGAACGAACGCGCGATCCCCTTGCGGCAACGCTCGGAAACGGCTGCGCCGGTGATGTCCTCATCATCGAAAAATATGCGCCCTACGTCCGGCTTTGCCGTTCCAGCTACGAGATTGAACAGCGTGGTCTTGCCTGCCCCATTGGGACCGAGAATTCCAGCGATCTCGCCTCTCTCCACCGCAAGCGAAACGTCATGCGTAACCACCAGCGCGCCGTAGCGTTTGTTGACCGCCTCAAGCCGCAAGAGAGACAGGACGCTGGTCCGTCAGTTCAGAAGTTTCAGATCGCCGCCGACGGGAATTTCCGGATGCTGCACATTGGTGGTGATGACGAGCTCGTATTTTCCGTCCTTCTTCTGCCATTGGCCACCAACGAGCGGTGTCTTCTGCACATTCTTGACCGGCCCAGCCTTCCAGTTGACGGGACCGACGATCGACTGGATGTCCGTCGCCACGATGGCGTCGAGAATCGATTTGCTGTCGGAAAGATCGCTGGCCCGCTTGATGACGTCGGCCGCCACTTCGAACAATGCGTGGTTGAAGCCGATGGGCTGTGTCCACGGCCTGCCGGTCGCGGCGACGTAACCATCCGCCAATTCCTTGGCGCTCTGTCCGGTGAGGCTCGACTTGAACGGATGGTTGGGCGACCACCAGATTTCCGTGGTGAGTCCATCGCCCCGGTCGCCCAACGCCTCGATTGATGAAGGAAACAGCAGCGCCTTGCCTATGGTCGCGACCTTGGGCTTGAAGCCCTGCTGTGCGGCCTGCGACCAGAAGGTGGCAAAATCGGGCGGGATCATCACACCGGTGACGATCTCGCAGCCGGCCGACTTGAACGCCGATATCTGGGAAGAGAAATCATTGTTGAGCGGTTGATAGCGGCCGGGATCGGTTACCTGATAACCCGCCGCGGCCAATGGTGTCGGCAGGCCGAGTTTCGCGTCGCCCCAGGCATTTCCGTCCGCATCGTTGGGGAACAGACCGCCCACTTTCTTGGCGACTCCGCTTTGATCCCAGATGCCGAGGAAATTGGCGATGACGTCTTCGAGGCCCCAGAAGAAGTGATAGGTCCAGTTGAAACCCTTGGCCGGATCGCCATTGCGGCCAAAGAAATAAGGCTGCCATGGACAATTGGTGGTGATGCAAGGCACCTCGTTCAGTTCAGCCTGGTCGGCCACCGGGTTGGTTGTGTCGGGCGTCGAGGCCGCGACAATGAGATTGACCTGGTCCTTGAGGATGAGTTCAGAGGCCACTTCCGAAGCGCGGTTCGGATTGGATTGAGAATCCTTCGTGATGATCTCGATCTTGACCGGTTTGCCGTTGTTCTGGATACCGCCGGCGAATGTCTTGGCGATGCCGTCCAGAATGTAGGCGTCGGCCTCGCCGAAACCGGCAATGGGACCCGTCTGTGGACTGACGAAGCCGATCTTGAACACCGCGTCCTGTGCCGAGGCGCGGGTGACGCGAAGGATCGCCGGTGCTGCGATGGCGGCGCTCGCGGTTGTAAGCAGGCGGCGCCGAGTGAAATTCGAAACTGGCATGTGTTCCTCCCTATGTGTCCAGTAGTTGGTTAAGCATCTTCAGATGGCTTGCAACGGCCCCCCTGAGTGCGTTCTTTTTTTCGTCGTTCCAGTCCTTGAAACCCGAGTTCGATTTGAACCCCAGTTTACCGTTCCGCACAAGTGAACGAAGAAATGGGCTTGGGGCTTCCGATCTGTCGAGATGCTTCAGGATGGTCTCATGGATATCGAGGGTGAGATCGGTGCCCACCATATCCGAATTTTCCAGGGGGCCCAGCACCGCGAGACGGCGGCCGAAACTGCTTTTGACGACGAGGTCGACTGTCTCCGCGTCGCACACGCCGTCCGCCACCAGCGCAATCGCTTCGCGCCACAGGGCATGCTGCAACCGGTTTCCAACAAAGCCCGGTATGTCCTTCTTCACATGTACCGGCACTTTGCCGAGGGCCTTCAGCAGCGCCATCATGCGGGTGACGGCGGCTATGTCGGTCGTCTCGGCCTGGATCACTTCGACAAGGGGAACGAGATAGGGCGGGTTCCACCAATGCGTACCGAGCACGCGATGCTTCGACCGGACTTTGGCCGCGATCTCGCCAATGGGGATGACCGAGGTGTTGGAAGCAAGCAACGCCTCGGGACTTGCGTGGCGCTCCAGCTCCGCGAAAATCTCCTGCTTCAACGGCAGTTTTTCAAGCACGGCTTCGATTACTATTTCAGCGCCATCGACCGCCGATTTCAGCCCCGGCACGGCGCTCACCAGTGCGATCGCGTTAGGCTCGTGGCCCAAAGTCGCAAGAGTAGCCGCAATCCGGCTTTTCACCGTTTCCAGAACCTTGGGGAATGGATCGGTGATCGACACCCGGTGGCCGCCGGCGGCGAACACCAGCGCCAACCCGTGGCCCATGAGCCCCGCGCCAATGATGGCGATGTTGGGTTTGTCCGGCATCAGCCCGCCGTATAGCCGCCGTCGGCATAAAGAATGTGGCCGGTGTAAAAGTCCGAGGCTCGCGATACAAGAAACAGCAGCGGCCCGGCGAGATCGGAAGGCTCGCCGAGGCGGCCTTTAGGCACCCGCGCCAGAAAACCCTTGCGGACGGCGTCCGCTTTTTCGGTGTCCTCGAACATCCACTGGGTCAAGGGTGACCGGAACACCGTGGGCGCGATGGCGTTCACCGTGATGCCGGTGGCGCCCAGTTCGCAGCCGAGCGCCCGGGTTATTCCGTCCACGGCCGATTTCGAAGCGCAGTAGGCGGTGTATCCGGCAGGATGTCCGAGAATGCCCCGCGCCGAAGACATCAACACGATCTTGCCGCCGTCGCCCTGCGTGAGCATCTGCGCCGACGCAGCCCGCGCCATCAGCCACGACTGGGTCACATTTGCATCCATGACATCGAGAAATCGTGCAGGTGTCAGATCGGAAATTTTAGCCACATCGTTCTTGCCCGACCCCATGACGAGAATGTCGATCCGGCCGAAGCGCTTGATCGCGGCATCGACGATCTTGGCACAGTTGCCTTCCGTGGAGGGCCGGAGGTTCACCCCTTCTGCCTGGGCCCCCAGCGCTGAACAGTCCGAGAGGATGGTATCGAGTTCCGCCTTCTTGCCAGCAGTGAGAACGAGCTTTGCCCCGGCCCCCGCGAGAACCTGCGCCGCTACTTTTCCAAACGCCCCCGAAGCACCGGTGACGACCGCGACTTTTCCCGTGATATCAAATAGCGACAGCGGATTTTTCATGACTTCACGCCCGGTGGATAGGGAATGACAACCAACATCTTGCACATGTGGTTGCCGCGGTTCACGATCTCACGCGCCTCGCCCGCCGCAATGGTGCAGGAATCAAGTGCGCCCAGCACCGATTCGACGCCATCGACAATGACGGTCATTTCACCTTCAAGCACGACATAGACTTTTTCGAAGGGTGTCGCATCCGGCCCCGCCCCGCCACCCGGAAGAAACTGGCTGAGACCGACCCACTGGTTGACAGGGCCCCCCGGCTCGAAGCCCTGCAGGCGCAATCCCACGACGCCGCGGTGGTTTGGCGCCTCATAGGGTTTTGCATCGTTAAAGCGCTTGACCAGCATCAGAATGCGTCGCCCTTTTCGATGCGGTAAGCCTGGCCCGGATCGGTGATGGCCACGAGGCGGATGATGCAACCGTCGCCCCGCTCCCAGTTCCACGGGAAAAAAGCGAAGGTGCAGCGCTTGCCGGTGACCTGATCGAGATCGCCGCCGACATTCTCGATACCCAGAATTCCGCTCTTGAACAGGATCTGATGCACGGGCTCCCAGTCGGGAAAATCCTTGGCCCAGTCATGCCCGCCCGACCAGTCGAAATATTCCTTCTCAAGATGAGGAAGCAGCGGGCCGTTCCGTTGCGGGCCGATGGCGGTGGCCAACGGATGATCGTTGGCCTGCGTGTCATGACCGACGACCTTTACCCGGTGGTCGACCATCCATTGTCCGGCCGACGGAACGAAGCCCGGGCAATACGCGAAATAGTCGCCGTCCTCGTAAACCTTGTGCCAGCCCGTGTTAAGAATGAGAACGTCGTGCGGCCGGATCGCCTTGCCGCACGCTCTTTCAAGATCGTCGGCGGTGATCGATTCCCATTTCTTCTTCGGCATGGGAACCACGATCCCCGAGCCGAAAAAATGCGGCAGCGGCACTTCGTCGATGAAGGGAGTGCCCTGCACCACATGGGCGGGCGCGTCGATATGCGTCGTCGAGTGCATGGAGGTGGTGATGCGCTGCGACAGCACGCCCGACTTCGCCATGTAATGGATGCGCTCGATCTTCACATCCTGGAAATACGGCCAGTTTGGGCACTGGTATCCCCAGCGATGCGACAGGTTATGGAACCGCAGCCCCATGGCATTGTCGAGATTGTCCTGAAACGCGATGCCGCGAACCTTGATTGACACCCCGTGCCCTCCAGTTCTGTCTTGCATCACGATACAGTTGCACCGTATCGTGGTCAACAGAAAATGACGAAAGACCCCGCTTCAGGCATCCAGGTGATCGCGCGCGCCGCCGCGATCCTGCGCGCCTGCAAGGATGGCGGCCGCGGCCTCAGCCTGGGTCAAATCGCCGAGCGCGTGGGGCTGGCGCGCTCCACCGTGCAGCGGATCGTTGGCGCTTTGGCGGCGGAAGGGCTGCTGCTGACCGGTGACGGCATCAGGCTGGGTCCCGGGCTTCAGTCATTGGCGGGTGCCACGCGCTTTGACACCGTCGAGACCGCGCATCCCCACCTCAAGCGGCTGTCTCGGACGACGGGCGAGACCGTCGATCTGGCGCTGCTCCGCCACGGCCACATGGTCTTTGTCGATCAGATCGCGGGTTCGCAGCGCCTGCAGGCGGTCTCGGCGGTAGGCGAGCAGTTTCCGCTGCACTGCACGGCGAACGGCAAAGCAGCGCTCGCTTTGCTCGACGACCGGACGATCTTGAAACTGTGTGGACCGCCGCTGAAGCGCTTCACCGCCTCAACCATCGTCAAACCCAAGTTGCTCCTGGCGGAAATCGAGCGCGTCAGAAAAGGTGGTGCTGCCAGCGACAGGGAGGAACATTCGGCCGGAATCTGCGCCGTCGGCGCGGCATTCAAGGATGTAACGGGCGAAATCTACGCGATTTCAATTCCGATACCCGTCCAGCGTTTCAAGAACAATGGCACGACATTCGAGACGGCGCTTCTGAAAACCTTAAAACGCCTCAAGTTGGATCTGGGATCTGCCTCCTGACAGTCAGGCGGGATCGTGCAGGTGCCTGGTCGTCGCCGGCGAAATATCGAAATCCAGAAATTGCACTTCGAAACCAGCACGTTCGGGACTGCAGCAGATTGGACCCACGCCATATGATGAAGCGACGGGAAAAGGCGCAAGCCGGAACAGCGGCCAATTTTCCCCGTCAGTCGAAGCCTGGACCCGGAGCGCGCCACCTTTCAGCGTGACACGAACCTGGACATCGCGCGGATCGCCCTCCAGCGAAGCGATCGACCAGTCCGACTTGTCCGCCGTCACCACCGTGCATAGGGAAGGCCTCCCGCCGGTGAATTCGATACCCGCCTTCATCCAGGTATGTGCATCGACCCGCACCATGAGCCCCGCCTGGTCGTAGAGATGGGTGTAATGCGCGCGAAAGCGGATCTGAGCTGTGAAACCTTCCGTCGCTTTCGCCGCAAGAAAATGGCCGTTGTCATGGACGAACCCGTAATGGGTTTCACGCCAAAAATCCGTCCGCGCATCGGTGCGTACACTGAGGAGATTACCGTCGATGGCCCACAGCTTTGGCGCGTTGAGCCATGTACAATCAGAGAACGCGGCTTTCACCGGATGCGCGCGCCGCTTTGGGCGTCGAAGACGTAAAGATGGTCCTTGTGGAGGGCAATCCCCACACTATCGCCAAGCTTGCCGGAAAAATCCTTGGGCGATTTCACGGTTAGCATATCCCCACCCGTCTTGACCGTAACCAGCGTGTGGTCGCCGATCAGCTCCGTGGTGTATATGACGCCCTTCAAGTCGCCTTTGGAAGGCGCTACGACTGCACAATCCTCGGGCCTGATACCCAGCATGGCTTTGGCGGCCCTGCCCTTCACTTTGGTCGCAACCTTGGCGCCGCCGGTCTGGAATGTGGATCCTTCGAGCGCGCCGTTCACCATGTTCATGGGCGGCGAGCCGATGAACTGCGCCACGAACAGATTGGCCGGATCGCCGTAAATCTTTGCCGGCGTGTCCAATTGCTGCAGCCGGCCGCTCTCCATCAGCGCGACGCGATGCGCCAGCGTCATCGCTTCGATCTGGTCGTGGGTGACATAGACCGTCGTGATGCCGAGCGTATTCTGCATATGCTTGAGCTCGGCCCGCATGTGGCCGCGAAGCTTTGCGTCGAGATTGGAGAGAGGTTCGTCCATCAGGAACACCGAGGGCCTGCGGATGATGGCGCGCGCCAGGGCGACGCGCTGCCGCTGCCCGCCCGAAAGCTGGCGGGGATAGCGGTCAAGGTAGTCCAGAAGCTGCACCTGGCCGGCGGCATCGCGGATTGCGGCATTCATTTCCGCCGGGGGCGTCCGGCGCACCTTGAGCGGAAACCCGATGTTCTCGGCCACCGTCTTGTGAGGATAGAGCGCATAGGACTGGAACACCATGGCGACATCGCGGTATTTCGGCAGCATCGTCGTCACATCCGTGTCGCCGATGAGGATTTCACCGCTGCTGGTTTCCTCGAGCCCCGCCACCATGCGCAGTGCCGTGGTCTTGCCGCAGCCGGACGGCCCGAGCAGCACCAGAAACTCGCCGGGTTCCACCGCCAGATTTAGGTCGTGCACCACTTGAATGGCGCCGAATGACTTGTTGATGTTGCGCAGTGTGAGACGCTTTGCGTGCGGATTGGGTCCGTTCATGATCTTACCCTTTGACCGCGCCGAGAAGCACGCCCTTCGCGATGAAACGCTGGAGAACGATCGCCATGATGATGACGGGTATGATCATCACCACGATCACCACGCACATTGTCCACCACAGGATACCCCGGTCGCCGGCATTCATCGCCGCGACCAGGATGGGCATGGTCTGAGCATTGGACGTCGAGAGGAAAACCGCCATCAGATATTCATTCCAGTTGAGGATAAGTGTGAGCAGAGTCGTCGCCGCCAGTCCCGGACGGGTGAGAGGCAGGACGATGTCCCAGAAGATTGCAAATCGCGTGGCGCCGTCAAGCTGCGCGCTTTCCTCGAGGTCGATCGGAACCGAGATGAAAAAGTCGTGCATCAGCCATAGCACGATCGGCAGATTGGCAACGCAATAGGCGAGAATGAGGCCGATATGCGTATCGACCAGACCGACCGACTGGAACATCATGTACACCGGGATGATGACGACGATCGGCGGCAGGATGCGCTGCGAGATGATCCAGAACAGGATATCGCCATTGCCCAGACGGCGCTTGAACGTGTGGCCGACGGATCGCACCAGAAGGAAGAAGATCGCGGCCGCCGCGGCAATCACGATACGCCAGTCGATGCCCGCCATGCCGATTACCACCATCGAAATCGCAAGCAGCGCGACGAAGGACAGGATCACCCCCAGCCGTGGTTTATACTGAATGCGGGCCAACGCATAAGCCGCCATCGATCCGATGGCGACGCACAGGGCCGTCGCCGCGAGGCTGATGATGATCGAATTCATGTAGGATTTCAGCGTGTCGCTGAAGTCGGTGACGAGAAGATCGTGCCATGCGTGCAGACTGGGCTGGAAATCGACCCAGGGAATATAGAACGGCCCGCGATTGACGTGGTCCGGCAGTTTGAACGAGGTGATCAGCACCCAGTAGATAGGAAATATCACGAAGGCCGCCCAGAAAATCAGCACCGTGTAAACAATGATGCCGGTCGCTGGCGACATCCGGCCCATCGCCGGAGGTTCGAACAACCGTTCGAACAGGCTGCGGCTTGGCAGTTCATAGGCGCGATGATCGGTCATTTTTTGCGCAACTGATTGAGCACGACGAAATTGAAGAATGACGAGCAGATAACGACGGTGACGAACAGCAGAAGATAGGCCACCGCCGCCGATTGCCCGTAATCATTGGCCCGCCAGGCAAAGAACGCATGAAGCGTCATCGACTCCGTGGCGATGCCCGGTCCTCCCGAAGTCATGATATTGGGCAGATCGACGATCTTGAAGGCCTCGATCACGCGGATGAGCATGACGGTCGCTGCCACGGGAATGATCTGCGGCCAGGTTATTTCGCGGAAGATCTGCCAGCTGCTGGCGCCGTCCACATAGCCAGCCTCGATATGGTCGCGCGATACATTCTCGAGCGCCGCCAGCATCACCACGAAAATAAATGGGATCCACTGCCACGAGTCGCCTACGATAATGAACATCCGCGCCGCCCATGGGCTGGCGACCCAGGCGAAATTGCCAAGACCGATCCATTGCCAGAACGGCGCGAACGGCCCCCTGCTCGTTTCGGCAAGCATGCGGAAGGCATAGCCGACACCCAACGGGGTTATCATCAACGGGATAAAAAATACGACCCGGAAAAAAGATCGTCCAACGATGGGTTGCGCGCAGACAAACGCCAAGCCAAGTCCGATGAAAAACTGGACACTGCAGCCCACCAGGACGAAAAACAATGTTGTGCCGAGCGTACCCCACAGATTGCCGCTGAGCGCCGTGCCGGAAACCATGAGCGCGATGGCGATCACCATGGCGGCGGTCAGCAAGCGCCCGAGAAATCCGATGATCTTGAATTCACGCCGGATGTATTTGTAAAGCCACCACAGCACCGCGGCG
>JANLYR010000055.1:0-2484 GCA_031365765.1 Hyphomicrobiales bacterium | reverse complement strand
CATACATGAGGCAACTGATGATCACGGCGGATGGCGGCGGTTCCAACGGTTCACGCGTGCGCCTGTTCAAGGTTGAACTTCAGAAGCTGGCCGATGAAACCGGCCTGACGCTACAGGTCTGTCATTATCCACCCGGGACGTCGAAGTGGAACAAGATCGAGCACCGTCTGTTCTGCCACATCACCCAGACCTGGCGGGGCAAACCTTTGACCAGCCGTGAAACAGTCGTCGAACTGATTGCCTCCACCACGACCAAAACTGGTTTGACGGTGCGCTGCGAACTGGATACGCGCATCTATCCCAAGGGCATCAAGGTCGATGACGAGGAAATGGCAACCCTTAATATCGAGGGGGATGCGTTCCATCCAGAGTGGAATTATACGATCTCACCGAGATGGCCGTATTGAAGCGATAATACTTGCGCGTCGCCTTAGCTCGACTTTCCGCAATTTTCTGGGCTGGGGTGATCATGTCATGACCCAGAAAATATCCTCATGAGCGATAAACTGTAGCGCCTCACCGATTGGCAAGATAGTGCGTCCGAAGGGGCCGGTGGACGCCCAACGATCCTTCCAGAGCGACCAGAACAGAACTTCGAACCGGCCGTCATTCGCGGCTGGCCGCGGGCGCGCGACCGGAGCACCCGATGCCGCATCGTAGAGGGTGTAGCCACGATTGCGGCGTTCCGCGAACAAAACCCCCCGGGCGCAGCGGAAGTCTTCGACATACTGAATGATCGCATCGGCCATCGGATCTCACGGTATCCGGTACAAAGGAATGTGTCGCGGGTGGCCCGCCCCGCGGCGCCGCCTGGGGACTCTTGCGCGATCCTGCCGAGGCGGCTCGAAAACCGCGATGACACATACGCGCACCGAATCCATCGCCGCCGCCGTGCCAGCAGTGCTTGCCACCTGGCTGGCCGTGTTCCGCCCGTGCTTCACCGCACCGGTCTGGAACCACATCCTGGTGCTGGTCGGCGGGGCCATTCTCGCACCCGGCAAACGCACCGTCACCCAGGCGCTGCGCGTGATGGGGCTGGCCAACGAGCCCGGTTTTGGCCGTTACCATGAGGTACTCAACCGGGCTCGCTGGGATTCACGCGGCCTGTCACGCGAATTGTTGCGTCATCTGCTTGCCGTGCTGTGGCCCCGTGGCGAAGTCGTGATCGCAATCGACGATACCATCGAGCGGCGGTGGGGTGGAAAGATCAAAGCTCGCGGCATCTACCGCGATCCCGTGCGCTCCACGAAAGGCCATTTCGTCAAGACAAGCGGCCTGCGCTGGTTGTCGCTGGCGGTCATGCTACCGGTCCCATTCGCGGGCAAGAGATGGGCACTGCCGTTCCTGACCGTGCTGGCACCATCATCCGGTTGGAGCGAAGCGCAAAGCAAGCGGCACAAAACCCTGACCGACCGGGCTCGTCAGGCCATATTACAATGCAAACGCTGGCTGCCGGATCGTCGTATAACGGTCGTGGCCGACAGCAGCTTCGCCGCGCTGGACTTGATCGCCGCCGTCCGCCGCCACGTCTGCCTGATCACGCGGCTGCGTCTGGATGCCAGCTTGTTCGAACCGCCTCCCGAACGGCGGCCGGGCCAACGCGGCCGCCCGCGGCTGAAAGGCAAAGCCCTGCCCAAACTCAGCGCCGTGCTGGCCGATCCCGCGACCGTCTGGACCCGGATCACGATGGCCGACTGGTACGGCGGACAAAGCCGCGCGCTGGAATACGTGTCCAACACCGCGGTCTGGTATTCCAGCGGCCATCCGCCAGCGCCCATCCGCTGGGTTCTGGTCCGCGATCCGTCCGGCGAGCGCGATACGCAGGCGTTTATTTGCACCGATCCCGGCCTGGAACCCGCGGCGATCCTCAGCCGCTTCGTATTCCGCTGGCGGATCGAGACAACCTTCCAGGAAGTCCGCGAACACCTGGGCGTCGAAACACAGCGGCAATGGTCCGATCTGGCTATCCTGCGTACCACTCCGGCACTGCTTGGGCTGTACTCCCTGATCGCCATCTGGGCGCATGGGTTGATGGGGGAGCCGGGCACCGCTGTCCGGCCACATCCAGCCGCCTGGTATCATAAGGCCCAGCCAACGTTCAGCGACGCCATCGCGGCAGTCCGGCGCGTGCTTTGGTTGCCGCCGGATTTATCCATGTCCCGGTCAGGGACAGAAGGCGTGGTAATTCCAGTCCATCTGCTCAAACGACTCGTGGAGACTCTCTGCCTCGCGGCATAAATTGCGGAAAGTCGAGCTCAGGGATCGCGATGGAAACTATCGTTTTCAATCAGGGCATTGAACAATGGGATAATCGGCCTTCGAACCGGAAGGGTCATAGTCAAATGATATTTGACCGCCATAAACTTGACCTTGACATATTAGAAAGCCTTAACTTGCTCAAGGATATGACATTCAAGAACATGGAGTTTCTCGGTTTCGAGATTTCCGCTTTTTACTATACCATGACACCACTGGCCGTGTACA
>JANLYR010000046.1:0-9610 GCA_031365765.1 Hyphomicrobiales bacterium | reverse complement strand
GGGCTCGTGGGCGGACTGGCGCTTGGCGGCCTCGACATGTGGCTGAACCAGCTTCTGGGATTTGGCCTCGGCACCTGGAAACATGGCAAGCCCGATCACGCCACGCTCATTCCGGCGGCCCGGGCAAAGCCGATCGTCTATCCCAAACCCGACGGCGTCATCTCCTTTGACCGCCTGACCGACCTGGCGTTCTCCGCCACCAATCACGAGGAGGACCAGAAGGTGCATCTTGTGCTGAAGGATCCCTCCATTCCCATCGCCGTCAATCTGCCGCTATGGGCCGAGCCGGCGCAGCGTTATTGTCCCGCGGGCGTATATGAGGTGATCGACGAACCGGCGGGTCCCCGTTTCCAGATCAATCACCAGAACTGCGTTCACTGCAAAACCTGCGACATCAAGGACCCGTCGCAGAATATCAACTGGGTTGTGCCGCAGGGTGGTGAGGGACCCAATTACCCCAACATGTAAAACTAAGGCAAAATGGAATGCTGCGGCTTAAGCCGCGCGCAATGCGCCTGCGCTATCTCTTGCCCGCAGGAACGGCGTATCTTCCCAAACCCGGTGACAAAATGAAAACGATTACATTTACCAGAATGAATTTCGGAAAGGGCTTTCTCCGTTGCGAGCGGGGAAGCCTCGATCTGACCACGGCCATCGTCTCGTTGCTCGTCGTCGTCTCGCTCGCGGTGTCGCTCAATATCTACATGACGGCCGGTGCCTGATCGGCGAGCCGAAGTGCCGAACATCCGGTTCAGGCCGCCTGCGAAGTGCGGCCTGAACCTTTTGCGGCGGCCGATGCAACAACAAATAGCGAATGCGTTCGGTTAAATTTGACCGGCCCGTTAACCCTCCGTCCAACTCCACCTCGCCTGCGGTACGAATTGCTCCGGTCGATTCCAATTTGAAGGATCGCCGAAAGGAACGGGTAGAACAAAAATGAAAATGTGATGGCTCGTTCCTCACAATGTCGAGTGCCCGAACATGACGTACAAAAATGCCGGTTCCGCTTTCCGCCGCTTCTGGAAGGATCATGGTGGCAGCAGTTCGCTGATCAGCATCATGTCGGCGATCCCGGTCGTCGCCGCCGCGGGCATGGGCATAGACTATTCGCGCAGCGTCCGCGCCAAGACCGAGATTCAGGAAGTGGCCGATGCTGCGGCACTTGCCGCCGCCTCGGGCAAGAACATCAGCGGTTCGGTATCCGCCAAGCAGCTGGCGCGCAAGAACATCGCCTCCAAATACATCACCGACAGCCTGGCCAAGGTCTCGGATGTCGAGATACTCGGCACGCCGGAAATCATCACCGGACCGAACACCGTCGATGTGTCGATCAACGCCCGCGTCAAGGGAACCTTCCTCAACGTGCTCAACGCGCTGCCCAGCGATGCGGTGTTGGGTACCGGCGGCGGCGGCACGGTGGCCGGTGATACGAGCTACGATTTCGACTTCAACGTCCACACCAAGGTCGGCTTCAGCAAAGACAGCTATATGTGCCTGCTGTCGCTCAACCCCTCGAAACAGGAAGCGATCTATTTCCAGGGCAATTCGGAATTCATGGCCTCGGTCTGCACCGTCCAGGCCAATTCCAACAACGCCACCGCCATGCGCACCTGGGGCAGCGCCTATGCCGAGGCCGAGGATTTCTGTTCGGTCGGCGGCTGGGCCGGTTCGGGCTTCGAACCCGATCCCGCCAGCGGCTGCTCCTCGAAGCTCGATCCCTACCGCAGCCTTGTGATGCCCACGGTGGGTGCGTGCACCTACACCAACAAGCTGGTGAAGAATGCCACGGCGGCGCTGACGCCGGGCGTCTATTGCGGCGGCCTTGAGCTGAAAACCCATGGCGTGGCCAATCTGGCGCCGGGACTTTACGTCATCAAGGATGGCGACCTGAAGATCGACGCCCAGTCGACCCTGAATGCGCCCTCGGGCGTCACCATCTATCTCACCGGCAATGTCAGCAACCTCGACATCACCTCAGGCGCGAGCCTCACTATCAATGCTCCGACAGCAGCGACGGCGATCGCCTCGACCTCGGCCTACAAGAGCTTCGCCATCATGCAGGACCGCACCACCGGCATCGGCAACATCAACTATATTTCCAGCGGCGGGGCGGTCAACATCGTGGGCGCCATCTACACGCCGAAGCAGAACCTCACGGTCTGGGCCAACGGCGCGATGAATAGCACCTCGCCCTATTTCCCGATGGTGGTCGACAGCCTCAACATGAGCGGCAATGCGACCCTCTATGTGAAGCTCGATTATGCCCTGGCGAGCTTCCCCGAGCCCGTGGAACTCAAGACCAAGTCGAAAGTCCATCTCACCCAGTAACGTCCCTCGTCCCCTGTCTGGCGGCGCTCCCGAGGAGGGGGCGCCGTTTTTTATTGCGGCTTTCGTCAAAAGGCCTCATTTTGAACCAATGATTTGAGGTTGGGGCGGCGCGGGGCTTGCCCCTCCTAGAGATGGATGCTGATGACGAAACACATCTTGCGAACCGCGGGAGCGGTTTTGGCACTTGGATTTTTTGGCAATTTTGCACTGGCCGAACTGCCCGCTTTATCCGGCAGCTATCTGGCGGGCCGCTCCGCCTCGAAGCTTCGCGACAATGATCTGGCCTCCGCCTATTACGGCCGGGCGCTTGATTCGGACGCCGCCAACCCGGTGCTGATCGAGAAGGTTTTCATGCTGGCGCTCGCCGAAGGCAACATTCACAATGCCGAGTTGCTGGCCGAGCGCGTCCTGTCCTTCAACAGCCAGCAGCGCATGGCCCGGATCGTCCTGGGCCTCAAGGAATTCCGCCAGCGCCGCTACAGCGAAGCGCGCCATCATTTCACCGAGGCCAGCTACACGCCCGTGGGCGAACTGACGGCGCGGCTTCTCACCGCCTGGTCTTACGCGGGCGAGGGCAATCTCAGCGCCGCTCTTTCCACTCTCGACAAGCTCGACAGCAATGACGCTTTCACCAATTTCAAGTCGTTCCACGAAGCGCTGATCGCCGATTATCTGGGCAATTCGATTCGCGCCGAGGCCGCTTATCGCAAGGCCTATGAACAGGCCAGCACTTCGCTCCGCGTGATGCAGGCCTTCGGCAATTTTCTTGAACGCAGCGGCCGCAGCGCCGAGGCACTGAAGATCTACGAGGCCTTCGTCGACGGTGGCGACCGCAATCCCCTCGCCGAGGAAGCAGCCGCCGGCGCCCGCATCGGCCGCAAGCCTATGCCCTTTATCGCAACACCGGGAACCGGTGCGGCCGAAGCGCTGTTCTCGCTCGCCTCCGCCATGACCGACGAGCCGAGCGTCGATGTGGCGCTCCTCTATGCCCAACTGGCGCTGTCGATGAACGCCGACCGGCCGGTGACGCTGACGCTCATCGGTGACATCTACGAGGACATCCATCGCCCGGAAAAGGCGATCGAGGCCTATGAGATGACCCCCGCCGGTTCAGCACTGCGCTCCAACGCCGAGATCGAAGTGGCCGTCAATCTGCAACGCCTCGACCGCAAGGATGAGGCCAAGTCCAGGCTCGAGGCGCTGATCGCGCGCGAGCCCGCCAACTTCGATGCGCTGGTCACGCTGGGCAACATTCATCGCAACAACGAAGACTATGCCGCCGCTGCCGCCACCTATGACCGCGCCGTGGCGCTCATCGGCAAATTCGAGCGCGAGCATTGGCGGGTGTTTTACTACACCGGCATTTCCTACGAGCGCCAGAACCAGTGGGACAAGGCGGAAAAGAATTTCCGCCGCGCTCTCGAACTGGCGCCCGACGAGCCGATGGTCCTCAACTATCTCGGTTATTCGATGATCGAGAAGAAGCTCAACCTGAGCGAAGCCTTGCAGATGGTGAAGAAGGCCGTCGAACTGAAACCCAATGATGGCTACATCGTCGATAGTCTCGGCTGGGCCTATTACCAGCTTGGCGACTACGAGGAAGCCGTCACCCAGATCGAGCGCGCCGTCGAACTCCTCCCTTCGGATCCGATTGTCGGCGAGCATCTGGGCGACGCCTATTGGCGTGTGGGCCGCGTTCTGGAGGCCAAGTTCCAGTGGCAGCATGCCAAGGACAACAAGCCGCAGGCGGAAGACCTGCTTCGCATCGAAGGCAAGCTGGCCAACGGCATGGGTGAGTCCCCGCCAGTCAAGCCGGCCGAAGTCAAGAGCGATCAGACCAACGGCTGAGGCTTCTGTTCACGAGTTCGCCCGCGCCAAGGTTAATCTGGCGCTCCATGTGCTGGGCCGGCGCGGCGATGGACTGCACGACCTTGATTCGATCGTGGCCTTTGCCGATTTAGGCGATGTGCTGCACTTCGAACCCGCCGCCCGTTTTGCGATTGAGTCCTCGGGCCCGTTCGCGCCGGCCCTGCCTTTCACCGGCGACAATATCATCGCCAAAGCCTGGCGGGCGCTGCGGGCCCCCCCGGTGCGGATCGCCATCGAAAAAAACCTTCCCGTAGCGGCCGGCCTCGGCGGCGGCTCGGCCAATGCCGCGGCAACGCTCAGGGGTCTCATCCGGCTGTTCAATCTCCAGCCGCCTGATCTTGCCGGCCTCGCAATGTCGCTCGGCGCCGATGTCCCGGTGTGCCTCGCCCAGGTTACGGCCCGCATGGGGGGCGCGGGCGAGATCGTTACGCCTCTGAACGGCGTCGGCCCGTTTCACGCCGTGCTGGTCAATCCCGGCATTCTGGTTTCGACCGCCGCGGTTTTCCAGCGGCTGAAACTTTTGTCACCACATCCGCTCGACCTGGCCGACTCCCGAACCTGGCGCAACGACCTGACGGCCGGCGCCCTGAGCTTGGCGCCGGAAATCGCCGGCGTCCTCGCAGCGTTCACGCCGTGGACCACGGCCCGGATGTCAGGCTCCGGTGCCACCTGCTGCGGCCTGTTCAAGGACGAATACGCCGCCGCCGAAGCAGCTCTCTCGATCACCATCGAGCACCCGCAATGGTGGGTAAAAGCCGTGAAGCTCGGGTAGCCGTGGTTCTTCACTTTTTCCCATCATGACCGTGCTCGACACGGTCATCTTCTCCGCGTCCGGAAAAAGAATAAGTGAACTTGCGTGCCGCTGTCCGATTTTAGCGGGACGATATCCACCAGAACCCACCTTCTTCAGCCTTATGCACAATGGCAAGAAACCTCACGAAACCCTGGCCACGCAGAAATCGACCGACTCGTGGCGCCAAGTTCTTACTTTCTCACTTAAGGTCGAATTCCGAGATTTCCGCCAATTTGAGCAGATGCGCGGCAAGGCCCGCCTTCAGCGGACGATTGCCGTGAATTGGGATTGAAAGTCGCGCTGTCTCTCCCACTTTTCCATAAATATGGTGGCTTCCAGATGTTCTCAGCTACCGCCAGCCGCGCACCTTCGACGGCTCGTGCCAACGCTTTGCCGGAGATAGATTTCAAAAAGCGATTTCCAGAACGCTTTGCCCACTGCCTCCTTGCGGCAACGCAATATCGGCGGAAAGGCACCCCTCGATGGCTTCCCGCAGATTGGCGAGAAGTTCGTCCAAGGTTTCGCCCTGCGTGGCACAGCCAGGGATGGCGGGTACCTCAGCCCAGAAACCACCTTCTTCAGCTTCGTGAACGATTGCTTTTAAAATCATTTCAGTATCCTCTTTACACAAGATAGCGCGGACGTCGCGCCTTGCAAGCCGCCTATACTCAGGAAACCCTGGCCACGCAGAAATCCACCGCTTCCAGCAGGGCTGCTTTCCACTCGCTGTCGGGAAAGATCGCCAGCGCGTCGCGCGCGATGTCGCCATAATGGTTGGCCCGTTCGACCGTGTCGGTCAGCGCGCCATGCCGATCCATCAGTTTCCGCGCGTAAAGAAAATCGTCCGCCGTCTGCTCGCCTTCCTCCAGCGTGCGCTTCCAGAAATTGCGTTCCTCAACGGCACCCCGGCGAAATGACAGCACCACCGGCAGCGTGATCTTGCGCTCGCGGAAATCATCGCCGACGCCCTTGCCCAGCACGTCCTGCGAGCCCGAATAATCCAGCGCGTCGTCGATCAGTTGAAACGCAATGCCCAGATTGCGGCCATAGGATTCAAGTGCCGCCTGTTCCGGCCGGGGCCTCCCTGCAATGACGCTCCCCACTTCCGCAGCAGCCGAAAACAGCGCCGCCGTCTTGGCGCCGATCACCCGCAGATACGCATCCTCCGTCGTCGCCGTATCCTGCGACACCGAAAGCTGCAGCACCTCGCCCTCGGCGATCACCGCCGCGGCGTTGGCCAGAATGCGCAGGGCCTCGAGCGATCCGGTCTCGACCATCATCTTGAAGGCCTGGCCGAGCAGATAGTCACCGACCAGCACGCTCGCCTGATTACCCCAGATGACACGCGCCGCCTGCTTGCCGCGCCTGAGATCGCTTTCATCGACGACATCGTCATGGAGCAGCGTCGCCGTGTGCATGAACTCGACCGCGGTGGCGAGCTTCACATGCTGGTCGCCGCCATAGCCGCACAGCCTTGCCGCGGCCAGCGTCAGCATCGGCCGGATGCGCTTGCCGCCCGATTTGATCAGATGCCCGGCAAGTTCCGGGATCAGCTCCACATGGCTGTGGGCCCGTGCCAGGATGGCCTCGTTCACCCGTTCCATGTCGGTTGCCACCAGCCACGACAGCGGATCGAGGCTTGCTGGTTTCCGGGGTTCACCCCCCTCGAAGCGAATGACCACGCCCATGGGCCACCTTTCCTGTTCTGGCTGGTCAAGATAGAGACGCGTCTCCGGCTTGACAGCGTGGCGGGTTGACGCGAGCGCCAAGACCCCCCACCATCTTAAACCATGATTGAACTGCTGCGCAGCAACGACCTGGTCTTCCTGTCATACGTCATCCATCTCCTCGACGAGGCCGGGATCGATCATATGATGCTCGACAGTCACATGAGCGCCGTCGAAGGCTCGATCGGCGCCATTCCCCGACGTCTTATGGTAAACGCCGAAATGATCGACGCCGCCCGCCGCATCGCCGGTAACGCCTCGCTAACCAACTCCGGCTAGACTTCGGCAAGAATGCAGATGACCGCGCAGGTTTTTTCGGCCCCGCCACCACCGCCGCCGCCGCCTGGAGGCCAGCTGCCCGCATCGCTGACCGAAGACGGCTTCCTCGGCGGCCGCCTCCAGATCCTGCAGCCGGAGAAGGGCTACCGCGCCGGGATCGATGCGGTTTTTCTCGCCGCCACCATTCCCTTGGCTGCCGGCGAATCGATCTATGAGGCTGGCATCGGCACCGGCGTCGCCGCCCTCTGCCTGCTCAACCGCTGTCCCGAAATCCACGTCACCGGCATTGAGATCGCATCGCGCTATGCCATGCTGTGCGAGGAAAACGCCAGGCGCAACGGCTTCGGCAACAATCTCCGGGTCATCAACGCCGACGTCAGGGAGGCGCTGCGCCGCGACCTGATCTCGATGCCGGCCCACGGCACGTTCAGCCACGCCTATGCCAACCCGCCCTATTTCGAGGAGGGAAAATCCACCCCTTCGCCCATTTTGCTGAAGGCCCAGGCCCACGCCTTCCGCCCCGACGATCTCGATCTGTGGATCAAGGTTTTACACACCATGGTCATGCTGCGCGGCACCGTCACCATCGTGCACCGCGCCGATACGCTGGGCCAGCTTCTCAACACCATGTCGGACCGGTTCGGCGATATCAGGATCGCCCCCCTCTACGCCCGCGACGGCACCGCCGCGTCGCGCGTCGTCATCCAGGGCGTCAAGGGCTCCAAGGCGCCGATGCAACTCCTCCCCGGCCTCGTCCTCCACGACGGCACCTCGCAATTCACCCCCGAGGCAAACGCCATCCTCCGCGACGGAATGGCCTGGCGCCTGCGCTGACTCTCGTCCTCGCCCGCGTGAGCGGAGAGGAAGGGGCCCCGCTGCGAAGCAGTGGGGGAGGTGAGGGACTTTCGTGCAAGTTCTGCCAAAGGGCCCTCATCTCCCCCGTTGGCCAAGACGCGATGGGTCCCCCTTTTTCTCCCGCTTCGCGGGCAAAGACGATTGATGCTGCTGACCTTGTGACGCACCGGCCCGCCGCCTATGTGTGGCGGTATGGACTGGTCCCGCTTCCTGCCCCTGCGTTTCCGTAAATCCGTTCCCGTGGTTAACCTGGTGCGCCTGCAGGGCGCCATCGGCACCGGCTCGCCGCTTCGCCCATCGCTCTCGATGAAGGACGTCAACGGACTGCTCGAGCGCGCCTTCGCCAAAAAGGGCGTCGCCGCCGTGGCGCTGGTGATCAATTCGCCCGGCGGATCGGCGGTCCAGTCGGCCCTCATCCACCGCCGCGTACGGGCCTTGGCCGACGAACATTCCATTCCCGTTTACGCCTTCTGCGAAGATGTGGCGGCCTCGGGCGGTTACTGGCTCGCCTGTGCCGGCGATGAAATCTATGCCGACGAAAGCTCGATCGTGGGCTCGATCGGGGTGATCGCGGCGGGTTTCGGCTTTGTTGAGGCGCTGGCCAAGCTCGGCATCGAGCGCCGCGTCCACACATCGGGCGAGAACAAGTCGGTGCTCGATCCTTTCCAGCCTGAGAAAAAGGAAGACATCGTGCGCTTGCTGGCGCTCCAGGCCGACGTTCACGAGGCCTTCAAGAGCCTGGTCAAGTCGCGGCGTGCCGGCAAACTCCAGGGCGATGAAAGCGAACTCTTTTCCGGCGCCTTCTGGTCCGGCCGCCAGGCCTTGACCCACGGCCTGATCGACGGCATCGGCCATTTACACGACGTGCTGCGTCAGAAATTCGGCGACAGGCTGGTCATCCGCGCCATTGCGGCACCCCAGGGACTGCTGCGCCGTTTGCGGCTTGGCGCCGACAGCGGAGAGATTGCCGCATCTGCCTTGGAAATGCTCGAAACGCGTGCATTGTGGGCGAGATTCGGACTATGATTCATCGCCACCCGATCCTGGAGGTTTTGATGTTGCTTGTGAGATCCGCCGCCTTCGTTGCCGCCGCGGTGATGGCCATGTTCGCGCTGAAGCGGGTCTTCGCCGAATTGAAGCCGGCGCCCATTCCGCCCCGCGCCGGAAACCGCCCTGCTGTCCGTCTGCGCCAGGACCCGCGCACAGGCATCTACCATCCCGAGCAGTAACCCACCCGCGATGGCGCGTTCTCCGGTAACATCCTTTCAGGATCTAATCCTCACGCTGCACCACTACTGGAGCGGCAAGGGCTGCGTCATCCTGCAGCCCTACGATATGGAGATGGGAGCGGGCACCTTCCATCCGGCGACCACATTGCGGTCGGTCGGCCCCAAGCCCTGGGCCGCCGCCTACGTTCAGCCGTCGCGCCGCCCCAAGGATGGCCGCTATGGCGAAAACCCCAATCGCCTACAGCACTATTACCAGTACCAGGTCCTGATCAAACCCTCGCCGCCCGATCTCCAGGACCTTTATCTGGGCTCGCTCGATGCGATCGGCATCGATCCCGCGCTGCACGACATCCGCTTTGTCGAAGACGACTGGGAGAGCCCGACGCCCGGCGCCTGGGGCCTTGGCTGGGAAGTCTGGTGCGACGGCATGGAAGTATCGCAGTTCACTTACTTTCAGCAGGTGGGCGGCCTCGACTGCAATCCCGTGTCGGGCGAACTCACTTACGGCCTCGAGCGGCTCGCAATGTATG
>JANLYR010000039.1:0-2666 GCA_031365765.1 Hyphomicrobiales bacterium | reverse complement strand
TCGCTCCAAAATTCTAGAACTATTTGAGTACACACCCTAGTTCGCTGTTTTGTCGCATTTTCGATGCAGGGATGGAGGAAGCCAAGGCCGCAGCTGCCGTCTTCGTCAAGGCGGCCACCGGCACATTCTGGGCGGCTATGCCGCTTATTTCCAGGATCCCGACGGGCATCTCTGGGAATGCTCTGGAACCCGCAATTTCTGCCGAAAGATTGAAAGCGGTTTCAGGTCAGCGTTTATGCCAGCGCAGTGGCGTGATCTTTTCGCGGACGATCACGCCCTTCGCCTCCTGGTCGAGCTGAACTGCCTTTTTCCACCAGCCGGCCTTGGCGCCGCCGGGAAACAGGTCCTCGGGCAAATGCGGCAACACCGCTTCGCTGATTTCGAATGCGGTCATTCCAGGTGACTTGGCTGGAAGCACTTTCAGGACCGCCGTTTTCATGGCGTTGAATTTCTCAGCATCGACACGATAGGTGTGGCCGGGGCTGGCAAAATTCTCGATCTCGATCTTTTCGGGTTTTGCTGGGGGCATCGGTTAGCCTCACTGATACGAGTTGATCAAACTTTTGAGGTTGATCTGTCAGACGTCCAGCACGGTCTCGAAGCAACCGAATATCATGCGCTTGCCATCGAAGGGCATGCTTTCAGCTTTCAACACGGGATCGTTTTCAAGCGCCTGCCAAGCCGCCGCGCGGACCTCCTTGGACGGCCATACGATCCAAGAGAAAACCACAGTCTCGTTGGCCTCCTTCTTAACAGCCATCGGGAACGATGTGAGTTTGCCGTCTGGTACGTCGTCGCCCCAATTCTCAACCACACTGAGCGCCCCATAGCGCTTGAAGGCATCCGCCGCGATCCGGGCATTGGCCAGATAGGCGTCCCGCTTGGCATTGGCGACAGGAATTACAAAGCCATCGATAAAAGCCATTTATCTTTCTCCATCAGGTTTACGAACTGTCTGCCTTCGAATCATCGTCCGAGCAGCATTGGAACCCAGGCCTTGACCAGCCTCCACATCAAGACTGGCGGATAGCCGGGAAAGTTCGGTACATCATCCGCAAGCGTCACACCTGCGGGTTTGTACTTCGTGCAGATGCGCATCTCCAATGGCGGAGCGGCATCCACAAATCGTTCGCGGTACACCGGAACCCAATGGCGCTGGTCCGCGAATGACATCGTCATCGCCGAGTTGCAGCATGTGGCGACCATGCGGTTCGTGGCCGTTTTTTCTTTGATACGGAACCCTTTCAGGAGATCAGCGCCCTTTGTACAAGTGACGCGGTCTTTGCGGTAGAGGACAGCTTGCGTACCGCCGTCAGGCCCCATGACCCGAGGGGAATTTGGAAGCGCTTCGATCTGGCGCGCGCCGGATTGGCAATCGTCGCAGTAGCACACGCCGCTCATGATCGGCGGACCCAGCACCTCCATCTCGACTTTGCCGCACGAACAGTGAGCATGCTTGGCTTCCTTGAGGGCATTCGGCATCTGCTGACTCCGTTGCTGCTGGTATCACCAACTTGCGATCGGGTGAGATCAACTGCGCATTGACGTCCATAGCACATTCGGTTATAAATAACAACTATGAAGTTACAAAAAATAACTGAAAACGAAAAATCATCCAATCCCAGGCGTTACGACGACGCCTGCGGAACCGCGCACGCGCTGGAACTCATAGGCGACCGCTGGGCGCTGCTGATGATGCGTGAGTTGATGCTGGGTGGCCGGCGCTTCTCGCAGCTGCGCGCTGACCTGCCGGGGATCAGCGCCAACATCCTCACGCAACGCCTGGAAGAGCTGGAGGCGCGTGGCCTGCTCGCCCGCAAAAAGCTGCCGCCGCCAGCTACTGGGAAAGTCTACGAACTCACACACTGGGGCTATGAGGCTGAACCCATCGTGCAAACCCTCGGCCGTTGGGCGGCGCGCTCACCGTTTCACGATCCGACTCTACGCATCAGCGCCGTTTCGTCGCTACTGTCGCTGCGTACTATGCATAACCGGGAACTGGCGCGCGGAATTGATGCCATGATCGGTTTCCGTTTTGGCGACGAAGTCTATCGCGGCCATCTGACGGCGGATGGTTTCGAAATCGTGCGCGGCGAACCAGATGGTGCCAAGGTCGTGTTCGAGGGCGAGCCCGTCGGCCTGATGGCTGCCGTGCACGGCGGAGTGCCCTTTGATGTGCTGCAGGCCGCGGGTACACTGACGGTCTCTGGTGACCGCGATCTGGCGCGACTATTCACGACGCTGTTCCCTTTGCCGCCGAAGATTATAAAGTAAGCAGAATCGGATCAGAAACCGTTCGCCGGCACGCTCAACCTCCTCCGCCAACCGTGCCTGGATATCGTGCGCGGAAGCGTGCGGTTTCAGCATGAGTTTGTCGACGACATTGATGAAGCCGCTGAGGTGCTGGACCTTCCGCAGGATATTGATCCGCTGATATTGCCACTCGACCTAAGGTCCATCATCCGGTTGCGCGGTGGTTCCGTCGATTCGCCGTTTTCCAGATCGACCAAATGTGGATTTGTCACGCGACGATCCGTTCTGCTTTACGGAATGCTGCGCAGCACAACACTCAGATCAAGGGATCAATTGGCCTTGGCTCATCGCCTGGTGGCCAATCCGATCCCGATGGCCAGTCTGACCATGGCATCGGCCAGGTTTCGCTGACA
>JANLYR010000029.1:0-2929 GCA_031365765.1 Hyphomicrobiales bacterium | reverse complement strand
CCGCACCGCCCGCGATCTCGCCGTGCTGTCGCGCGGCAGCAACGTCGCGAAGGCCGCAGATTATTACGCGCGGGCGGTGAAGCTGGAGCCGGGCGAAATCCAGACCTGGCTTGACTATGCGCGTGCCGCGCAATCCGCCGGGCGCCTCGGCGAAGCGAAGGCCGCGTTTGAACAGGCAGCATCGAGGGGCCGCGATGTGGGTAGTCCCGGGTTCGAGTATTGGGCGACGCTCGGGCTTGGGGTTGTCGCCATCCTCGAAGGCCGCCTGGTAAACGCCCGCGAGCATTTCAAAACTGCTATCGACATTGTTGAACCGCGCGCACTTGCCGGAAACATCGGATCGGAGCGCGACCTGTCGGTTGCCTTGAATAGACTGGGAGACGTACTCTTGGATCAAGGTGATGTCTCAGGGGCAAAAGATTCCTACGCATCCTCAGTCAATATCATGCTGCGGCTGACTTCGAGGGATCGGAGTAGCGCGGATTGGCAACGGGATCTTATGGTCGCCCACAATCGGCTCGGCGACGCGCTTGTTGCGCAAGGCCAGCTGCCTGAAGCCCTAATCTCATTTCGTGACGCTCTCCTCATCGGCGAACAACTCGCCAAATCCGATCCCGGAAACGCACGGTGGCAACGCGATGTCTCGGTCTCACAAGAAAAGATCGGTGATGTTTTCTTAACCCAAGGCAAGTTCACGAGCGCAATCATTGAATTCCGGGAGAGTCTCGCGGTTGCCGCTCGCCTAGTCAAAGCCGACCCCAGCAACACTGAATGGCAGCGCGATCTGTCCGTCGCATACGACCGGGTCGGCGAAGTCCTCGTTGTGCAAGGCAATCACTCAGATGCCCTCATAGTGTTCCAGTATAGTCTGGCCAACAGAGAGCGCCTTGTACGTACCGATCCGGGAAACACACAGTGGCAGCGCGATCTCTCCGTTTCCCACAATAAAGTCGGCGACGTCCTCGCCGCTCAAGGCAACCTCTCGGATGCTCTCAAATCGTTTCGCGATGGCCTTGGCATTGTGAACCGCCTTGCTAGGATTGATCCCGGAAATGTGGTCTGGCAGCGCGATCTCGCCGTGTCTTATGACCGCGTCGGTGACATCCTATTTGATCAAGGTGACTTCGCCGGATCCCTCGTTTCATTTGGGGACAGTCTTGCCACAGCTGAGCATCTCGCCAAAATCGACCCCGGAAACACCGGCTGGCAGCGTGATATCGCGGTAAGCCATTCTAAGATCGGCGGTTCATTCGCAAAGCAAGGTGAGCGCAGCCGCGCGCTCGATTCGTTCCGGCAGGGTCGTGACATCATCGCAAAGCTTATGTCCGCATCGCCGACCAATGCGCAGTTGCCAAAGGACTTTGTCTATCTCAATGCACAAATCGGGAAGCTGGAAAAGAAGTGAGTGGTACTCCCAACCCACCCCACACTCCGTCATCCCGGCGAAGGCCGGGACCCATCCAAGCCGATGGCTTGGTGAGAACCTCTAGGCAAACTCGGACTTGCTAGCGTCGAGTGCCAGGCGTCGAAAGTGAGGCCACCACCGGCCTGGATGGGCCCCCGCCTGCGCGGGGGTGACGACGGTTGAGAGTGACGAATGCGTTTGCACGCCGAAGCCGGTACGCTGAAACTGGTGTCAGCGGCAGCAAACGAAACACGATGGAGCCTTGCCGAATGCGTTTCGAGAAAGACCCCGCCGTCTACATCCTGGCAAGCCGCCGTCATGGAACGCTGTACATTGGTGTCACCTGCGACCTTCATGGCCGCATGCAAAAACATAAACAAGGGTACTTCGAAGGGTTCGCAAAGAGGTACGGCGTGACGATGCTGGTTTACTACGAAATGCACGACGATATGGACGCAGCGATCCGGCGCGAGAAGCGGCTCAAGACATGGAATCGAGCTTGGAAGTTGCGTTTGATCGAAACGATGAATCCCGAGTGGATTGAATTGTATGATGAGCAGGATAACGGTCTTCGGAATGGCCCGCCGGACGTCGCGCGAGGATTGCAAACCGACGGTGAATATCGGCCCGGATGGGCCCCAGCCTTCGCGGGGGTGACGAACGGGGTGGGGGCACGGTGCCCTCTTCATTCCAAAAAAACTGAGGGTCCGGGAGCTGTGCTCCCGGTTGGGGCATGGGGCGAAAGCCCCATTCGCGACGCGAGTGGTGGCACCCGTTCAGTCCCGGTGCTAGCCTCCCACCACCACCCCCAACCCGAGGCAGCACCATGGCGGCGAAAACACCCCCACCGGCAACGAAAAAATCCCGTAAAGTGATGATCACCTGCGCGGTGACGGGATCGATTCACCCGCCGTCGATGTCGCCGCATCTGCCGATCACGGCGGAAGAGATCGCGGACGCGGCGATCGGCGCTGCCGAGGCCGGTGCGGCGTTGGTCCACCTGCACGCGCGCAATCCGAAGAACGGTCTGCCGGATCAAAGCCCAGAAGCGTTCGCGCCGTTCCTCAAGGTGATCAAGCAACGCTCGAACTGCGTGATCAACATCACCACCGGCGGCGCGCCGAACATGACCATCGAGGAACGCCTGCGCCCGTGCGCCGTGTTCAAGCCGGAGGTTGCCTCGCTCAACATGGGCTCGATGAACTTCGGTCTCTACCCGATGCTCGAACGGCAGAAAGACTTCAAGCACGATTGGGAAAAACCCTATCTCGAAGCTTCGCGCGACCGCGTATTCAAGAACACGTTCGCCGATATCGAAGGTATTCTGACCCAGTGCGCGGCGAACAACACGCGCTTCGAGATCGAGTGCTACGACATCGGCCATCTCTATACGCTGCGCCACTTCGCCGACCGCGGGCTGGTCAAGCCGCCGTTCTTTATTCAATCCGTGTTCGGATTGCTCGGCGGCATCGGCGGGCACCCGGAGGACGTGCAACACATGCGGCGCACGGCCGACCGGCTGTT
>JANLYR010000315.1:0-13213 GCA_031365765.1 Hyphomicrobiales bacterium | reverse complement strand
CACCGATCCCGGCGAACTGAGCTATCACATTCTTAAGGACCGCAAATAGGCGATGACCCCGTTTCGCTACGAGCCGAAGCCGGCCCTCGTTCTGTTCGGCCCGGGACGAATTGCGGAACTCGTCGGCGCGGTGAAGGAACTCGGGTGCAGCCGCGCCTTGGTTCTGTCAACACCGGGGCAAACACGCCTTGCCGATCTGGCACTCTTGCATCTGGGACAACTGGGCGTGGGCAAGTTCAGCGGCGCTGTGATGCACACGCCTGTTACCGTCAGCGACACTGCCGTCGCGCATGCGAAAGACCTGCACGCTGACTGCATTGTCGCCATCGGTGGTGGTTCAACCATCGGACTAGGCAAGGCGATTGCCCTCCGCACCGATCTGCCGCAAATCGCAATCCCAACGACCTATGCCGGGTCGGAGATGACCGACATCCTGGGGGAGACGAAGGATGGCGCAAAGGTCACGCAGCGTACCTTGAAGGTTCTCCCCGAGACCGTCATCTATGATGTCGATCTGACGCTCGATTTGCCCGTGCAGGTCTCCAGCACGAGCGGTATGAACGCCATCGCGCACGGCGTGGAAGCGCTCTATGCCGTCGATGGAAATCCAGCGATCTCGCTGATGGCATGCGAGGGCATCCGCCTGCTGGCTGCGAGCCTTCCTAATATCAAATCAAATCCCCGCGACGCGGTGGCGCGCGAGAGGGCATTGCTTGGAGCGTGGTACTGCGGACTGTGTCTCGGCTCCGCTTCGATGGCGCTGCATCACAAGATCTGTCATGTTCTCGGTGGTATGTTCAACCTGCCGCATGCCGAAACGCATAGCGTGATGCTGCCACATTCGGTGCAGTACAATGCCGGGGCGGCGCCGGATGCGATGCAGATCGTGGCGCAAGCCATCGGTGCAAAAGATGCGGTGTCGGGCTTGTGGACTTTGAAGCGGTCTTTGCTGGGAGATATGTCGCTCGCCTCGCTCGGAATGAAAGAGGACGGCATCAAACCGGCCGCCGAAGCCGCCACCGCCAACCAGTATCCAAATCCCCGGCTGGTGGAGTATGCCGCGATCCAGCAGATGATCGCCAATGCCTTTCACGGCTCTCCACCCTGAGGTCTCGATGGCCGACAATCCGAACCTGAACTATTTCACCGAGGAGAATTCCGAGGCTGTTGTGATCGCGCGGTCGGGGCCACATGCGAATTCGCGAGTCGAGCAGATTGTAGCATCTGTCGTTCGCCATTTGCACGCGGTGGTGAAGGAGACCGAGCCCACCATTGCGGAATGGGCGGCGGCGATCGACTTTCTCACGAGGACAGGCCAGCTCAGCACCGCGTGGCGACAGGAATTCATCCTTCTCTCCGATACGCTCGGCATTTCAATGTTGGTCGAGACGATCAATAATCGCAAGCCTTCGGGTGAAACAGAGTCTACGGTTCTCGGGCCGTTTCATGTGCCTAACGCGCCGCAGTATGAAAACGGCGGCAACATCTGTCTCGATGGCAAAGGCGAGCCGCTTTTTGTCAAAGGCCGTGTGCTCGATATCGGAGGCAGGCCGATTGCCAACGCGATGCTCGATGTCTGGCAGGCGAATGAAGACGGATACTACGATGTGCAGCAAAGGGGCATTCAACCGGACAACAATCTTCGCGGCATTTTTCATGCGGACATGGAAGGGCGATTTCATTTTCGCTCTGCTTATCCCCGGCACTATCCGATCCCTGATGATGGCACGGTGGGAAAGTTGCTCAAGGCGCTCGACCGGCAGCCCAACCGTCCAGCGCATATTCATTTCATCGTGAGTGCGCAGGGCTACAAACCCGTCACCACGCATCTGTTCACGCCCGATTGCCCTTGGCTTCGGCACGATGCCGTGTTCGGCGTGAAGCAAAGCCTCATCGCCGATTTCCGCAAATCGCTAAATATGGAGCGGGCCAAGAAACTCGGAGTCGCTGCACCCTTCTGGGAACTCGAATGGGACTTCGTTCTGAGCGCTCAGTCCACCACGGCTTCGGCGTCGATCTCGACGGCATAGTCGCCGATCAGCCCGGAAACTTCGACCAGCGTGTTCGCGGGCCGTATCTCACCGAACACGCGGCCATGGGCGCGCGAGACATCTTCCACGTCGCCCTTGTCGCGGAGATAGATGCGGGTGCGAACGACGTCCTCCATGGTGCCGCCGAGCGACTCGATAGAGGCACGGATCTTGTCGAGAATAAAAACGGTCTGGCTAGCCGGACTGGACGGTGCAATGATTTCGCCCGCGCCATGGGTGGCCGTCGTGCCGCTGACCAGGATGCGGTCGCCGATCCGGACCGCGCGGCTGTATCCCGCCAGCGGCTCCCACACGCTGCCCGAATTGATCCGCAACCGCCCGGGCTTCCCCGGCATCGGCTCTGGCAGGTAGACCTTGGGAAAACCCGCCAGGTGATGGCTGAGATCGCCTGACGCGGTGAGGAAGGGAGGGCGGCGGTATTCGTCGCCGCAATCACCGGGGATCGCAATGGTGTTGGAGAGGGCCCCGTCGAGAATGCGGTGATCGTCGGCATCCAGCGCAAAATTGAAAACCCGCAGATTGTCGTCGCGATGCTCACGTTCTCCCAGCCTCGCACCGACAATGACGGCGGCAACAGCGGGCTGCTCCAGAACCCAGCGTGTGGCGACATTGCCGATCGACACATCGTGCCTGCGGGACACTTTGTGCAAGGCATCCAGAAGGGTTTGCAGTACATCCCATCCGCCAATCTCATCGACGAAGCGAAGATATTTCATCGTGCTCCAGTCGCCTGCCTCAGCCTCGGTGGGGCGCGGCCTGCCATGCCACTTTCCTGTGAGCAGGCCACCAGCGAGACTGCCGTAAGCAAGCAAGCGGATATTTGACTGGCGACAGAACCTGCTCATCTCTCCCGCAGCACGGCGGTCCAGCAGAGAAAAACAGACCTGGTTGGTGGCCAGCGGGATGCCGTGGTCGTGGAGCAGGCGCAAGTGACCGGTGTCGAAATTCGTCACGCCGAGGTGAGCGATGGTGCCTTCGTCGCGCAAGACCGCAAGTTCCTTCATCGCATCGATCCAGCCTGGATGCTGAAACATCCACCAATGCAATTGCAGAAGATCGATTTTCGATGTCTGCAAACGCGCGCTGGCGCGAGCGACGGCAGACCTGACGATGTCCCGGCTCATTTCTCCGGGAGACGGGCACCATTTGGTGAAGAGTTTGCCGCCACGGCCAAGCGCTTGATACTTTCCCGCGATTAATTCGGCGCTGCCATAATGATCGGCCATATCGAAGGTGTCGAAGCCTGCTTCCGCATAGGCTGCCATGTCGCGGGCCAAGGCATCCGTGTCGAGAACGCGGCCGCCTTTCTCCATGTCGGCGATCTGCCAAAGGCCGGTAACGATCCGGCTGATCTCGAGATCAGGCGCCAGAAGCGTGCGTTCAGGCTTCATGTTCATGGGGCAAAGCCAAATAACGAAGACGCTATCCTAGGACAGCGCCTCCGATTTCCGAAGTCAGGATCTAGTTGCCGATCTTCGCCTTGATCGCATCCACGTCGGCGGTCGACATTTCGCCCGTCGTGGTGACTTCGCCCTTCTGGATACGCCACAGCCGGAAGGGACCCGTGATGTCGCCGTACTGATCGAAGCTGACCGGTCCGATCACGCCCTCGTATTTGATGGGCTTGCCTTCCTTGATCAGTGCCAGCGCCTTGGTGAACTCTTCTTTTCCGGCATGGATCACTTCGCCCTTCGGATCGAGGACCTTGGGAATCGCGTCCTTGATCGCGGCGGCGTCTGGTTTCCCCGCTTGCGCAATGGCGAGGCCCACGATCGCGCCCGCGTCATAAGAGCGGTCGGCGGCCGGGTTGGTGGGTTCGATCCCGGAAAATGCCTTGTAGTTTTTCATGAAGTAATCCGTGGACGGAGTAGGATTGGTGCCGGAAGAGGTTCCGTAGGCGTCGTCGAGATGTTCCGCGCCGACACTGGTGATGAAGTCGGCGCTGTTCATGCCGTCGTTGAGCAGGAATTTCGGTGGGCCGCCTTGCGAAATCCACTGGCGGGCGATCGTTGCGCCGTCAACCGGGTAACTGATGAGATAGAGGCCGTCGGGGCTCCCCGCCATGGCGGCGGTCACTTCGGCTGGATAGCCCGGCTGCTTTTCGTTGTAAGGCGTCACCGATACGATCTCGCCTCCCATCGATTTGTAGGCCTTCGAGAATTCGTTTACCATGTTGACACCGAAGTCATTGTTGACATGGATGACCGCCAGTTTCTTGAGGCCCTGATCGAGAGCGTATTTCGCCGCGGCGACACCTTGCAGGGCATCGGAGGTGATGGTGCGGAAGAACATGCCGTTGGTCTTGCCGTCGCGCGCCAGGGCGGTAAGCGTTGGCGATGACGATGCGGGCGACACCTGCACCACCTTGGCGGGGCCGGTGACCGACGTCAGGATCGGTATGGAGACGGATGAAATAATGCCGCCGATGATGACCGGCACTTTCTTGACCTGAACCAGCTGGGTCGCGGCGTCGACCGCCACATTGCCCTGGCTTTGAGAATCGCGCGTGTCGGTTATGAGCTTGCAGCCGTCGATCACGCCGCCTGCGTCGTTGATATCGCGAAAGGCCATCTCGACGGATTTGGCGCCGGCCTGCCCGTATTCGCCGGCGGGCCCGGTCAGTTCCATGACCACGCCGACAGTCACGTCGCAGTCAGCGGCGTGGCTCAGGCCCGAGGCCGCGACCAGGGCCGCGACGGCGGTCATGGCGAATGTAAAACGCTTCATCGATTCACTCCCTCATGTCCCTGTTTCATCCAGCATCCCGCAGCCAGGTTTCGTGCAGGTACCGCCAGACCACTCCAAGCGGCGCTGCCGCGTCGGCCTGGAAAAGGGCCGACGACCGGCGCCGGGTCGTCCGGCCGTCACGATACTGTTCCTCGATATACTGGAGCAAGGAGGAATTGGCCCATTCTGCAGCAGCGCGGATTTCCGAGATTCGTATGCTGAAATCAGACGTAACCCGCGCGGCTAGCAGCCCCTTGAGGATCGCGGCGCGGCCGACGATGTCGCCCTCCGGTGTCACCATTTCGAAATCGGGGGCGAAGACCGTGGAACAGACACTGAAATCGCGGGAACGATGCGTGAACAGTTCAATGAAATTGTCATGGCGCGCCACGATTTCCTCGGCGGCGGCCTGGCTCAGCGCGTTCATGCCGGCCGGCTCAGATTGTATTTCATGATGGAACCGTGCGGCCCTTCGCGATCGCGTTCCAGTGCAAATGTATCGCCGCCGGGGCCTTTCCGCAGCGCCAGGACGGCGTCGATTTCTGAATGATCCCTGGCGGTCAGCCGAAGACCCGTGATGGCGACATTCGATGCGATATGATGCGCATTGCGGGCGCCCACGATGACAGCGGCTACGCCAGGGCGGTCGAGAACTGCGCGGCTTGCCACGGTTGCGATGTCGGTAACATGCCGGTTTGCAATCTTTCGCAAGACCTGAAGGAGCGACTGGAACAGGCTCCAGCCGCCGAAATCCTCGATGATCAGCCGGTATTTTGTCAGCGAGCGGTTCTCCAGAGGCGGTTCCGGTTCGGGTCTGCCCAGCCAGGCGTCGCTCAAAAAACCACCAGCCACCGATCCATAGCAGAGGAGATGCACGTTTTTCCTTGCGCAAAGTCCCAACAGTCCATGTTCCGGCCGTGCGTCGAGCAGGGAATACTGCACCTGCATGCTGGCCATTGGATAGCCGGACTGAAGCAATTGCTCCGTGTGCGGGGTGTCGAAGTTCGTTCCGCCTAGCTGGTCGATCTTTCCCTCGCGCTGCAAGTCCATCAGCCATCCCGCGGTTTCGATACAGTCGCCGATGGCATAATCCCACCAGTGAAACTGAACAAGATCGAGACGTTCCATATCCAGGCGCCGCAGCGAGCGGTCGATGATGTCGCGCATATCGGTTTTGCGGAGGGTTGCCAGACCGTCGAGATCGGGCACGAATTTGGTGTGCACCTTGATGCGCGAAAGGGCAGCCGCTCCGTGGGTTTCGCGATAGCGGCGGCGAAACGCGCCGAGCAATTCTTCGACGCCGGTATATATATCGGCGCAGTCGAAAGTGACGATGCCAGCGCGGCAGAACCGATCAAGATCATTAACGGCGGCGCTTTGCTCGATTTTTCCATGGCCGCCCGCGAGTTGCCAGCCGCCGCGAATGACGCGCGAAATCCGGTAGCCGGGGCGGAGTTCGAAATGCTCGACCGTCATCGCGATGGTGTACTCGACGGGTGGGGAACCGCGGTTGTTTCCTTGTGGCTGAAAGGGCGCTTGGCTTGTTGCGTGATGCGCAGACGGCTCGGACAATGGGGATCGGGGCAGGCCACTTCCGCGTCCGTCGTCATCCAGTCGTTGGGGTCGCTCGCCCGTTGCTTGGCTGGAAGAAGCGGCAGGATCGCTGCGAGCGAATAGATCGATATGCCCTGACCGGGCGGAAGATATAGCATCTCACCCCGCAGTTCGAAGTAGTCCCCGATTTTCGCGCCGCAATAAAGCGTGGCCCCCTCGGGCGCCACCACTTCGACGCGCAGATCGTAAAGTTCAAAACCGTCGCCCGCGACAGACATGGCGATCCACTCCTCATTGGCGAAGGGCTGGCGATCAACAAGCGGTAATGATAACAGCAGCCGCTTGCGAAGGGGAAGGCCATGCTTGAAGTCCGCGCTGTAAGCAAGCGCTTTGGCGGCGCCAGGGTGGTGGCCGATGTGTCGCTCAGCGTGGCGCAAGGCGATATTGCAGGGTTGATCGGGCCCAATGGGGCGGGGAAGACGACGTTGTTCAATCTGATCGCCGGCAGCCTTCGGGTCAGCAGCGGTGAAATCCATCTTGAGGGCAACGATATCACAGCGGAAAAGCCCTATCGCCGGATGGCGCGGGGGCTGGGGCGCACATACCAGATCCCACGTCCGTTCGCCGACATGACTCTCCTGGAGAATATCCTTACCGCCGCGAGGTTCCAGTCCGGCGAGCACATGTTTGCCAACTGGGTTGCGCCGCGCCGCGTGGCCCGCGAGGAAGCAGCCAATGTCGAGAAGGCGAAAGAAATCCTCGATTTTCTCGGTCTTATGAAACTGTGGCGCGAACCGGCGCGGGTTCTTTCGGGCGGGCAACGCAAGCTTCTGGAGCTAGGCCGCGTGCTGATGGCCGACCCCCGTATCATCCTGCTCGATGAGCCGGGCGCTGGCGTCAACCCTGCACTTCTCGACACCATCATCGGCCGCATCGCAGAGATCAACCGCCGCAAGGTGACGTTCCTCATCATCGAACACAATATGGACCTGGTGGCGCGGCTGTGCAGTCATGTGTTCGTGATGGCCTCGGGCCGTCTGCTGTTCGAGGGTACGCCCGCCGCCGTCGCCAGCAATACCGCGGTCATCGAGGCCTATCTGGGCGGCGCGCCGCAATGAATGCGCCCATCCTGGCGATCGACAATCTGCAGGCTGGCTATGAAGCGGGCGCGCCCATCGTGCGGGGAGTCAGCCTTGCGCTGATGCAAGGTGAGATCGTCGCCTTGCTCGGTCCCAATGGCGCTGGCAAATCGACCCTGATCAAGGCGGTTGCCGGACTGGTGCCGAAGTTCGGCGGCACGGTCCAATTTGAAGGTGGCGACATCACGGCGGCGCAACCGCACGATCTGGCGCGGCACGGCCTTGGATTTGTTCCGCAGACGGAGAATGTCTTTGCCTGGATGACGGTTGCCGACAATCTCCGGCTTGCGGCGGACGTGCTGCCCAAGTCGGAGAGAGCCAACCAGATCGAAAGCCTGAATGTCCTGTTCCCCGATCTGGCGCGGCAGCGGCTGCTTGTGGCAGGGCAGCTTTCGGGGGGGCAGCGCCAAATGCTGGCTTTGGCGCGCGCGCTGATCGCGCGGCCGCGTGTGCTGCTGCTCGATGAAGCCTCGGCGGGTCTGTCGCCGTTGTTGGTCGGCCAGGTTTTCACCAAGCTGGCGGAGATCAGGGACCACGGCATCACCATCCTGCTGGTTGAACAGAATGTGAGGGCGGCCCTGGGTCTTGCCGATCGCGCCCTGATTCTCACCGAGGGCATCGTCGCGCATGAAGGACCAGCGGCGGAGATGGCACGCGATCCGGCGATGGCGCGTCTCTATCTGGGCGGCAGAGCCGCATGAACCTGCAATTTCTTGCCGACGGCTTATTGACGGGCTCGCTCATCGCGCTGGGCGCTGTCGGTGTGACGCTGACTTATTCCATCCTGCGTTTCGCCAACTTCGCCCATGGTGAATTCATCGCCTGGGGCGCGTATATGACACTGGCGATTGTAAGCGCGATGGGTGCGATTGCGGGGCCACCCGTTGCCATCGGCGCACTGTCTTTCGGCTGGCAGGTGATTGTCGCAGGTGTGATCGCTGCGGGGCTGACGGGATTGTTCGCCATGCTGCTCGATTTCGTGCTGTTTTCCCGATTGCGAAATCGCGGCAATGCGATTGTCATGGTGATGGCGAGTTTCGGCGCATCGATGGCCCTGCGCAGTCTTCTCGAATTCCTCTTTACGTCGAAACCACACTATTTCTCGCGTGGCATCCAAATGGCGTTGCCGGTCGGGCTCGGCATGCGCCTTACCGCCGACCAGATTTTTCTCATTGCCATGACCGCTGTCATCGTTGTTGCCACCGAGCGTTTCATCACCCTCAGCCCGATTGGCCGGGCCATGCGGGCGGTCTCGGAAAATCCCGTGCTGGCGCAAGTCGCCGGTGTCGATGTCGATCGCGTCATCCGTGCCACCTGGATGATCGGCGGGGGGCTGGCCTGTGCCGCCGGCGTCATGCTCGGTCTCACCGTTCAGATCCGCCCATTCATGGGGTTCGACTTGTTGCTGCCTCTGTTCGCCGCGGCGATCCTCGGTGGCATCGGCAGCGTGCCGGGCGCGGTTCTTGGCGGGTTCATCGTTGGCATTTCGGAATCGTTCGGCGTGATGCTCGCGGGGGCGGATTATCGAGCCGCCATTTCGTTCGTCATTCTCATCGCGGTGTTGCTGCTGAAGCCCGCCGGCATTTTCGGGCGGCGCGAATGACCGTCGATCTCCTGAGCTATGCGTCGTTCTTCCTGGTGACGGCGCTGAGCTTTGGCATCATCTGCCTTGGCCTCAATGTGCAATGGGGCCAGACCGGGCTGTTCAATGTGGGGGTCGCCGGGTTCGTGGCGATTGGCGCCTACACCTCCGCCATCCTGACGACGCCCGATGCAGCCCAACGGCTTGGAGGGTTCGGCCTGCCGATTTGGATGGGATGGCTGGCGGCAATGGCGGCTTCCGCACTTGGCGCGGCGATCATCGGCGCCATCACGCTGCGGCTGCGCGCCGACTATCTGGCGATCACAACTTTCGGCGTGGCGGTGGCGATCCAGCTCGTGGCGCTCAACGCCGAGAGCCTGACGGGCGGACCGTTCGGCATCAGTTTCATTCCGCGCGCTTTCGCCGGTTGGGAAGACCGCCCCGCCTTGTTCAACGCCGCCAATCTCGCTCTGGTGCTGAGCGTCACCGCCCTGATCTATCTGGCGCTGGAGCGGTTGGTGCGTAGCCCGTGGGGACGTGTGCTCCGTGCCATCCGTGAGGACGAGACGGCCGCCGTGTCGCTCGGCAAGAATGCCAACCTTTTCCGGCTCCAGGCCTTTGTTCTGGGCAGCGCCATCATGGGGCTGGCTGGCGCGATCCAGGCGCATTTCATCGGCTTCATCGCGCCCGAGAACTATCTCTCCGCCATCACGTTTCAGGTGTGGGCGATGCTCATCATCGGTGGCTCCGGAAACAATCGGGGTGCCCTTGCCGGTGCGCTGGCCGTCTGGGGATTGTGGAGTCTGACGGGTGCTGCCCTAGGCAGTTTCGTTCCTGCCGAACATCAGGCGCGCGCCGCCGCCCTGCAGATCGTTGTCATCGGGGCGGTGCTGGCTCTGGTGCTTGTCGTCAGGCCTCGGGGTCTCTTTGGCGAAAGAAAGATCGTGTCGCGCTTTCTCGGCGAGTGACGTTCACAGCATTCCGAGCGCGATCTTGCGCTTGCGCGCCCAGGCTCCGATGAGGCGGTCGGCGGTGATGCCGATGAAAGCGATGCCGAGGCCGGCCAGCAGTCCCCGCCCGGTATCGGCACCGGGCAGCGCCTTGTAGATTTCCTGGCCCAGGTCGCGCGAGCCGATAAGGGCGGTGATCGCCACCATGGCGAGCGCCATCATGATCGTCTGGTTGATACCGAGCAGGATTTCCGGGAGGGCGATGGGCAGTTCGACCTTCCACAACCGCTGCCGGGCCGTCGTGCCTGACGAAATCGCCGCTTCCAGAGTGGCGATGGGAACGCGGCTGATGCCCAGCTGGGTGAAGCGGATGGCGGGAACCGTCGCATAGGCCAGCATGGCGATCACATTGGACAAATCGCTGGTCTGGAACAGCATGATGACGGGGATCAGATAGATGAAGCTCGGAAAGGTCTGCAGCGTGTCGCAGATGGTTCCCACGACCCGCGCCGCCAGGGGACGATGCGCCGCCCAGATGCCGATCGGCACACCCATCAAAATGCAGAGCACCGTTGCGCCCGTCACCAGATAGATGGTGAGCATCAGCGGCACCCAGAATCCGGTGAGAAGCAGAAAGCCAAGCAGGCAAACCGGGACCAGCGCCAGGCGCCATCCTCCCAGATGCCAGCCGATGGTGGCCAGTCCGCCGATGACGGCTGGCCAGGGAAGCCAGAGATAAAAATCGCGCACCGGCAGCAGAAGCCAGATGGTGATCGCGTCGCGGATCGGCTTGACGTACGCGAAAAGATTTTTCGAAACCCAGCGCACAGCACCATTGATCGGGCCGCCATAGGAGAAGGTGTACTCGCTTGAGAGAACGCCGAGCGCTGGTACAAGACGCGCCACGATGATCGAGATGATCAAAACACAGATGAACAGCGTCAGATGGGGATAGCGCCTGAACCATGATGCGGAAAGATCGCGGTGTTGAGGGCTGCGCCGCATATAGGCCTGCGTCATGCGGTCTAGAACGATGGCGATGAGGGTAATGGCGATTCCCTGTTCAACAGCCTTGCCGATCTGCAACTGCTGCAGCGAGAACAGGAGTTTCTGGCCCAGGCCCGATGCACCCACCAGCGAAGCGATGACCGCCATGGCCAGTGTTTGCATCACCACCTGGTTGAGGCCGAGCAGCAAGGTCTGCTGGGCGGCGGGGAGTTCCACCTTCCACAGTAGTTGGCGGTTGGTGCAGCCCGACATGCGCCCGGCCTCGAGTATGTCGCTCGGCACGGTGCGGATGCCCAGCATGGTGCAGCGGGCCATGGGTGGCAAGGCGAAGGCCAGGGTCGCCAGCATCGCGGGCACCTGGCCGAAACCGAACAGGATTACCACGGGGCCGAGATACGCCATGTGCGGCGTCGCCTGCATCACGTCGAAACCCGCGTTGAGGATGCGGTCGGCGCGCGCGTCGCGGGTGCCCCAGACGCCGAGTGCCAGACCCGCCGCGGCAGCCAGCGGAACCGTGACGATCACGATGGCAAGCGTCTGCATGGCGTCGGGCCAGAGACCGAAGATGGCGAGATAAAAAGCGCTGGCGCCCGAAAACAGCGCAAGTCTCCGTCCGCCCGTCCAGTGACCGATGATCGCTGTCCCCGCAACGATGGCGATCCAAGGCAACGGAGGCCATTTCCAGGTCAGGACGCCGCGATAGAGCAGGGCCTCAACTAGCGCCAACGGTTGCGACAGGAGCCAGGACAAAGCCCGCGTCAATGGTTTAGCCAGAACGGCAAACCAGGCAAAGAAATCGGTGATCCAGACGCGGGCAGGCAGCACCCACGCCACGGGCCACGCGTCGAGAAACGGTATGAATCGCGCCAGAATGACGCTTGCCAGCATAACGCCTGCAAGCACCAGCAACGGCGAGCCGGACCGCCGCGCGAAAGGCCGGCGCGCTTGCATCGTGGTGGCCGCCGCTACCGTCATGCCCGCGATCCGGGATAGAGCGCCTCAATCATGATCGCGCGGGTGATGCTGCCGATTGGCGTGCCGCTCTCGTCGATCACGGCAAGGGGCGTGTCGGAAGACAGCACACGCGCCGCCGCGTCGCCGATCTTCGCCGCAGCGTTGATTGCTTCGACTTTCGACTTGATGAGTTTTTTCGATGCAACGGCACCCACCGTAACGATACGGCCGCGTGGCGCATCCTTGGTGAATTCGCGCACATAGTCGTCAGCCGGGTTGGTCACCATATGTTCGGGGGTGGCGAGTTGCACCAGACGTCCATCTTTCATGATGCCGATGCGGTCGCCCAATCTCACGGCCTCGTCGAAATCGTGGGTAATGAAGACGATGGTTTTCCGGAGCAGGCGCTGCAGGCGCAGGAATTCGTCCTGCATCTCGCGTCTTATAAGGGGATCGAGGGCTGAGAACGGTTCGTCCAGAAACCACATGTCGGGACCGACCGCGAGTGAGCGAGCGATGCCCACCCGCTGCTGCTGGCCGCCCGACAGTTCGCGCGGGAAATAAGCCTCGCGGCCTTCGAGCCCGACTAGCTTCAGCATTTCTCGCGCGCGCGCTTCGCGGTCTTCGCGCGCTGCCCCTCTCACCTCAAGTGGAAAGGCGACATTGGCCAGGATGGTCCGATGCGGCAGGAGGCCAAAATGCTGGAACACCATGCCCATCTTGTGGCGGCGGAGCTCGATCAGTTCGCTTTCGCTGGCCTTGAGCAGGTCGCGTCCGTCGAACAGGATCTGCCCGGCGGTCGGGTCGTTGAGCCTGGTAATGGCGCGGATGAGAGTTGATTTTCCCGAGCCCGAAAGTCCCATGATGATGAGGATTTCGCCGGACTGGACATCGAAGGATACATCGCGCACCGCACCGATGTAGTTCCCGGCCCGCAATTGCTCGACCGTTGGCGAAGGTCCGTGGCGTTTTAAGAATCCCGCTGGATCGGGCCCGAAAATCTTCCAGACATTTCGGCAGGAAATTTTCGCGATTGGATTCATTGCCGCGAGCATGAAAGAGAAAAGGGCCGGATGCAACGCCGTGGCTGCACCCGGCCCCCCAATTCAGTCTGGATTATTGCAGCCAGGTCTTCCACGTGGCTTCGTTTTCGGCGATCCATTTCTTGGCGGCATCCTCGGGCGTCATGCCGTCGACATCGACCATGGCGGCGGCGGCGGCGATCTGCGGATTGGTGAAGTTCACCTT
>JANLYR010000492.1:0-2121 GCA_031365765.1 Hyphomicrobiales bacterium | reverse complement strand
ACACGCCTGGGCGAGCGCGACGCGGCCTTCGCGCGCCAGCCGCTGGTCGAGCTTGTCCTTGAGCGCGTGGAGAAAGCGCACGTCGCTCGCCGCATATTCGCGCTGCGCGTCGCTCAGCTCATCGGCGCCCCAGTCGCTGGTTTGCTGCTGCTTGCTGATTTCCTGGCCGAGCAGCTCGCGCACCAGATCCTTCAATCCGTGGCGGTCGGTGTAGGTGCGGATCAGGCGCGAGGCGGTGCGTGTGCAGTACAGCGGCGCCGCCATAATCCCGAGATGCGCGAACATCAGGCCGATATCGAAGCGCGCGAAATGATACAGTTTGAGGCGATTCGGATCGCTCAGCAGCGCCTTTAAATTGGGCGCGGAATAATCGCTCCCGGCGCGAAAGCGAACCAGATGCTCATCGCCCTTGCCGTCGGACAATTGGACCAGGCACAGCCGGTCTCGGCCCGGAACCAGGCCCATCGCTTCGGTGTCGACCGCAATCGGACCGTCGGCGAATGTGACTTCCGCGGGCAGGTCGTCTTCGTGGAAATGGACCGCCATTCTCATCCCTTTGTACTGGCCTGCACGCAGCTTTAGTCGGTCGCGCCAGCCATTCCACCCCCGCTCGCGATTCAATCACTGGAGCCGGCGGGCATTTTCCTGTAGTGGCATGAGCCGTGCGTGAGCGATTTCGCGTGTACGACCGGCTGCGGCATTGGCCCAAGCCCGCCGGTTCAGGGGTTTTGCGGGCGAATGAGAGTTTAGACGTTCATGGGTTTCGATAGAGGGCGCAAGGGCGACCGCGGCGGACGCGGCCGGGATAAGCGCGACAGTTTCTTCGGTGAAAGCAGTCCAGGCGATCAAAGCGCGGTTCAGGAACGTGGAGGCGGCGGCGGTTATGCCGGCGGCGGCGCGGGCGCTGGACGTGGCGGCTATGGCGGCGATCGTGGCGGCGGCGGCTTTGGCGAACGCCAAGGCGGCTTCGGCGGCGGTGATCGCGGTGGCGGCGGCGGCTTTCGTGGCGGTGCTCCTGGTGGCGGCGGCGGTTTCCGTAGCGGCGGCGGCGGCGGCGGCGGCGGTGGCGGAATGCCGCCGCAGGTCGTTGGCGAAGGCAAGGGCATCGTCAAATTCTTCAACCCGCAAAAGGGCTTCGGCTTCATCGTTCGCGATGATGGCGGCGAGGATGTGTTCGTGCACATTTCGGCGGTCGAGCAGGCCGGTCTGACCGATCTTGCCGATGGCCAGCCGCTCGAGTTTACTTTGGTCGATCGCGGGGGTCGCGTTTCGGCGACCAACTTGCGCATCGATGGCGAACCGATGGCGGTCGAACGCAGCGGTGGCGGCGCCAGCCGTGACGATGCGGGCGGCAGCGGCGGCGGTCGCGAATCGGGTCCGCAGCGTCAGCTGACCGGCGAGAAGGCCAGCGGCACGGTCAAGTTCTTCAACGCGATGAAAGGCTTTGGCTTCATTCAGCGCGACGACGGCCAGCCCGACGCCTTTGTCCACATTTCGGCGGTTGAGCGCGCGGGCATCCCGACGCTCAACGAGGGCGACCGGCTCGAATTCGAAATCGAAGTCGACCGGCGCGGGAAATATGCAGCGGTGAACCTTCAGCAAGCGAGCTGAAGCGAACCACTGCACAGGGGGCGGAAGAGCCGGCGGACGAAAGTTCGCCGGCTCTTTTCATGTCCGCTACATTGCGCTCGCGTAAAATTGGTCGAGGTCGGCCTTGAGCTGCCGCGCCGAGGGCGGATCGATGTACATCATGTGGCCGGACGAATAATAAGTATAGGTGATGTTGGCCGCGATCGCCGGGTCGAGCGCCATGTGGCCAATCTCATAATCCGCGCCGAAGAACGGCGTCGCCAGATCATAATAGCCGTTGACCGAGAGCAGCTTGAGCCGCGGATTCTCGCGCATTGCCGCGGCGAGATCGACGCTGGTGTCGCTGATCGGCTGCGGCCCCTCGGCGGACTTGTGCTGGAGGTTCCAGTCGTCGCCGATCCCGGCATAATTGTTGGGCCGGTAGGTCAGCGGGGTCTGATAGCCGAGGTCGCGGTAGAGATAGTCGTTGAGCGCGCCGACGAACGCCCCGCTGATCGAGCTGGCCTGCGGATCGTAGCTGGTGCCGCCGCC
>JANLYR010000487.1:0-7609 GCA_031365765.1 Hyphomicrobiales bacterium | reverse complement strand
ACCGCAGGCATGATGGCCTTCGAATCCTGGGCTAGAATGATCGCCGCATCGCAGGTTGACGACAATAGGCTCTCCACATCCGTCAGTTGCTTTTGCGGATCTGACTGTGCATCGGCGCTCACGTAGGTATACCCCGCCGGCTCGAGCACGGACTTGATTCCGGCCTCGTCGATCCGCCAGCGTTCTTCCTGGAAGTGCCGCCAACTCACGCAGACCCGCTTGCTGCCGGCCGCGAGTGCTTCGCTGCTAAAATCTAAAACGCAGCCAACGCCTAAAACAGTGATTGCGCCAAGCGCGGCCTTCCATGACTTCGCGAAAATCCTCATGCTTGAGTCCTCCCAGTCCAACGGCATCTTGTCGGCCGTTCTCGCCACAAATGGCACAATTCATTGTCGCAAGGAAGGGAACCTGTTAAATTGACGAGAGCAAAGGTTGGTGTAGAGTTTGCAAAAATACAAAATAACAATGGGAGTTTCCGCATGAATACTGAACAGGCATTGTCCAAACTTAACATAGCAGTTTCGGACCTTACGCCCGAACAGCGGCGCCAGTTTGACAACGAAGGCTTCTTCATTGTTCCCGATGTTTTCAGCGCCTCGGAGGTCGCGGAAATGCGCTCGGAGTTCGATCGGCTGACTGAGATCGAAGGAAAGTTTGGGGGCCACGAGGTTCACATCGAGCCGGGCGCGCCAAGGTTGTCCAACCTTTTCAACAAGTCGCCGGCTTTCGACCGGTGCCTTTCATGTAGGCCTACCCTTGCAGCTGCTGCATATCTGCTCGGCGAAATCCGTGTATATTCGCTGAACGCGCGCAATCCGCTAAAAGGTCAGGGGCAGCAGCTTTTACACAGCGATGTGCCGCGCGTGTCACCAACCGACTGGCGGGTGGTAAATTCCATGGTCATGCTCGATGATATGACGGAGACCAACGGTCCGACACGTGTTGTTCCCGGTTCGCACAGATGGGTGCCGATCAATGTTCCCGACGTCAATATGGCGGAGGTGAAGAAAATTGAGGTGCGGCCCGAAGATTCCGCCATCATGCCCAAGGATCCTATGGCACCCCATCCCAAGGAAATCAAGGTCACGGGCAAGGCGGGTTCGGTTGCCGTGATCAACGGTCATATCTGGCATGGGGGTACGCGGAACGAGAGCGGTGCTTCGCGGCGCGTGTTGCATTTGGCTATTGGACGCCGGGATCTTCCGCAGCAATTGAACGAACGCGAACACTTGACACCGGAATTGCACAGCAGGGCCAATCCCAGCCAGAAATTCCTGCTCGATATCGAGGGTGCGACCCCCAAAATCGTGGGTTACCCACCGATGCCTAAGGAAGCACGTGTGTGGACCGCCGCCGCCACGATCGAGCTCAAGCAGTGAGCGGTTAAAGCAATCCTTCTCCGGCAGTTATATGCGAATTTCCCGACAGGTTATGGAGCCCTTCGCACGCGCCCTCTTTTGCGCTGCCGGGTCGGAGGCAGACGAAGCAGCGATCATCGCCGAACATCTGGTCGAAGCCAGCCTCATGGGACATGACTCACATGGCGTCATCCGCATCTCCAAATACGTCGATTGGGTGCGCGCGGATCAGGTACTTCCAAACCGGCATATGGAAATTGTCAGCGATCTTGGTGCAATGCTGGTGATCGATGGGGGCTTCGGGTACGGGCAGGTGATTGGGCGGGAGGCCATGCTACTCGCGGCGGACCGCGCTAAAACTTACGGCATGGCGTGCGTTGCCATACGCAACTCTGGTCATCTCGGGCGGATTGGAGCGTGGCCCCAGCTTCTGGCGGGCCGGGGATTGGCTTCGGTTCACTTCGTCAACACGTCGGGATATGGGATTTTGGTTGCTCCGCATGGCGGCAGTGACCGGCGGCTGTCCGCCAACCCAATAGCCGCCGGGGTGCCGGTCGCTGGAGGTCTTCCCATAATTCTCGACATCGCAACATCGGTCATCGCAGAGGGAAAGATCCAGGTTGCGCGAAACAAGGGCGAGACGCTTTCTCCGGGAATGATCCTGGATGGAAGGGGCCAGGCTACGAACGACCCTGAGGCGTTCTATTCCAATCCACCCGGTGCTATCCTGCCCTTTGGCGGACACAAGGGTTCTGGGCTTTCGTTTTTCTGTGAGGTTCTCGCCGGATCTCTCTCGGGTGGCCATGCAAGCAACCCCCATTCGCCAACCGCAGGGAGGTTGGTCAATAACATGCTGTCCTTGGTTTTTGACCCAAGTGCGTTCGGAAATGCCACTCAGTTTGCCGAAGATGTCACACGTCTTGCCGAATGGACAAAGGCTACGCCACCCATAGTGGCGGGCGCAAAGGTCTATCTGCCAGGCGAGGTCGAGGAAGAGACACGGAGAGAGCGCGAGGCCAAAGGCTTGCCTATTGACGAGGAAACCTGGCGCCGGATTACCGCTACAGCAATTGCCCTTGGCGTTCCAAACCCGGAGAAAAGATAGGCGATGCGCTCAAATCCAGTTCGCGAAAAACTTATCGAAGGCACCACGGTGTATGGCATCATGGCAACCGAATTCTTGACGCCGGGTTTTTCCCAGATCGCAGCTAATGCCGGTGCGGAGTTCATCATTTTCGACATGGAGCATGGTGGCATCGGGATCGACGTGCTGAAGGCACAGGTCGCCTATGCCCGAGGGCTCGATATAACGATTTTCGTGCGCGTACCGGGCCTCGCTTATCATCTTATCGCGCCGGTCCTAGATGCCGGCGTCATGGGCATTATGGTGCCGATGCTGGAAACCCGCGAACAGGCGGAGAAACTAGTTGAATATTGTCGCTACCGGCCTTTGGGCAAAAGAGGAGTGGGCTTCGGCGTCGGCCATGACGACTACAAAGGCGGCGACATCATCGACGGAATGAGCCGGGAGAACGACCGCACGCTGGTTATCGGGTTAATCGAAACGGCCACAGGCATCTCCAATGTCGACTCAATCCTCTCTGTACCGGGCATAGATGTGGGCTGGCTCGGGCATTACGATCTCACGGACAGCATGGGCATCACCGGCCAGTTTACTCATCCCGATTTTCATTCGGCCGTCGAAAAGCTTCTGACCGCCGGCCTCAAGCACGGAAAGGCATGCGGTTTTATGGCGACCTCGGTTGTCATGGCGCGGGAGTGGCGGGCCAAAGGATTTCGGTGTCTGTCTTACGGGAACGATACCATCGTTTTCCACCAGGCATTGTCCGGTGCGCTTCAATCTCTTAGATCCGACCCAGTTGAGGCTCAATGAAGGTCGTCCATCTGCAGGAAGGCTGCGCGAATCTGGGCAGTTGAGAACCCGGGCGTGCGGCAGGCGTCAAGTATGAGTTTCTCTCGGCGCATGAGCAAGGCCGCTGCATGCGGGATCATTTCGGCAGCGCTTTCGGGTATGATTACCGCGCCGTGCCGGTCGGCATGAATGAGGTCCCCCGGCTTTACCCGCATTCCGGCAACGGTTACCGGGCAATTGAAATCCACGATATCGGCATGGACATGGGAGGGCATGATCGACCCAGCCAGAACGAAAAAGCCCTCAGCCATCTGCGGAATGTCGCGGACCGATCCATCGGTGACAACGCCGGCGCAACCGAGCGCCAAATGGATGTTGGTTTGAACCTCGCCCCAGAAGGCGCCCAGTCCGGGCTCGGTCTCGTCGGCATCCTGAATTACCGCGATGCTTGGCCCAGGTCCGCTTTCAATGTGTTCATAATAACCGAGGCGGAGGCGCCTCTGATCATTTCCTTCCGCCTTGCTGCAGCGGATGATGGCGGTCTTTGCAAAGCCTACTATAGCCTTCATGTCGGGGAACGGGCACACCAGTGGCCTGCGATTGAATCCCTTCGTTCGCCCGGCCGGTTCAATATGCTCGAGCGCGTTGCAAATGGTCGGCGTATCAATTTGTCTCAAGGTCTCGATCAACGATGCAGCGATCACGGCCGGTGCTCTCCTGTTTAGGTTTCATAGCGTGACATGAAACCGGGGCTGAAGGCCACCACAGAAACGGAGGGGCGACTTTAGGATTGACGGCCTTCCGCTACTGCACCACTATTCTCCGGCTCCCTTCGAGCTCACAGAACAAGAAACACTGGAGGAAATTCAATGGCACGATTCATTTCTCGGCGCACATTGCTGGTGGCGTCGGCCGGACTGGCGATGGTCGGCACCACGCGGCTATCCTTCGCGGAACTGCCGCCTCTCGCGAAGAAAGACAAATACAAGGTCGGGTTCGCCCAGACGGAAAGCAATAATCCCTGGCGTCTAGCCCAGACCGAAAGCATGCAGGCGGAAGCCAAGAAACTGGGGCACCAGCTGGTCTATACCGATGCGGCGGGATCCGCCGCCAAACAGGTAGCCGACGTCAACAGCATGGTGGCACAAGGTGTCGATCTGATCTTCCTGCCACCGCGTGAGGAAAAGCCCCTGATTCCGGCGATCATGAATGCCAAGAAGGCCGGTATTCCGGTGATCCTGATCGACCGCGATGTCGATCATGCGCTGGCCAAGCCGGGCGAGGACTATGTCACCTTTACCGGCTCCGACTTCGTCGAGGAAGGCAAGCGGGTCGGCGAGTGGCTGGTCAAGGCAATGGGCGGTAACGCCAAGATAATCGAGATCGAAGGTACCGTCGGCTCGTCTCCAGCCAATGATCGGAAAGAGGGTTTCGACACCTTTATCAAGGATCACGCGGGCATGGTCATCCTCGCGAGCCAGTCGGGCGACTTCGCTCGCGACAAGGGCCGACAGGTCATGGAAACCCTGCTGCAGGCACATCCGGACGTGACGGCAGTCTATGCCCACAGCGATGAAATGGCCTTGGGTGCAATTTCCGCCATCGAAGCGGCCGGAAAGGCTCCGGGGAAGGACATCATGGTGGTGGGGATCGACGGCGAGCGGGCGGCTCTCGAGGCGATCATCGCTGGCAAGATGGGCGCCACCTGCGAGTGCAATCCGCGCTTTGGGCCCGGCGCCTTCGCCATCCTGCAGCGTTATGCCAGTGGCGAGAAACTGCCCACCTTCATCAAGAATGAAGACCGTTTCTTCGACGCCACGAATGCCAAGGAAAACGTCGACAGCGCATTCTGATTACTTGCGCAATGCAGCGGCCGGTTAATGCCGGCCGCAGCTGTTCGACTGGGAGCAATCCATGAGCGATGTGCCGGCGCTTCTCCGCATGGAGGGCATCGACAAACGTTTCTCCGGCGTGGCGGCATTAGCCAAGGCCCAACTCGAGATCGCGCGAGGCGAGGTCCACGCCTTGGTCGGGCAGAATGGCGCCGGCAAGTCGACCATGATCAAGATCCTTACCGGCGCTTACCGCAAGGATGCGGGCGATATCGTTTTCGATGGCAAACGGATTGATTTCAGTTCGCCGGAGGCAGCACAACGCGGCGGCATTTCCACGATCTATCAGGAAATCAACCTCATTCCCTACCGGTCTGTGGCGGAGAACATTTTTCTTGGCCGGGCTCCGCGGCGCTTCGGCCTACTCGACTGGAACCGCATGAACCGCGAGGCGGGTGACCTTCTGCGCCGCTTTGATGTGCGGATCGATGTGCAGGAGCCCTTATTCGCCTACAATACCGCCGTGCAGCAGATGGTTGCCATTGCGCGCGCGGTTTCGTTCGAGGCGAAACTCGTCATCATGGACGAACCCACCTCGTCGCTCGCCGACCACGAGGTCAAAATACTCTATGGCGTCATTCGTCAGCTCCGCGATGCCGGCATTTCCGTTATCTTCGTCAGCCACAAGCTCGATGAATTGTATGAAGTCTGCGACCGGGTAACCGTAATGCGCGATGGCTGCAACGTCGTCTCCCGTCCCATGGCGGGCATCACCAAGCTGGAATTGGTGGCCGCTATGCTTGGCCGCGACATGCAGACGGTTCGAAAGGAAGGCCAGACGAGCTTTGGCGGCAAAGGGCATGCGGCTGAGTACACGCTTGTCAGTGCTTCTGGGCTCCGGGCCGGAACCAAGGTGAAGGACGTGAACCTTGAGGTGCGCGCCGGTGAAATCGTCGGTCTTGCCGGACTTCTCGGCTCAGGCCGGACCGAAGTGGCACGCACGATCTTCGGGGCGGATCAGGCGGATGCGGGCACCATAAAAATGGAGGGAAAGCCCGTTCAGTTTCATGAGCCCATTGACGCGATCGAACATGGCATTGGCTTCTGTTCAGAGGATCGCAAAGTCGAGGGAATTATACCGGAAATGTCGGTGCGTGAGAACCTGACCTTGGCAATTTTGCCCCGCCTGACCCGAAGCGGCATACTAGATGAGGGTAAGCAGAGCGCGATCGTGGACCGGTTTGTCAAACGGCTTGGTATCAAGACCACGGGACCTGAACAGAAGATCCGCGAACTCTCCGGCGGCAATCAGCAGAAGGTGCTTCTCGCCAGATGGCTGTGCATGGATCCACGTCTCCTCATCCTCGACGAGCCGACACGCGGGATTGATGTGGGCGGCAAGGCGGATATCCAGATGCTCATTCGGGAACTCGCCGATACTGGCCTCGGCGTTTTGATGATTTCGTCCGAGCTGGAGGAAGTGATCGAAGGCAGCGACCGCGTGTTCGTGCTCCGCGACGGGCGCACCGTCGCCGATCTGCCCCGCGAAGGTTTGAGCGAACTAGCGGTGATGACTGCCATGGCCCAGGGGGAGGCGACGGCTGATGGCCTCGTTGGATAGGGCGGCGGCGCCTGAACCGCTGGCGCTTCGTAAATCGGGAAGGCGGTGGTTGAGCCAATATGGAACAGTCACGGCACTTGGCTTTTTAATTCTTTTCAATCTGGGTTTCACGCCGAATTTCGCAACCTGGCAGACGCTCAATATCAATCTGACCCAGGTCTCCACCATCGTCATCGTGGCAATCGGGATGACACTGGTCATTGGTTCGGGTGGGATCGATTTGTCAGTGGGTTCGCTTATGGCGATCGCAGGCGCGCTGGCGCCGCTGATCTTTCTCAACCGGATCGTGGAGTTTCCCAATATCTGGATCGGCGTTGCGCTGGCATTCACGATCCCCGTGCTGTTGGCCGGCCTGTTCGGCCTGTTCAATGGGTGGTTGATCACGCGATACAAGGTTCAGCCTATCGTGGCGACACTGATCCTTTTCATCGCCGGGCGTGGCATCGCGCAATCGTTTACCGACTCTAACCAGGTGATCTTCACGACGCCGGAATATCAGTTCATCGGCCTTGGCCGGGTTTTCGGCATACCCATCCAAGTCATCATCATGGTTGTGATGGTGGCATTGGCAGCCTGGGCTCTTCGGCGCACGATTTTCGGCAAGCACCTTTTGGCAGTGGGCGGCAATGAGGCTGCGGCGCGACTGGCGGGCGTCCGCGTGAATCGCATCAAGCGCCAGGTCTACGCGATCAGCGGCATCTGCTCAGGGATCGCGGGGCTTATTGTGATCGCGCGAAATTCGGCCGCGGATTCCAATCTGGTGGGCCTCGGCGTCGAACTCGATGCGATTGCCGCCGTAGCGGTAGGCGGCACGCTGCTGACGGGAGGCCGGGCAAGTGTGATCGGCACGCTGGTGGGGGCGCTTATCATCCAGCTGGTGCGCTTCACGCTCCTGGCCACCAGCGCGGCCGCATCGGGAACGCCG
>JANLYR010000459.1:0-3770 GCA_031365765.1 Hyphomicrobiales bacterium | reverse complement strand
ATGAGGTGCTTCGCGCGGACCTGCAGCCATCACGGGCGTGTCGATGAGAGCCGCGGCGCGATCCAGTGCTGCAATGTTCTTGCCCTCATCCCACAAGCGTCCTGCCGTCTGATTTTGCATGGCGAATTGAAATGACTGCGGAGGGCTTGAACTCTTGCAATGCGATTGCCGCACCCACGGCCGCCTTCGCGCGCATCGTCAAAGAAACCTATGACCTGCCCAAGCCATTGCTGTGGATCTACAACGGCAGATGCGCACCCACGTCATCCGAATTGCAAACACCGTACAATCGCTCTCACTTCATCATGACGGCAGGACGCTTGTGGGATGAGGGCAAGAACATTGCAGCACTGGATCGCGCCGCGGCTCTCATCGACACGCCCGTGATGGCTGCAGGTCCGCGCGAAGCACCTCATGGCGGATCGGTGGAACTGAACTTCATCCGGTCATTGGGCGCACTTGGCGAAGCCGAGCTGAGAGGGTGGCTTGCAAAAGCACCCGTCTATGCCTCCACCGCAGTCTACGAGCCCTTTGGTCTGGGCGTTCTCGAAGCGGCACAGGCAGGTTGCGCGCTGGTCCTCTCGGACATTCCCACATTCCGCGAATTGTGGTCAGGTGCCGCTCTCTTTGTTCCGCCGCATGACGATGCCGCAATTGCAGCGACACTTCACACCGTGATACTGGACCAGGGCCTGCGCAACAGCCTGTCTGAAAGGGCACAGCATCGCGCGCAACGTTTCTCGATTGAAGCCATGGCTGGCGATATGGCGAGACTCTACGAAGGCCTGCTCCAGAATAGCCATGTGCCAAGCGAGGTTGCTGCTTGAGAATAGCCTATTTCACGCACAGTCTGGCGTCCTGCTGGAACCACGGCAATGCGCACTTCCTGCGTGGTGTTCTCCGCGAGCTCAGCCTTGCTGGTTATGATGTACAAGCCTTCGAGCCGGAAGACTCCTGGAGCCGCAAGAACCTGGTTGAGGAGCGCGGGCCAAACGAGGCAGAGGCCTGGCGCAAGTATTATCCTGAACTCCGGACAAAGCGGATCTCCACCGGATTCGATCTCGATGCCGCACTCGACAATGTCGATGTGGTGATCGTCCATGAGTGGAACGATCCCGCTCTGGTGAGCCGAGTCGGTTCGATCCGCCGCAAGGGCGCGACGTTCACACTTCTGTTCCACGATACGCATCACAGGGCAGTCAGCGATTCACAAGCGATCCGGCGATTTGATCTTGGGGCTTACGATGGCGTCCTGGCTTTCGGTGAGGCACTTGCCGAGGTCTATCGCGCATGGGGTTGGGGCGATCGCGTGTTCGTCTGGCATGAGGGCGCTGATACCCGGCTTTTCACACCGCCTGCCATCGAGCAAGAGCGCAAGGGGCTGGTGTGGATCGGCAACTGGGGCGACGATGAGCGCACGGCTGAGATCGAGACATTTCTGCTGAAGCCTGCCCAGGCAGCAGGGCTTTCGCTCGATGTCCATGGTGTGCGCTACCCTAAAGAGGCATTATCGCTGCTCAAGCGCTACGGGGCGCGCTACCGCGGCTGGATTCCCAATACCGAGGTGCCAGAAGTTTTCTCGCATTATCTTGCGACAGTACACGTGCCGCGCAAGTTCTATGTCGACAGGCTTCCAGGCATTCCCACCATTCGCGTATTCGAAGCCCTGGCCTGCGGCATTCCACTCGTATGTTCGCCTTGGGATGACGAGGAACATCTCTTCACGCCGGGTATCGATTTCCTGGTGGCCCGTAATGAGTCTGAGATGGCGGCTCATCTCAGGATGCTGGAACATGATGAGGCATTTCGCCAGTCACTGGTGTTGAACGGCCTTGCCGCGATCAAATCCAGGCATAGCTGCATGCAGCGAATGCACGAATTGCTCACAATCTTCTCACGCCTCAATGTCACTGCACTGGAGACTGCATGACCAAGATTGCTTTCTATGGCTCAAGTCTCGTCTCGTCTTACTGGAACGGAGCAGCAACCTATTATCGAGGTCTTCTTCGCAATCTTTCGGCACTGGGCTACGTCATCACCTTCTACGAACCCGATGCCTATGACCGGCAGCAACACCGAGATATCGATCCGCCGGACTGGGCAACATCCATTGTCTACCCAGCCACCGAAGATGGCCTGCGCAAGGTTCTGGCTGAAGCCGCAAGGGCCGATGTGGTGGTAAAGGCGAGTGGCGTTGGCGTGTTTGACGACGAACTTATTGAAGGCCTGATGCAGGCGGCCCGAGGTGATGCGCTCCGAATCTTCTGGGATGTCGATGCGCCGGCAACACTGGCTGAACTCCGCACCGAACCGGCACATCCACTTCGGCGCGCCCTTTCCAAGCTCGATGCAGTGCTGACTTATGGCGGCGGGCCGCCGGTGGTTGATGCTTATCATAAGCTCGGTGCCAGGCGTTGCGTGCCAATTTACAACGGGCTTGATCCCGCGACGCACTATCCCGTAGCCTCCGAGCAGCGTTTCGCGGGAGACCTGGGCTTTCTTGGCAATCGGCTCCCCGACCGCGAGGCCCGTGTCGAAGAATTTTTCTTCCGGCCTGCTGCCCTTCTGCCCGACCGGCACTTCACCATCGGCGGCTCCGGCTGGGATGACAAGCCAATGCCCACGAACATAAATCGTCTTGGGCATGTCTACACGCACCAGCACAACAGTTTCAACAGGTCTAATCTAGCTGTGCTGAATGTCGCCCGTGACAGCATGGCGGCAGTAGGCTTCTCACCTGCTACGCGCGTGTTCGAGGCTGCGGGCGCGGGCGCTTGTCTCATCACCGATTCGTGGGAAGGGATTGAATACTTCCTGAAGCCCGACGAAGAAATTCTGGTAGCGCGCGACGGAGCTGACGTTGCCGAACATCTCCGCACACTCACGCGTGACCGCGCGGAGCAAATTGGCATGCGCGCGCTCAATCACGTGCTGAACTACCATACTTATGCCAGCCGCGCCGCCGAGGTCGATGCGATCTTGCGCGATGAGCTTGCCGCTCGCAGGCAGAAGAGTGTCGCGTGAGGAGAGCGCAAAAGCCAATGGATATCGTGGTTCTGGGCCTAAGCCTCTCATCTTCTTGGGGCAACGGCCATGCGACCACCTATCGCGCCCTGCTGAAATCCATGGCGGAGCGCGGTCATCGCATCACGTTCCTTGAACGCGACCAACCATGGTATGCCGGAAACCGCGATCTCGACAATCCGCCATGGTGCCATCTCGCCTATTATCAGTCATTGGCGGATCTGGAGAATTGGCGGGACGAAATTGCCGGAGCAAACGCGGTGATCGTCGGCTCATATGTGCCAGAGGGTATTGCGGTTGGTCATACCGTACAGCGCATGGCAAACGGTGTGACTGCCTTTTATGACATCGACACGCCGGTGACGCTCGCCGCATTGCGGCGCGGAGACTGCTCCTATGTTTCACCGGAACTCATATCACATTACGATATCTATCTCTCGTTCTCAGGCGGGCCAATACTCGATTTCATCGAGACAGCCTATCATTCGCCAGCAGCGCGTGCGCTTTATTGTTCCGTCGATACCGATCTCTATCATCCCATCGAAGTGCCAAAGCGCTGGGACCTCTCATATCTCGGCACCTACAGCCCCGATCGTCAGCCGGTTCTGGAGCGGCTTCTGATCGAACCTGCGCGGCAGGCTCCGCACCGCACCTTCGTGGTTGCTGGCCCGCAATACCCAGTGTCGATTGCTTGGCCGAAAAATGTTGAGCGCATCGAGCACGTAACGCCGTCCGATCATGCCGCA
>JANLYR010000455.1:0-1583 GCA_031365765.1 Hyphomicrobiales bacterium | reverse complement strand
GGGCTTTGGCTTTCGCTGCGGGTTCCTTGGCTTGCTCCACCTTGAGATCATCCAGGAACGCCTGACCCGCGAATATGATCTTGACCTGATCACCACCGCGCCGAGCGTGATCTACGAGATCAAGCTCAATCACGGACAGGGCGTCCTCCATCTCCACAACCCCGCCGACATGCCCGAACCCAACCGGATCGAGAGCATCGAGGAACCGTGGATCGAAGCGACCATCTATGTCCCCGACGAATATCTGGGCAGCATTCTCAAACTGTGCCAGGACCGGCGCGGGGTGCAGAAGAACCTGACCTATGTCGGCGGGCGGGCGCAGGTGACCTATGAACTGCCGCTCAACGAAGTGGTGTTCGATTTCTACGACCGCTTGAAGAGCATCAGCCGCGGCTATGCGAGCTTCGATTATCACCAGATTGGCCACCGGATGGGCGATCTGGTGAAGATGAACATCATGGTCAACTCCGAACCGGTCGACGCGCTGAGCATGATCGTCCACCGCGGCACGGCCGAAGCGCGCGGGCGCGGCATGTGCGAGCGGCTCAAGGACCTGATTCCGCGCCACCTCTTCAAGATCCCGATCCAGGCAGCGATCGGCGGCAAGGTCATCGCCCGCGAAACGATCGCGGCGATGCGCAAGGACGTGACCGCGAAATGCTATGGCGGCGATATCAGCCGCAAGAAGAAGCTGCTCGACAAGCAGAAAGAGGGCAAGAAGCGCATGCGGGAATATGGGAGTGTCTCGATCCCGCAGGAGGCGTTTATTGCGGCGCTCAGGATGGGTGAGGAGTGAGCCCCAAGACTAGCGTCAGCTAGGCAAGGACAAGGCGAACTCCCGGCCGGCGGCCGTTCGGCCTTGCCGTCGAACGTGCCGACCGACGGCGCGGCTTTGCCGCGACGCCACCACGGTTGAAGAGAGAAGAAAAGGAACCCCAATGGCCGAACGCTTCGAACGCCACCGCCAGCCCTGGACGAGCGACGAGATCCAGAAGCTTCACACGCTCGCGAAAAAAGGCATGCCCCTCAAACAAATGGCCAAGGCGATGACCCGCAGCGAGGAAAGCATCAAGGATCGGGCCAAGCTGGAAGGGCTGAAGATTGCCAAACTCAGATAGTGCCTTCCAGAGCCCGGCGAAACCAGTCGGCCAGTTCCTCCTCGGAAAGCTCACCCGACGCCAGCGCCATAAACACGACAACCAGTTCGGCATCCGTAGCATTTACTTCGCGAGTTCGGCCAGCGCGAGCTTGCGATGCGCCATCACGCCGCGAGCGACACCCATCTGGGCATCGAAATCGGAGACCCCGTTGCCAACCTTGCAGGCGGGCGGACAGGCAAGCTTTTTTCGCGCTGGACGGCTAGATTGCGGATCGGGTTTGTCATGAACAATTATATGCGCGGAATGCGCGGGATGGATGCAGGGCCGGGATGGGCGACGCGCGGCACGAGCGAAAGAGGGTGCAGCGCTGAATCGTGGCGCTTATTCGATGAAGGACTGGACTTTGGGGGTTATTGCAACTGCCACCTTAATTCCAAATACGTGCTGGGTCAGGGTTTCAGGCACGTCATGCTTCGCGCTTTG
>JANLYR010000420.1:0-14393 GCA_031365765.1 Hyphomicrobiales bacterium | reverse complement strand
CATCTGACTCGATTCCATTAATCGACGATACCGGACCATTTCGCTTTTTGCCAACACACAATCTTTCAGCCGGGCCACACCAAGTCAAAGGTAGTTACTTCAACGAGCCCATTTTATCCAAATTCAAACTTAGTTCGGGCTCATGCACCTAGGGCACATTGCTTGCGTATATCGAGAGGCGAGTGCCTTGTATCCCAGAACTTCTCACAACGGGACTCGTGGATGGCCTTGGTGTGCGTATCTCGTCAGAGCCACTCCTGTTGACAGAATGTCGCCGGACTTTGAGGATAGCGGTGTCAGGGTGACTTTCGATTTCGGCGGCGTTATCAAGAACTACCGAGCTAAGTCAGCGTTTTGATGCTTGGGGAAAACCGAGTAGAAATCCGAGCAGGAATTCTGTCAGCGTCGCCAAGTTGGGTGCTCTGGATTCGATGATATTCCCGTGGCAACAAAAAGATGTAGAATTGCTTCACAGGCAGTTAGCACTAATCGAGCGGGACATTTCAGATGACAGTGGGCACTCCGGTTAAAGATGCCGATATCGAAGCGAGGCGTCTGGCGGCAGTGCGCAGATATGACATCCTCGATTCGCCTCCGGATGGAGCGTTTGATCGGATTGCAGCGGTTGCAGCTAGTATCTTTTCGGTGCCAATTTCCATAATTAGCATCGTCGATGAGGACAGAATTTGGTTTAAGTCCCATTTCGGTCTCAACGTTCAAGAAATTGGTCGTGATCCAGGTCTCTGCGCGTCTGCGATTGTTCAAGATGCTCCGTGGATAGTAACGGACGCGAAAACTGACATGCGCGCCCTTGCCAACCCGCTGGTAGCGGGAGATTTTGGCCTTCGATTTTATGTTGGTGCGCCGCTTTGCACACATGACGGTTTTAGGCTAGGAACGCTTTGTGTTATAGATCGAGAGCCGCGCGAAGCGCTTCCACAACAAGTCTCACAACTTGCGGACTTGGCCTCCGTTGTCATGGACCAGCTGGAACTGCGGCTGTCGGCACGCTTGACAGTCGCCGAATTGAAAAAGGTCATCGCAGAAAAGGAATTGATGGCGAAGGAAGTTGATCATCGGGTGATGAACAGCCTTCAGCTCGTGTCATCGCTCCTAACCGTACAAAGCCGAAGTGTTGAGGGGGAAGCATCGGAACAACTTGCGCAAGCTGCAAACCGGGTATCAGCCGTTGGTCGGGTGCATCAGCATATTTATCTGCGCGGTAGCACGGGATACATTGATTGCCTGGACTATCTAAGGCGAGTTTGCGACGAGCTTTCCACCTCGCTCAGTATTGATATCATAGTGGAAGGTGGCGAGTTGCAGCTTGCCACTAAACGGACAATTTCACTCGGTCTGATCGTCACTGAGCTAGTGACCAATGCTGCCAAATATGGCGCCCACAAAGCCACAGTTTCGCTGAGTACAGATGTCGATTCCATATGCACTCTTTCCGTCACCGACGATGGCACAGGCTTGCCAGCCGATTTCGACCCCGCCGCAGCCCGGGGTCTGGGTCTGAAAGTGGTATCCGCACTCGTGGTTCGTCTTGACGGTCAGTTTGAATTTGGCGCTTCTAACGCAAACAGCACACGGGGAGCGAATTTCACGGTCTCATTTAAGATATGATATGATATCTCGCCGCCTTCGCCACGCGGTCAATTCGTCCAAATCCGCAATAGTACATTTTACTGTTAGTCGATTCAAATATCTCGGGGAGTTGAGCTTTCAGCGTCCTCAAGTTTTTCCGCCAATCGTTCCCAGTGTTCTGCAAGGTTGATCCAGCTTTTTTTGGTCTCATTCTGCACCGAGCGGAATTGTCCACAACCGAGCGCGCTACCTTTGGGCCGTCCCCGGCACTATGGGAAGGCTCCGCCGGGCTCTCAAAGCCCGCATGTGCTAGCAGATGGTGGGGGCTTTCGTTCCGCTCAGTCCGGCAGCCCCGCCATCATCATACCTTCGCGTACATTTTCGGCGTCGGCAGAGTTCTTGTAATGTGGCAGTTCAACTGAAATGCGGAACTCCGGCTTCAGACGCAACACCTCAGTTGCCTCGGCCCTTGCTTCCTCCATGCGACCGAGCCGCGCCAGGCAAGCCGCCACGCGCGCTCTGTGCCAGGGCCGCTTGTCACCGGCGACCTTGCGGTTCGTGGCCAACGCGTCGTCATAGCGCTGCGTCGCATAATAGGCTGTGCCCAGTCCCAACCAATACCAGTCGGGATGAAACGGATCGAGCTTGATGGCCTGCTGTAGCAGATTTATCCCTTCATCTGCCCGGCCATAGATTGAGAGCATGGCGCCCAATTGCGCGATACCGTTAGCGTCGCTGGGATTGAGCGCCGCGCCGCGCTCCAGATGCTGGATCGCCATATCGAGGTTGTCGCGGAAGCGATAGGCTTGGCCAAGAAACTGGTGGCAACGGCCGTCTCCCGGTTCCAGGCGCACCGCCGTCAGCGCGCAGGTGATGGCGCGCTCCTTAATCGCGTCGGGCGCGTTGTGATAACCGTTGGCGACGATCAGCGCCATGCCGAGATAGGACTGGGCCAGGGCAAAGCGCGGATCCAGCGCCACCGCCTTTTCAAACAGGTCAAGCGCCAGCCGGTTGTCGTCCGTACCATAACCCCGGAGGTTCTTGATGCCGCGCAGCAGGCAGTCATAGGCCTGGAGGCTGTCGGTGCGACGGCTGGCGGCGGTCCTCATCTCGGCATCCTCGACGCGGCCGGTGAGCGTTGCCACGATGGTTCGCGTCACCTCGTCCTGGACGTCGAACAGCTGCGCGGCGTCCCGGTCGAAGCGCTCGCTCCAAAGATGGTTGCCGTTCGCGGCGTCGATTAACTGCGCGGTGATGCGAATTCGGTTCGCCATGGTGCGGACGCTGCCCTCGACCACGTAGCGTACGCCCAGTTCTTTGGCCACGCGGCGCACGTCGATGCTCTTGCCGCGATACTGAAATGACGAATTACGCGCGATTACGAATAGCGAGCGGAAGCGCGACAGTTCCGTGATGATGTCCTCGGTGATCCCGTCGGAGAAATATACGCGCTCGGCATCGCCGCTCATATTGTCGAATGGAAGCACCGCAATCGAGGGTTTGGCAGAAACTTCTGGCGAAGGTTCCATGGGTTGCCTGGCAGACGTCATGGCAAAAGCACGGACCGAGCCCGCGATATTCTTGAGGTTGCGCTCGCCCAGGTCGTCGAATGTCACATCGGTCTTGCCACGCACCTCGTCAAGCACCTTGCCCGAAATACAGACGCCGCCCGGATCGGCAAGCGCCTCTAGCCTGGCCGCGATATTGACGCCGTCGCCAAAGATGTCGAATCCCTCGCCGATGACGTCACCCAGATTGATGCCGATGCGCAGCACGATGTGGCGTACTTCGGGCAAATCTTGATTTGCCCCGGCGAACTTCACCTGAATCTCGGCCGCCGCGTTCACTGCGTTGACAGCGCTGGCGAACTCAATCAGCACGCCGTCGCCCATAAGCTTGACGATCCGCCCGTCATGAGCCTTGACGGTTGGTTCAAGAATTGATTTACGGCGTTCCCGGAGCGCCGACAGCGTCCCCGACTCGTCCACTCCCATGAGCCGCGAATATCCAACCACATCGGCCATCACGATGGCGGCAAGGCGGCGCTGGACGGAACTTTCAGCCATATCGTCAGTCTATTGAACCGCTGTAGGAGAGTCTAATGATCCTCTTCCCAGTCAGCCCTTGCCCCACTGGACACGTCTAACCGGTAGGACAGATGGTAGGATAGGTTCCATCTACAAATTAGATGTCCATGCAATTTCAATAAGATAAAATAAGAAAATGGCGGAGGGAAAGGGACTACCCTCGAACCTTCTCTGGCGACTTGCCCCCAAGCATCCAGGGCATTTGCAAGGACGAAGCCATGCCCGCCGCCCGCACGGTCTATGCGAGAATGGCGGAGAATGACGCGCACGTATCGCGCGCGCCCGCGAAGCCCAGCAAGAATACGAGGCTGACTATTGCGTGGAAATGGCTGATGAGGCCACGCCCGAAAACGACACGATCGACACGACCGCCCGGAGGGCGGCTTCCAGGTCTGTTTCCCGCCCGGGAACTGGAAGCTGGTGAGACTCCGCATCTGCCAGAAAACACACAAGCGGTTTGGGGGCAACTGATTATCAAGGCGAGCAAAAAACTAAGAGTTCATGCGGGCTTTTGTACATTATTCGGTATCCTCTTCCGCTACCATGCGATTTTAGTGTCGATTCAGAATTTTGTATTGGCTTTGAAGTGTCTTTTTGTAAATCGTATTGGTTTAGTTTGCTCGACTCATGGTTTGAACGGCTCGCACAATTGAGGTGACGCTTGGAACCGCAGCGCGCTCAAGCGTGATGGCAGCGGGAAGCGGAATGTCCGGCATGGCGTGCCGCGCAATTTGCAACATTGATTGCGAACCCAGCATTTCCACGACGCGGGCGATTACCTCTCCGGTCATCCCATAACTCATAAAGTCTTCGTCGACCACGAGAAGGCGACGTGTCTTTGCCACTGACGTTGCAACCGTCGCCATGTCTAGGGGCACCAAGGAGCGCAGATCCACAACTTCGACCGAAATCCCTTCGGCAGCCAATTCACCCGCGGCCACGATGGCATCCGCCACCGATGCAGAGATTGTCACCAGCGTGAGATCAGTGCCTTGGCGCACCACCTCCGCCTTGCCGATCGGAAGCGTGTAGCGCGTTTCCGGAACCGCTGCGCCGGATGGGTAGGAGGTCACCAGTTTGTTCAGTTGGCGCTTGTTTTCAATGAAGACCACCGGATCATCACTTTGGATGGCGGCAGCCATCATTCCCTTGTAATCGCAGGGTGAGGAGGGGCAGACCACAAGCATTCCAGGCAAGTGAGCAAAAGTACCCCACAAGCACTGGGAGTGTTGAGCCGCCGACCCTATGCAGCCACCTGCAGTCTTCAACACCATCGGAATGCGTGTATTGCCGCCCGACATGTAGGGTATCTTCGACATCGCGTTCATCACCTGCTCGAAACACGCGCCGATGAAATCGACGAACATGATCTCGACGATGGGGCGATAACCGGCCATTGCCAATCCAACACCCATGCCGGTGAATGCCATTTCGGAAATAGGGGTGTCGCGCACGCGGGACTCGCCGAATCTCTCCTGCAGATGGCGCGTTACGCCGAAAACACCACCGCTGCGTCCAACATCCTCACCCAAGAGAAGCACCCTATCATCGGCCTCCATTTCATGAGCAATCGCTTCTCCAACAGCTTGCGAAAAGCGAATGTTCCGTGGGGGCGTGATCGGTGTCATCTTGCACCCGTGAAGCTGTGGCGGAACAGTTCCTCCGGGGGCGGAAATGCATCTTGCCGCACATCGGCCAGCATGGAAAAGGCGCGCGCCTTCGATGCCGTGCGCCACTCCTGAAGCTGGTCTTGATGAATGCCGCCGGAGATGAGTCTTTCTTCCGCAATTGTAATGGGATCGCTGTCTTTTCGCATGCGTTTGCGCTCGTCACGCGTCCGATAGGTATCGTGATCTCCTTCGTAGTGCCCCTGAAAGCGGTGACAGGTCGCTTCGAGGATTGCCGGGCCATTTCCGCTCCTCACGTGATCGAAAGCCTCGGCAGCGGCGCTAAACACTCCCTCCACGTCCGTGCCGTCGATGCAGCGGCCCCAGGCGCGGTATGCAGATGCACGTTCGGCCACGGTCACTGTCGCCGAGACGTCGCGGAACCTCACCGAAATCGCGTAATTGTTGTTCTCCACCAGCACAAGCAACGGCAAGCGCCATGCAGCGGCCATGTTCAGACTTTCGTGAAAGGCTCCCGTGTTGGTCGCGCCGTCGCCAGCCACCGCTACCGCCACCGCGCCTGATTTTTCCAGCTGGGCCGCATAGGCGAAGCCAAGAGCGACGGGCAGCGATGATCCAACAATTCCCGTCGCCGAAAATCGCGTTTGGGGGTCGAATGGGTGCATGTGGCCACCCCGTCCCTCACAGATGCCAGTCTCGCGCTCGAAAATCTCCGCCATCAGCTTTCGAGGATCGACCCCCTTGGCAAGTGCATGCAGATGATTGCGGTGCGTGCTAACCATCGCATCTTCTCGTCTCAGCCAAGGCGCCACTCCTGCCGAGATCGCCTCCTGGCCGATGCCGGTATGCAGTTCGCCGTGGATTTCACGCGTTGGTACACCTTCGAGACACGCTTCTTCGAAATGGCGCATATCGAGCATCGTTTTATAGAACTCGGCAAGGGACGGCTGATTCACAAGTTCACCAATCGCAAAATATGGAATTGGATATTTGTATCTGTTATAGCCAGTTTTCTGTCAATCCTGACAAACACCAAACCTGCGGCTTATAAGATATGTCCGATACATTTGACACGTCAGCTTTCGCGGAAGCCTACCGATTTCTTCGCGAGCGTATTCGCGACGGCACCTTAACCAGCGGCACGCGCATCAAGGCGGACGACATTGCTCAACAGCTTGGCCTCAGCCGGATGCCCGTGCGAGAAGCAATCAGGCAGTTGGACAGCGAGGGGCTCCTTACCATACGGCCCAACCGCGGCGCGGTGGTCACTACGCTCGATCCGCAGGATATACTTGAATTGTTCCAGATGCGATCAGTGCTCGAGGGCTTGGCCGCCCGTCGCGCGGCCGTGCGGTGCGACGAGGCTGCGTTCGAGGAAATGGAACTTCGTTTCAATCGTCTGGAAAGGGCAGGGTCGGACCTGCACAAATGGATTTCCAGGCATAACGATTTCCATGATGTGATCTGTAGGCTAAGCGGCGGGAATCGCCTCTTTGCTCAAGTGCAAAAGCTGCGGACCGCGATCGAACCCTATCTGCGGATCGTCCTGGTCCGTCCGGAGATGGAAAGAGCGATCGCCGAGCATCGCGAGTTGATGGAGGTCATCCGGAGCGGTGATCCCGATGCCGCCGAGAAGGCGATGCGCGTGCACGTTCTTGGTACCGCCGACGATCTCATGCATGTAATGAACACCCAGCGCGGGAACGTTTGACCTTGCTCAATCGTCACGATCAGCAGGCTTCGAAGCAGCGCCGAAGATCCCAGTTGGTCACCAGCCCGCGGTCAATATCCAGCTCGTGTCGAAAGAGATTCGCCAAGTGCGCGTGAACGCCAGTACCAAGTGCCGCCGCCGTGACGGACGAATTTTCGAATGCCTGTACGGCTTCAGTCAGATCTCGCGGTAAAGACGGCAGGTCCGCTTCGGACGAGTCACCTGAAATCGCGGCGGGAAGCGCCAGATTTTCTTGGATGCCGGCTACTCCCGCGGCAATCAGCGCGGTATAGACGAAATAAGGATTTGCGTCCGCCCCCGGAAGGCGGAACTCGAATCGTGAGCTGTTTTCACTTCCGGTCAGCCGCACGAGACAGGAGCGGTTTTCCCACGCCCAGCCGACGTTGAGCGGGGTGAAAGAACCGCGCCGCAAGCGCCGATACGAATTTGCATAGGGGACGTGCATCGCCATGAAGGCGCGTGAATGGGATAGAACGCCGGCGATAAATGACGCGGCTATGCCCCGTGGCGGCTTGCTTTCGCTGAGCAATACCTCGCCATCCGCCGTCGAGAGGCACAGATGAACGTGCCCGCCTGAGCCGGCGCTTTCCTGGAAGGGTTTCGCCATGAAGGTTACAGAGCGGTTGCAGAGCATGGCGCGGATTTTGACGATATGCTTGAATATCGCGTGCTGGTCGCAGGCAACGAGCGGTTCGTTGGGCTTCACGTTGATTTCAAGCTGGCCGATGCCGCCTTCTCCTTGAACCTGATCTACAACTACGCCAGCAGACCCCAGATCTTCGACCACCTGATTCAGAAAAGCGCTGGCAATCCCCGTGACGAACAAATCGTTGTCGCCGTGACGATGATGGTAGGGCCGAAGGTCCAGGTAGCCGGTGGAAGCCAGTTCCCGGTAAGACTGATCAAAAAGATAAAATTCGAGTTCCGAGGCAAAGCGCGCGCGCAGGCCATGGGATTGCAGCCGGGCGATCTGGTTGCGCAACATCGAGCGCGGGGCCTCGGGAACAGGGTTCCCTACGGCGTCCAGCGCGTCGGCGATGTAGTAGTCTGTCGATGGCTCATCAGGCACACGGAATCGGCTGAGTTCGTCGGCTCGGAGGCGCCCATTGCGGAAGCCCGTGTGACTCCCCGTCACCTGCATCGCCGGGAGCGGCTTGTTGTCTATGCCGGTGACCAAATGGAAATTCGGCATCGGCAGACCCCGGCCCAACGCCTCGGCGAGGCGCTCGCGGGGCACCCGCTTCCCGATAAGCCGCCCGCAATTGTCGGGGACGCAAATCGCGATCTCCTTCGCACCCAGTGCGTCGTTTGTCATCGCGACAACTCTCCTCCGTCCAGCACAAGGTTAATCCCGTTGGCGTAAGACAGCAGCGGCGAGCAAAGGGCGAGCGCGGCGCGCGCCACTTCCTCAGCGCTGGCAAAACGGCGCAGTGGAATTTCTTGTTCGTAATCGTGGCGCAGCGCTTCCGCGGTTGTTCCCTTGCGCCGCGCAAGTTCGTCGAGAGCGGCTGTCATCATGGCGGTCTGCACATTGCCTGGCGAGATCGAATTTACCCGGACGCCCTGCGCCGCCAATTCGCCCACCAGACAATCGGCAAGTCGCAACACGCCACCTTTCGAGGCACTGTAGGCGCCCCACATCGCCCCTCCTTTCAGCCCTGCCTGAGAGGCAACGAGCACAAGGTTTCCGCCGGCGCGAAGATATCGCCCCGCGGCGCGAGCGACGAGAAATGTTCCGATAAGGTTGACGTCAATGACATGCCGGAAACGCGCTAGCGAAGTCTCGGCGATGCTGCCCAGTTCCACGATGCCCGCGGCGTGCACCACATCGTCGATTGCCCCCTGCCGCGCGATGTCGGCGAACATCGTGTCAACGCTGCTCTCGTTGCTCACGTCGCAAGCGAGCACCGTGCGAGATGCCTTGATATCGCAGCGGATTACGGTGGCGCCGGCGGTCTCGAAGGTATCCGCGACGGCGGCTCCGATGCCGCTGGCGGCGCCTGTTACCAACGCACGCCTGCCGGCCAGCACCGTATCGTGTTCGAGCCTGCTCAACGTGGGAGTCCTCTTTCTGCTGGACAAGATCGCTGTTTTGTATTTGGATACAAGTATCCGTTTGTAGTCGGGATTGCAATATGAAGATCAGCCTCGATCATGCTTCGTTTGCCGTTTCCGATATCGATGCCGCAATTTCTTTTCTTACGCAGTCTCTGGGCTTCCAATTGAAATTCATCGAACGTGTGATGAGCGGACAAATCGCGTCGATGCTTGGGCTGCCTGGCGCCACCTGCGATCTGGCGCAACTGGCATTGCCCGGTGCGGAATTTGCAATAGAAGTGATAAAATTCGGGACGGAATTAACCGGCACGGCAAACGACCTTCCCGTGTTTCCAGGCATGGGTCACCTTGCCATCAAGGTCGAACAATTCGATGTGGTGTTGGCAGCGTTGAAAGACGCGGATGCGCGCGTGCTTGGGGAGATCACCCAATTCGAAGCCGGCAGGGCCGCGTATTTAAAAACCTCCTTCGGCTTATTTCTGGAATTGCAAGAAGATCGGCAGGGACCGGAAGCCTAAATCCAAGGGTTGCTAAAACTCCGACTTGTCAGTTCGCCATAAATAGTTTTAAATATCCAAGTATCCAAAAATCCAAATGATCAATGGGCGTCCAGATATCAACCAGTCCAAACGAGGAAACAGATAGTGATGAACCAGCACCAGAAATCTCTGACACGGCGTAGTTTCCTACATCGCAGTGCCATGGCGGCGAGCGCCCTGGCTCTTGCCAGTGTTCCTACCATTGCCTCTACGGGAAGTCTGGATGAGATCAAGAAGCGTGGGTATATTCTCTACGGCTTCAACGGCGAGCGCCCCTACAACTACATGGACGCCGAGGGCAATCTGGTCGGATCCGAGATCGAGATCGCCCGCGTCATCGCCAAGGCTATCGGCATCGCCGAAGTCCAGGGCGTGGCAATGAATTTCGATTCCTTCATACCAGCGATTCTGGCTGGCCGGATCGACACCTGCCTGCCGATTTTCGTCAAGCCGGAACGTTGCAAAAAGATCCAGTTCTCCCGCCCGCACCTGATCGAGGGTCAAGCAAGCATGGTGGTCAAGGGCAATCCCAAGGGCATCATGAACTGGGACGATCTGATAAACAAAGACGTCCGGGTCGGCGTCATCGCCGGAACCACGCCAAACGAAATGGTCAAGTCCGTCGGCGTGGCCGAAGATCGCGTCACCCGCTTTCCCGATACGACCACAATGGCCAGCGGACTCACCAGCGACCGCGTCGATGTGATCATTGAAGCATCCAGCACGATCCGGCTTATCAACGAGGGCATCGACAAATCCAAATTCGAGCGGGTCGAAGGCTGGAAGAAACCAACCAACTTCGCGGGCAAAATAGAATTCTACGCCGCTTATCCGTTCAGTCTCGATGCAACCGATCTGCGCAATGCATTTGACGCTGAAATCGGCAAGATGTTGCAGAACGGCGGTATCGAGAAGATTAGTACGGGGTTTGGGTTCGCCCCCGCCGACCGCCCCGGCGTGGACGCGCCAACGCTCGAGCAGATTTGCGCGGGATAATGTAACCCACCCCGAACATGGATGTTCTAGGGGAAGCGATGCCCGCGCTTCTGCGCGGCGCCGTGGTGACCATTTCGATCGCCATCGCCGCAGGTCTGCTTGCCTTGGCCATCTCGCTGACCGTGGGCACCTTACGAAGTCTGCCCAACACCGTCATTCGCTCGGTGCTGGGAATATATGTCGAGTTTTTCCGGGGCACTTCGGCCTTCGTACAGATTTACTGGGCCTATTTTGCGTTGCCACTACTCGGTGTCCGGTTATCGGCTGTGGAAGCTGGCATTGCAGTCCTTGCACTGAATGTCGGCGCCTACGGCTCGGAAGTGGTCCGTGGAGCTATCGCCGCAGTTCCCAACGGCCAGCGCGAAGCCGCCGCCGCGCTCGGTCTCCCCGTCTGGATCACTTATCTGAAGGTGGTAATGCCGCAGGCCATGAGCCGGTCGATCCTGCCAATGAGCAATCTGATGATCGATCTGGTAAAAGGAACCTCGCTGCTGAGTGCGATCACCATTACGGAGCTTGCTTTTGCAGGACGCCAGTCGGTCGCCACGTTCGGCCACCCCCTGGTGATCTTCGGCGCCGTTCTGACTTTCTACCTCTGCATGACGGCGCCTATCGCCTATGGCGGCCGCATCTTCCATCGCAGGGTCATCTACAGCTACGGACATGGCGGTGCCCGATGATAGTCGATTTTGCATACCTCGCCGAAATACTGCCTACGTTACTCAACGCAACCCTCATAACCCTGCGGATCGCCATTGCAGGATTCCTGCTCGCGATAGTCGCTGGTCTTGCGCTCGCATTGCTCCACATGCGTAGCGGACGCGTTATTCCCAACCTGGTGTTCGGCATCACCGAGTTCATAAAACTCACACCTCTGATGGTTCAGCTGTTTTTCGCATTTTATGTGCTGCCTGAATTCAATATCAAGCTTCCCGCGGAACCTACGGGTATCCTGGTGATCGGCCTGCATTATGCGACTTACACTTCGGAGGTTTTCCGGACGGGAATTCTCGCCGTGTCATCGGGGCAATGGGAAGCGGCCAAATCGCTCAGTTTGCCTCGCCATATAATTTGGGCCAAAGTCATTCTGCCGCAAGCGATCCGCCCGATGTTGCCCGCTCTGGGGAACTACCTCATCCAACTGTTCAAGGAAGTTCCACTGCTCTCCACCATCACGGTGTACGAGCTCTTGAACACGGCAAATCTGCTGGCCGGAGAGTCGTTCCGCTATCTTGAAGTGCTCACCACCACGGCTATTATATTTTTTCTCATCAGCTATCCGGCGTCGGTTCTGATCCGGAAATTCGAACTTAACGCCTTCAGCAACTGAGTGCGAGCCGCTGCCACCCAGCAGACTTTGAAGGAGATTGAAGTGCGTGACTTTGAACAGCCGGGGCGTTCTCCGGTGTTGGCCATGAACGGCATGGCGTCGACCCACAACCCCCATGCCACGCGAACGGCCATTGAAGTTCTGCGCAACGGCGGAACCGCGATCGACGCGGCGGTCGCCGCCGCCGCAGTGCTCGCGGTTGTCGAACCCCATCAGACCGGGATTGGCGGGGATTGCTTCGTGTTGATGGCGAAAAACGGCAGCGATAACCTTATCGCGTATAACGGATCCGGCCGCTCGCCGCGCAACTTGCCGCCGCTTGGCGCCGACCTACGGCCTGATCTCATTGACGATGCCAGTCCGCATTTCGTGACCGTACCCGGCGCTGTGGATGCCTGGACACGGCTGGTCGCCGATCACGGTCAAAAGGAAATGCGCGAGCTGCTGGCGCCCGCCATTGCCTTTGCGCGCGATGGATTTCCTGTCCACGCCCGCGCCGCTAGCGACTGGGAGCAGGATACAGTTCGACTGCGACGCGATGCGAATGCGACGCGTATTTTTCTGCCGCGCGGCCGCGCCATGCGGGCCGGTGAGGTATTCCGCAATCCCGGCCTCGCCGATGCACTGACATCGATTGGCGACAGTGGCAGAAATGGATTTTACCAAGGAGCGGTCGCCCAGGACATGGTGACTTATCTGCGTGAGCTCGGAGGTCATCACACCATGGATGACTTCGATACTGCTGGTGGCGACTACGTGGATACTGTTCGCACCGACTATCGCGGTGTGGAGGTCTGTCAGATGCCGCCCAACAACCAAGGTATCACCGCGCTTTTGATGCTCAATATTCTTGAAGGATTTGATCTGTCCAATCTTGCTCCCATGAGCGCGTTGCGCCTCCATCTTGAAATCGAGGCGGGTCGGCTAGCCTACCGCGACCGAGATGCTTTCGTTTGCGATAGCGCCAAGTTCGCCGTTCCGGTGGACGAGCTTCTCTGCAAGGACTATGCAGCAAAACTGCGAAAAGAAATCCACTTCGACCGAATGATTCAGGGTCTTCCTTCCCCTCTAATGCGCAAGTCGGACACTGTGTATATCTCGGTCGTCGATCGTGACCGAAATTGCGTAAGCTTCATCAACTCCGTGTACTGGGGATTCGGCTCGACCCGCGTATCGCCACGTTATGGCATCACGCTGCAGAACCGCGGCCTCGGTTTTTCGCTAGATCCGGACAGCCCCAACGCCATGCATCCGGGCAAGCGCCCCCTTCACACGATCATGCCAGGCATGGCGCTGAAGGAAGGACGCCCTTTCTGCTGTTATGGCGTTATGGGCGGCGACTACCAGCCGTTCGGCCACGCGCATGTTCTGACTGGACTCCTGGATTTTGGGCTGGATGCGCAGGAGACAATCGACCAAGCCCGCGTTTTCTACTGGCGCGGCGACACGCAGGTGGAAAGCGCTGTGCCCACTGCGGCGTTGCAGGGTTTGGCAGAACGGGGCCACCATATTGTACCCGCTCCCGACCCTTTGGGCGGGGGTCAGATGATCCAGCTCGATTGGACGGAGGGTGTGCTGATCGCGGGTTCGGATTCCCGATTGGACGGCTGCGCGCTCGGATACTGATTCGCGGTCGGTAGAAACATCCGGGAGTCGCTTGCAATCAAGCTCCGAGCGGAGCTCAGTGGCGATCTCCAACTTATAGTTGCGTTCCCGTGCGTCGAAATCTGGGTCAGGTTTGTCGAACCGCTTGAAGCCTGGAAAAAAAGGCGAAGGCGCTCAATGCAACGTCTCACTGCGGCTGGGTCGAGAGTCAACCTATCGCCTTCGGACCGAAGCAAGCCGACCAACCTTCTCAATGCATCAGGTGTGTCTAGTATTACCTGCACACAATCAGCAGTGCCGAATGACCACTCGCGGCTCAGAGCCGAGTGCCGTCCTCCGTCCTTTTCGCCTTGCTGAAAAAAATCGCGCTGCCTCGAGGCGCGGCTGCCATTTCAGCTGGAGGTAGAAATGTTGAGCTGTGCCATCGACTTGCCATATAAGCCGGTCGTTTATCCCAAATTCGATGGCAACCATCTTCTTTGTGAGTCCGTGACCGGGCCGCATGCCTGAATCGCGCAACACCGACAAAAGATGCTTCCGCAGCGGTATCACTTGTCCGCGTTCATTTTCCTCACTTCGCTCTTCGATTCCTTGCCACATTCAATTCATCCGACTTTCCGCATCGCGCAAAGCGTATTCACCAGCTGCATCTGTTCGACTGTCTCGCATTTCGCCTCCCGCAACCGGGGTGCGCCGAACACCAGCGCCAACCCCTTGGCGCGTGAGACGGCCACGTTGATGCGGTTGAGCGAGAGCAGGAAGTCCATCCCGCGCGAGGTCTCTTCAGCCGAAGAAGCGGTCATGGAAACAAGGCAGATTGGCGCTTCC
>JANLYR010000407.1:0-2109 GCA_031365765.1 Hyphomicrobiales bacterium | reverse complement strand
TTGAAGCTCAAGCTGAGACTATAGGGCGGTCCAGAACCCGTGAACGACGATTCCACTTACGATCACAGTTGCCCAGCTCAGGCAGGCAAGCCCCGTGATAATGCCGGTCTTGGCCATCGGAGAGAGATTGGAATTGAACTGCTCATTGCACTTCTCACCCAGGCGCGCAGCCAGTTCTTTTTGGAGCTCGCGAGCGGGCGAACGTTGGTTCTTGCCCACCAGGGGGAAAGCAAGAAAAACCGGGCGGCTCGCAGCCGATTTATGGTCGGTCGCCGGCTCCAGCAATCGGGTGGTCGACTTGTGTGCAGCTGCGGACGCCATAGCAAAGTAGCCTTCGATCGCTTCGAGATGCGAAGATGGGGCGAAAACGTTAACGGCCGCTTAGCGGATGCTTCGAATTTGCGCCGCATGTCGCGGCGATCACGATACTTTGAGCGCGGGGCATGCGGAGGGCGAGCGACTAAAACCGGGGGGCAAGGCATGTGGCAGGTCCTTAACCTGTTATTGTTAGGGGCGAACGCGCTATCGAGAGCGATGTCGCCTTGCGACGGAATGAAATCGACAAGGTTGGTGTATTAGTGATGCACGGTCCGAGCGAAACCCTTAGTTCGGGAAGATCGGGGCAGCAGCCGCGAGACCATCGCCGCTGGCCTAACGAGCGGTTGAGGCTGTGCCTTTATGGGTTATCTCTGGCGCTCGATGTAGCAGCACTAGTAGTCGGTTATGCGTTGGGATCGAGCTTGGGCGGTGTTGACTGGACCGCCTTGCCCGTGCCCGTACTGCTTATTGCCCTCTCACTCTTCGTTATGTTTTCGATCGGCAGAGAGGCACAGTCAATCGAGACGCTGAGCGACACACAGACGGGGATCCAGCGCGCGATCGGCGCTCTATCAATGGCCTTGCTGGCCGAGATCATGCTGTTCTTTCTGACACAAGTTGGAAAGGACGTCTCTCGCCTGGGCTTCCTGTCGTTTTTCATCGCGGCTAGCATGTTCCTCGTTGCCAGCCGGTTGTTTCAGCGAGTGGTCAATCGCTCCCTCTTGGGCGAATCGGCAACTTCGAGCGTGCTGTTGCTTGATGGGCGGAAGATGACAGCCGAACCACACATGACGGTGATCGACCTTACCGCGAGGGGACTGTGGCCCGATCTCACCCAGCCCGCGATGATATCGGAACTGTCGAACATGATTGTCGGCTTCGACCGGGTAGTGGTCGCGTGTACTGAAGATCATTACCTCCCGTGGTCGGTATTCCTCCAGGGTGCCGGGCTTGCAGGCGAGATTTCGGTCGGGGCCGACCGCTTCCGCGGGGCGACGGGGCTGAGCCGGTGTGGTGGGGAAGACACTCTCGTCATCTCGCGCGGCACACTCAGCATCGCCAACCGGATGAAAAAGCGTGGGTTTGACCTTGTCGTTGGTGGGTTGATGCTGTTGGCGCTGGCACCGTTGCTAGGAATAGTGGCGGTGCTGATCCGGCTCGACAGCCGCGGCCCGATATTCTTTCGCCAGCAGCGCATCGGACTGGGCAATCGCAATTTCAGCATCTTCAAGTTCCGTTCGATGCAATGGAGCCAGAGCGACGCGGCTGGCCACAGCTCGGCCGCACGCGATGACCCGCGGGTGACGAGGGTCGGCGCGTTTATCCGCCGCACCAGCATCGACGAGCTACCGCAGTTGCTAAACGTAATGCTCGGCGACATGAGCCTGGTGGGCCCGCGCCCCCATGCGCTTGGCTCGCTGGCCGGAGACCGGCTATTTTGGGAAATTGACAGCCGCTACTGGATTCGCCACTCGCTGCGGCCTGGGATCACCGGCCTCGCCCAGATCCGCGGATTCCGCGGCAGCACCGAAGACACCGCCGATCTCGAAAACCGTCTGCGATCCGATCTGGAATATCTTGCCAACTGGAGCATGGTGCTGGACCTGCAGATCCTAATGGCCACCGTCAGGGTGGTCGTTCACGATAAAGCTTATTGAAGGCTAGCCGCCGAGGGTCGACGTCCGCAGCTGACCCTACGCCCCCTTGGGCTTATTCCGCGATTGCGCCAGATTCATTCGGGCGTGGAGCAGTGCCGCGGCCTCATCTATGTCATGCCGGCGGCGGACTTTC
>JANLYR010000405.1:0-3601 GCA_031365765.1 Hyphomicrobiales bacterium | reverse complement strand
GCCGCATGAGTTCGCGGTCAATCAGTCGCGAGACCCAGTCTGTCACGGATACGCCTTCTTGCGCCGCGCGGACCTTCACTTTGCGATGGGTTTCGGGCCTCAGATTGCGCACTTGCAACATCTTGTTCATGTTCCAAACATACTTTCATGTTCTGAGCATGTCAATCTTTCGGGGAATGCCAATCCTGTGACCAACCTGAGGAGGCACGGGCAGCGTTTTGTGGGCTTCCGTCATCGCCGCGATCCGGCTCAGGACAGGGGCTGGAAAGGGCGAAGCTTTTTTCGCCGTCATGTCGATATGCATCACGATGTTTTCGCTGACGCAGGCCCGCCAGCCTTCATCCTGATGGAACATTTCCTGTACATAGTGAACCCGCTTGGCGTCGTGTTCGAGGAATTGCACCGTAACGCGCACAAGGTCCCCGGCATGAAGTTCGCGGAGATAGGTGACATGGGCTTCCAGCGTGAAGAACGAGCCGTTGACCTCCTTCACATAGTCCGGGCCCAGCCCCATGAGCGCGAACGCCTCGTCGCCACAGCGGTCGAAGAGCACGTTGTAATAGGCCATGTTCAGATGGCCGTTATAATCGGTCCACTGATCCTCCACTTTTTGCGGGGACCCGACGAAGGGAATGGGCAGGGGCATCGCAATTTTCTCGGCCTGTGCTAGATTTGCCGCCCATGACTATACCGTTTCGAAAGAACAGCACAACGCAGGCGGTGGCGGAAATCCGCGAGTTCCTGGGCGAGCGGCTGTCGGAAGCAGCCCCGGTGCGTGCGGCACACGGCAAGGACCAGACCTGGAATCCCGGCGCACCGCCGGACGCTGTCGCCTTCGTGCGGGACACCAACGAGGTGCAGAGGATCGTGAGCGTGTGCGGCAAATATGGCACGCCGGTCATTCCCTACGGCACCGGCACCTCGCTTGAGGGGCATTTCTCGGCTCCGTTCGGCGGCATTTCCATCGACTTGTCGCAGATGGATCGCATTCTCCAAGTAAACGCCGCCGATCTCGATTGCCGGGTGGAAGCCGGTGTTACCCGCAAGACCCTCAACACGCATCTGCGCGATCAGGGCCTGTTCTTCCCCGTGGATCCGGGCGCCGATGCGAGTCTGGGCGGCATGACAGCAACGCGAGCCTCAGGCACCAATGCGGTGCGTTATGGCACAATGCGCGAGAATGTCCTCAACGTGACAGCGGTCATGGCCAATGGCCAGATCATCCGGACGGGATCGAGAGCCAAAAAGTCCTCGGCCGGCTATGATCTGACGCGTCTGATGGTGGGCTCCGAGGGAACGCTCGGCGTTATTACCGAAGTTGGTCTGCGGCTTTACGGCATTCCTGAATCGATCGTGGCCGGTGTCTGTCCGTTCCCTACTGTCGAGGCGTGCTGCGAGGCCACCATCACCGCGATCCAGATGGGATTGCCGGTGGCGCGGATCGAACTTGTCGATGCCGAGCATGTCAAGGCCTTCAACGCCTATTCGAAGCTCGATCTCGTTGTTACGCCGACGCTATTCATGGAATTTCACGGCAGCACCGCGTCCGCCGCCGAACAGGCGGAGACGTTCGCCGCGATTGCCGGCGAGCTGGGTGGGGGACCGTTCGTTACCGCGTCCAAGGAGGAGGACCGGCTGAAACTGTGGCAGGCACGGCACGATGCGTTCTGGGCGACGCGCTCTTTGATGCCCGGCAAGGAGTCGTTTTCGACCGATGTCTGCGTGCCGATCTCCCGGTTGGCCCAGTGCGTGACCGAAACGCAGGCCGATCTCGCGGCCAACGGGCTCTATGGTCCGATCGTCGGTCATGTCGGCGACGGCAATTTCCATGTCGTGCTCTATTGCGACCGGAGCGACGCGGACGAAGTGGCGCGGGTCAAGGCGGTATATGGCCGGCTCATCGACCGGGCGATTGCCATGGAAGGAACCTCAACTGGAGAGCACGGTATCGGCTCGGGCAAAATTGACTATCTTGAGAAGGAGCATGGACCGGCACTCGCCTTCATGCGCGACATCAAGCGCGCCCTCGATCCGAAAAACATCATGAATCCCGGCAAGAATGCCGCCATTTGATTGACGCAATAAACTGTTCTTGAAGCGCCTTTCATGAAAGTCTGGAAATCGCCCATCTTCTATTTCGGCGTGCTGCTGTTGCTTGCGGTGACAGGCGCTATGGCGGCGCCTTTCGTCATCGACTGGAACGCCTATCGGGGCGATCTTGAAACTTACGGCCGCTCCCTCACCGGCCGAACCGTCAATATCGATGGAGCGATTTCCGTCAGGCTGTTTCCGTGGCCTCGCTTGATTGCCGACAATGTCAGGATCGGCGGGCCGCAGGGCACGGTGCCCAGCACCTTTGCCAGCGCCGCGCGGATCACCGTGCGCGTGACACTGGCCGGATTGTTCAACGGCCGCCTGCATGTCGAAAGCGTTGATATCGATGAGCCGTCAATCCTGATCGAGCGGCGCGAGACGGGCGAAGGCAACTGGACGTTCATCCCCGCAGCCAACCTGGTCAAAAGCGATCTCTTGAGCCAGGTGAAGCTCGACCGGGTGAACCTTCACAACGGCCGTGTGACGCTGGTGGACAAGCGGCGGGGCGGCGAAGCCCAGATCGAAAAACTCAACGCGGCGCTTTCGGCTCCGGGCATTACCGGCCCGTGGCGTATGCGCGCCGGCGCCAGCTATCGTGGCCGTCCCCTTGACATCAGCCTCAATACCGGAGCCTGGCAGCCCCACGAACCATTTCGTTTCGGTCTGCGGATTTCGCCTCGCGACGGGTCGGGCCTGGTTTATGGCTTCGACGGCGCCAATGACGGGGAAAAGTTGAAGGGCGTCCTGCGGATCGAGCCCGCCACCACGTCCAGCGACAAAAGCGATGCCGAAGGAAAAATCCGCCCGCTGGTCTTCAAATCGTCGATCTCCGCGGATTTTGACACGATCGGCCTCGACAAAATCGAAGTGGCACCGCGTGATCCAAATGACGGCGGCGTGATGATGACCGGCAGCGCGCGGCTCATGCTCGGCGCCGGGATTACGGCCTCGGCCGACCTCGCCGCATCGCGGGTCGACCTCGATGAATTGGGAGGAGCGGCGGCGTGGAAGCTATTGCGCGAAGGCGGTGGCCTGGCCCTTGTCGATGGATTGCTGGCGGGATTGCCGGAACGTATCGACCTCAACGCCACGCTGCGGGTGACATCGCTCAAGGCAGCCGGACAACCGCTCGAAAACGTGGTGCTGCGGATCGGTGCCGACAGCAACGCCATCCGGGTGCGCGAATTGTCGGCTTCGTTGCCGGGCCGATCGCGCGCATTGTTCAACGGGGTGTTCTTTCCCGGCAAGGAAGGCGCGGAACTCGCGGGCAGCCTCGCCGTCGAATCAAGCGATCTCCGGCAGCTCACATTGTGGGCATGGCCAGCAGGCGGGGACGATATCGCGGCTTTGTGGACCGGCAGCCGTGGACATCTGAAATTTCAGTCCGGCGTCAGTCTCAGCGAGACGAAACTCTCGCTGGACAAAACCGAATACGAACTCGATGGGGCACGGGGGGCTGGCGAACTGACCGTGACGCGAGGCGGCAGGCAGGCAATCGACCTTCGGC
>JANLYR010000377.1:0-2908 GCA_031365765.1 Hyphomicrobiales bacterium | reverse complement strand
AGCATAGTAAGGAGCATAGTATACATTGTCATCAGCGCTTCGTTCGGCGAGTTCCTTCCACTCGGGCATTAGCGACGCCAGCCCCTGGCGTCCGACGATCTCCGATACAAAATGCCTGTTGGTTTGTTCTGGTGTCGTCAACACGTCAAGAGTCACTGTAACAGTGCGCCTTCACAGGGGCACCAAACCCGTTTCAGTTTTCGGCGCAATGCGAAATTTAACCACACGCTTAAAAGAGCGCTCCGTGTGCAGGGGAAGAGACCGGCAGAGGGCAGTTAACGCAACCTTGCCCCAAAAAGCGGGGCCCTTCAAGTGCCGAGAACGGGGTGAGAATCCCAATTCGCGTAACACGCCGTTTCCATAGTTCATCGCGTAATTGCGCCGGATAGCTGTGGTATAGTGCTCGGTCGTCAAAGATACGTTAAGCGTATCCAGATTGACGACGCGATGTGGACCGTTGAGTTTCCAGTGGAGCATGTCTCCGGCCTCAAGTTCATGGACCTCGGCGTATTCGTCATACCATGCACGATATTCCATTTCTTCTTCAGTAATCGCTCGCACTACATTTTCAATTTCACGTGGTTGAAGAAAAGGAGCCTGCGCGGGATAGATGAAAATCCGTTTGCGCCCACGGAGCTGCCAGAGCGTCTGACCCGGTACGTCCGCGTGATAGAAGACTTGTGCGCTGGGGGACGAGACGAGTAGCCCTATCGAACGCTTGAACGTCTTGAAATCGGAAAAAAAATCCTCGAATTCCTTAAACATGGCTTCTAGTAATTCTTCGAACCGCTGGTCGACCGTTTCTAACCGTGTCATATTAATCCACAGCCGTCCTCGCTTGACAATTTCCAAGATGTCCGCACCTGGTGCCGTACCTCGATCACAATAACTCCATGAATCCCGGTTGGGAATTCCCGGCGACATTGTGTTGATAGCAATCCGTCCGTGAGGTAATTGGTCAATGAGTTTGGCAATGCCGGCATCGGTAAACAAATCTGACTGGGCCAATTCATGCCGCAGCTTAACAGTGTGCGCGCCCCACAGTTTTTTGTGCTTTTCCTCCAGACAACTAATGATGCTGTTCATCATTTGACTTCTGCTCCGTTTCTAAACTTGGCACGGACATTCTGGCGAAAAGCCTTCACCTTCTGGCCAAAATCGTAGGCCATAGGATTGCGCTTTATTCTCAAAAGCAGGGCATTTCGGGTGCGAAGCACCAAAGCGACAATGCGCCCTTTATAGCTTAGCGGTAGGAGCGAGGTCATCAAGGAGAGGTGCTCGTTACACCAGTCGGTTTTATAGGACTCATCGCCCAGCGATAAGTCGAGGGATGGCACGCCCGTTGAAATGCAGTGCTGCATTAGCTGCTGGAGGAGATGGATGCCGGGGGAATGCTGCGCGGCCTGGCCCTCCGTCATGGCCATCTGGTACAAAAGCCAACCGCTGGTTCCAGTAAATCCAAAAGCCACGGCCGCAGCCGTTCCGTCAACATCTAGGGATACTGCCCAAACTGTATCGTGTTTGTCCTCCAAGGCGTGCGACGTCAACAACGACCGTACAGCTTCGTCGTGGAATGGGTTCCAGTGTCCAAGGCGCTCGATCTGGCGGATTTTTAGGCCCAAGCACTGAGCGACAAGGTCAGCCTTCTGGCGGCCGTTCTGTGCGAATCGGAGAGTTACGGGTCCAAGTTTCTGCAGGGCGGAAGCCTTCTCCCGGAGGCGCCGTCGAGATTTACCACTTCTCTGCGAACTATAATATTTGCTCCAGTCGTCACCCAAAATGATGCGATGGGCGCTGGTGTGGTGGAGGAGGGACCGCTGAAATACGAATGGGTTTGCAATCGAGCCGAAGATCGCCGGCTGTTTTGTCAGGTATATCAGGTCGATGCCGCTAATGGCGTTTGCCACAAGGGTCACCAGCGCGATTGCCTCACTTTGATCGAGCTGTTGTGCAACACCAGACAATATAATGGGTGCGCCATAGTCGTTGACGTCCATGCCGCGCCAATTCAGTTGTGCGCATCCCCACTTCGTTTGTCGCGACAGTGGCAACACTGCGGCCAACTTTCCTTCATGATAGCAAAAAACAGTGATTGGTTCAGCTGCTTTTGGTCTGCCGATATAAGTTTGCCAGTCTCCCAACCACTTCATTGACTGAAAAGGAGTGCCGAGTGCCAAAGCCTGAAAGGCTTGCCATTGATTGTGATAAGCCACGGGCAATGGGCCGCGGACAACTTGGATCAATTCCAATAGGGCGCCTGGAGCGCCCTCCAACGCTAAAACGTGACTAGGGCTGTGTGTAAAAAGTAGCGGATCGGACGCTAACAGAAAAGACTTTGCTGTGAGTTGCGGAGCGGACATTATGAGTGTTCCCAATTCCCAATTTTCGACATGATCGAAGCGCCAAGAACCTGAAACGTCTTAAGCATAAGCGCCTCTGCCCAGTGACTGTCCCATGGAGGGACACCGAAAGGATTGAAGCAATTTCGGTTCCACTTGAGATGCATTTTTATGTAGGTCGCTGGAGCGCTAGCCCGACACCGCATGTATCCTGCCAGCTGCAAGTAAAATTGCGCCGTAGAAACGATTAATATCGGGGTTCAGAAATCACAGAAGTTAGGCTACCGGTTGTTGAAAAGAGCGGAATCAGGCACGCTTGCAGGGCGTGATAAATGTCGGGCCTGCCGCTGAAGAGAGAATGTGCCGGACTGAGATCCTCAGTCAGCTCATGGCGCCAACCGCCGTACTGGTGATCGATAAAGTGAAGGTTGCACAGGCCCCAGAGGCGTCGGTACCATTCTTCATAATACGGTTCCTTAAAGTGTGCAGAAAGGAAAGCGCAGGCTCCAATCGCCTCGCATACGGGCCACCAAAGCTTCTGGCGTAGCATGGGGGAGTTGTCCCAATTC
>JANLYR010000360.1:0-4233 GCA_031365765.1 Hyphomicrobiales bacterium | reverse complement strand
GGGATCGATATTGGTGACGATCACCACATCCGCCGGCAGCTTGACAAAGGTGCCGTCGGACTCATCCGACTCGACCACCATCCACTCGCCCTTGCCGAGCCGCGCATTGGTGCCATAGGCATTGATGATGCCGCCATTGATGACGGTCGGATCGAAGCCGCCGGCGTCGAGCAGTGCGGCCACAAGCGATGTTGTCGTTGTCTTGCCATGCGTGCCGCCCACCGCCACGCACGACTTGAAGCGCATCAGTTCTGCCAGCATTTCCGCCCGGCGCACGACCGGCAGATAGCGCGCCCGCGCTTCGATCAATTCGGGATTGTCGGGCTTCACCGCCGAGGACACGACGACAACCTGCGCCTCGCCCAGGTTTTCGGCGCGGTGTCCGATCTGAACCGCGATGCCATTTTTGCGCAACCGCTCGATATTGTAGCCGTCGGCGATATCGGAGCCCTGCACTTGGTAGCCGAGCGTCGCCATCACCTCGGCGATGCCGCTCATGCCGATGCCGCCAATGCCGATAAAATGAATGGGCCCGGCGCTGCGCGGCAGTTTCATGAAGTTCCCCCCGTTGCAATCTTTTCGGTCAGGTCGGCAAGCCGCGGCGCCGCATCGGGCCTGCCATGCCTCAGCGCCGCGAGCGCCGCCTTCGGCAATTCTCCATCACCGCCAAGCCGTGTCAGAAATGCGGCGAACTCCGTTGCGTCGGCGGATGCCTGTGGACGAATCCATCCCGCCCCCGCGTGAGCGAAACTTTCCGCATTGCGCAACTGGTCCTGGTCCAGCGCGCCGGGCAGCGGCACCATGATGGCGGGCCTGCCGATGACGCCGAGTTCGGCGATGGTCGAGGCGCCCGAGCGGCAGATCACCAGATGCGAAGCAGCGATGCGCTTCGGCATGTCGGCGAAGAACGGTTGCAATTCGCAATCGAGTCCAAGCCGTGCATAGGCGCCGCGCACCGTTTCAACATCTTCCGGCCGGCACTGCTGCACGAGCTTCAGGCGGCCGCGAAAATCCGGCGCCATCGCGCTCACCACGTCCGGCATGAACGTGGCGAAAAACCGCGCCCCCTGGCTGCCGCCGAACACCAGCAGATTGAATTTGCCATCGCGTGCCGGATAGGGCGCGGCTTTTTCGCCCAACACCGCATCGCGCACCGGATTCCCCGTCACCACCAGTTTCGCAAGCGCTTTCGGCGGCAATCCTCGAAGCTCCGGAAACGACGAGGCGACCGCCGTCACCAGTCCCGAGAGAATACGGTTGGCGCGGCCCATCACCGCATTCGCATCATGCGCAATGGTTGGAATCCGCAAGTGCCAAGCCGCCACCAGTGGCGGCAGCGAGGGATAACCGCCAAAGCCCACGACCGCCACGGGCGCTGTACGTTTCAGGATGGCGCGTGCCGTGCTGAATCCTCCGGCAAGCCGTGCCATTTGCCCCGGCAGCAGCCACGGCGCGCGCAGCGATAACGTGGCCGACGGCACGACATGGGTCTCCTCGGCCGGAAAATTCTTGCCGTATTCGCGCACCCGTTCGTCCGTCATCAGATGAATGACATGGCCCCGCCGCGCCAGTTCCTCCGCCAGCGCCTGGGCTGGAAACAGATGTCCACCCGTTCCTCCCGCCGCCAGCATGATCAGTCCCATGTCAGGCGGTGACCGGCCGCAGCACGGTGACGCCGCGCCGCCGCCTGGCGAAGGCCAGCACCATTCCCATGGCGAAAGCCATGCCGATGAGCGACGACCCGCCATAGGAAATGAACGGCAGCGTCATGCCCTTGGCCGGCAGCAGCGAGACATTGACCCCCATGTTGATGATGGTCTGGAAGCCGAAGACCATCACCAGCCCGGCCATCGCCAGCGCGGGGAACGGCTCGGGCTCGGTCTTGGCCCGCGCCAGCACCTTGAGGATGATGAAGGCGAACAGCAGCAGCAAGGCCAGACAGGCAATGAGGCCGAATTCCTCGCCGACAACCGCGAAGGTGAAATCGGCATGGGCGTCGGGCAGCACCAGTTTGGCCTCCCCGCCCCCCGGTCCCGTTCCCATCAGCCCCCCATTGCTGAAGGCCTGAACCGCGGTGTCGACCTGAAACGTGTCACCCTTGTCGGGATCGAAAAAGCGGTCGATGCGCGAGCCCACATGCGGCACCAGCGCATAGGCCGCCACCACGCCCGCGCTCACCAGTCCTACAAGACCGAGAATGACAACCCACGGGATGCCATAGATCAGCAGCATGGAGCCGAAGGTGAGCACGACCAGCGCGGTCTGGCCGAAATCGGGTTGCAGCACCAGCAGTCCGATGAAAATTCCGGCGAGAATGAAACTCGCCACCACGCCCCCCCAACCCCTGTTTGCAGAACCCGCCGACAGGAACCACGACACCATCACCACGAAACCCGGCTTGGCAAATTCGGAGGGCTGAAGATTGATCGGCCCCACATTGATCCAGCGATGGGCACCCTTGATTTCCGGGCCCCACTGCAGGGCGGCGACCATCAGCACCAGCCCGGTGACCAGGACCGCCAGCGCCGCGCGCCGCGCCTGTTTCTGGTCGAGGAACGATACGCCCACGAACACCACGATCGCGGGCAGGAGAAACAGCAGCTGGTTGCGGAAAAAGTGGAAGGGGTCGACGCCGATCCGCTCGGCCACCGGCGGACTCGCCGCCATGCTGATCAAGACGCCCATCGCCATCAGCAGCAGCACCGCCGACATCAGCCCCCGGTCGACGGTGAACCACCATTGCGCCAAGAGCCCCCGGTGACTACGGTTGAGCAGCATCCTTCCCTCCCTGATCGTTCATCACCGCGCCCGGCAGCCGCGCTACGGCGCGCGTGAACGCCTCGCCCCGCACCTCGAAATTCGGATAGTGATCGAAGGACGCGCAGGCCGGCGACAGCATCACCACCGCATCCTTGTGATTTCCCGCCGTGGCATCCGCCGCCGCCGCGGCGACAGCGCGATCCAGCGTGCCGCATCTGGCCATCGGCATGCCCTTCAGCGTCTGGGCGAATTCATCCGTGGCCTGACCGATCAGATAGGTTTTGACCACGCGGCCGAACAGCGGCCGCAGCGGTTCGATGCCGCCGGTCTTGGCGATCCCCCCCGCGATCCAGTGAATGCGCTCGAACGACGACAGCGCCTTCTCCGCGGCATCGGCATTGGTCGCCTTCGAGTCGTTGATGAAAGCGATCCCGTTGACACGGCCCACCTCCTGCATTCGGTGTGCAAGCCCGGGGAAACTGCGCAAGCCGCTCTCGATCTCGGCCGTATCGAGTCCGAGCGCGCGGCAGGCGCCATAGGCCATGCACGCATTCTGCCAGTTATGCGCGCCCTTGAGCGACGGCATGGAGCGGAGATCGATGCGCGCTAGCTCATTGCCGTTCCGCATGTCTCGAAGCATGCCATCGCTGGCGCAGATGCCGTCGGCGAGATCGCGCAACACCGAAACGCGCCGCAGCGCCGCACCGCTATCAATACTTTCGGCGATGGCCCTGCTCCATTCATCGTCGATGCCGCAGATCGCCGTGTCGCCCGGTCTTTGCCGCGCGAACATCCGGCCCTTCACGTTCGCATAGTTTTCCATGCTGCCGTGGCGGTCGAGATGATCGGGCGTGATATTGGTGAGGATGCCCGCATCCGGCCGCAGACTCGGCATGAGATCGATCTGGAACGATGACAACTCCAGCACATAGATGCGGTCTTTCACCGGCGGCCGCATCAGGAAAGCCGCCGTGCCGATATTGCCGCCCACATCGCAATCGCGGCCCGCGGCGCGGAACACATGACCGGTCAAAGCCGTCGTCGTCGATTTTCCGTTGGTTCCGGTGATCGCCACGATCCGCGCGCCGCTGCCTTCGGCCTCGCGCTGGAACACTTCCGTGTCGCCGATGATTTCGATCCCCGCGGCTTGCGCCTTGAGCACCGTCCAGTGCGGCTCGGGATGCGTCAGTGGCACGCCGGGGCTGAGTACCAGGGCGTCGAAGAGGGAGAAATCTGCATCGCGCAAATCGGAAACCGGCAGCTTCGCCGCGCGCGCCGCCGCCACCGCCTTCTCCTGATCGTCCCAGGCATGGACCTCGGCGCCACCAAGCCGCAGCGCCTCGGCGCACGCTGTGCCCGACCGCGCCAACCCGAACAGCGCCACCTTTTTTCCCCTGAATGATGAAGCGGGAAACACTGCGCTCACCGCAGCTTCAGCGTCGACAGGCCGATCAGCGCCAGCACGAAGGCGAC
>JANLYR010000343.1:0-5633 GCA_031365765.1 Hyphomicrobiales bacterium | reverse complement strand
ATACGCAAAACGCGCAAGAGGCATGAACGCTCCGGCCCTACGGGCCTGCGCGCCCACGCCTCTTGCAAAACAAGATCAACAAGACATAATCAACCGCCAGAGCGAACTTCAGACTGGATAGAAGTTTGGGGCAAGGTCACTCGGGAGCTCTGTTACCACTAAGCGCTGCAACAAGTGTTGATAAGGGAAAGGTGTCCGTCGTCCGATAAATATGGACAGATTGCAGCCTGAAGGAATAGAGACTCTGGCGCATCTTGGGTTTCATTTTAGGCGGCATTCTTGCGGTGAAGCAATGCAGGGTGGCTGCCGTGCAGATCCCAGCAGCTGCACGAAAATTAGCAATAAAAACTTTGCACGCTAAGAACCGCAATATTCTGCAGTCGCACTCGATTTCACAAATCAGTTCCAGTGGTGGATGGGAGAGACAATTAAATTAAAACAATAACTTAGAGAGCGTCGTGCGCGCAGCGTGTGCAGCAGAGCAATGTTTAACGAGTGCAAACCAGGATCTGACGCATTACAACTAAAATGTGACCGCCGCGGCGATGGCGATCGCTACGGTGAAGGTTTTGATTTGCGGTTGAAGCGGGTGGCGATCCTACGCCAATTCTCGAGGCGGCATCACCACCATGACTTTGACAAGCGCAGGCCAACATTGTTTTGCACTCGCACGAAATGCGGAAAGCTTCTTGTTTAACATAGACTGTGTCTGCGAGATGGTGTCCTCACAGGGTCGATATGCGTTTGCAGTCTCAAAAAGTGGGTGGGATGTGGCAGGTCACTGAAAACGATGTTTGATTTGTAAAAGTGGCAGATCTTCATTCATCCAAGATCTCTCAACTGCGCCTGGGAGATATGAGAGATGTATTGACCTCCTCGATTTTAGTGACGCCGCAAAGGCCCATGGTGCGGTCGATCTCCCGGCGGAAGATTTCGAGCACATGGGCGACACCGGCCTCGCCGCCCATGGCAAGACCCCACAGCTGGGGACGTGCGATCAGGCAAGCGGTAGCGCCCAATGCAATGGCCTTCACCACATCGGCACCACGGCGCACGCCGCCGTCCATAAGCACGGGAATGCGCCCGCTAACCGCCTCGACAATCCGCGGAATCGCATCGAGGCTGGCGATGGCACCATCGAGCTGGCGGCCGCCGTGGTTGGAAACGATCACGCCATCGACCCCGCGCTTGACGGCCTCTTGCGCCTCCGCAGGGCTGAGAATGCCCTTCAGCACCAGAGGCCCGCGCCAGATCGAGCGCAGTGCATCGACATCCTTCCACGACATTCCGGGGTCGAGTTGGGAGGCCAGTTGTCCGGCGATCTCGCGGATGCCCGTGGTGTCGCCCGGCTTCACATAATTGCCCATGGTAAGCTGCGGCAAATCGTTGCGCATTCTCCACAACCATTTCCATTTGTAGGCCATCGCCGCCACTTCGGACACGCCCAGGCGCGGCGGAATGACGAAGCCGTTGCGGATATCCCGCTCGCGGTTGCCCAGGAGCTGGTTGTCAACCGTCAGCACCAGGGCAGCGTAGTTTTTAGCTGCGGCACGCTCTGCCAATTCACGGGTGAAGCCACGGTCACGGTAGACGAACACCTGCATCCAGCGGTTGGTGGCGTCCACAGCATCAGCGAGCTGCTCCAGCGTGCACACCGATCCATGGCTCAGGCAGTAGGCAGTGCCGGCCGCGGCAGCGGCCCGCGCGGCTGAGCGCTCGCCATCGGGCCAGAACAGTCCGGCCAGGCCCGTGGGGCCGATCAGCACCGGCATGCTCAAGGTCTTGCCGAACAGCACGGTCGAGAGGTTGCGCTCAGCTGCTCCGCGCAGCGGTTCCGGCACGAGATCGCACGCGGCGAAAGCTTCTTCGTTGCGCCTGAGTGTGCGCTCATCCTCCGCTCCGCCATCGGCGAAGTCGAAGACGGGGCGCGGCAAGGCCCTGCGCGCCAGTTCGCGCGTGGCCTCAATGCTGTAGGCTTGCCTGGCCAGGGAGGGTGAAAGAAGAGCCATGCTAGCGATCAAGACAGTAAATGATGTATTCCATGAGAACCATATGAGGAGACTTCAACGTGACAGCTTATTTCATCTGCACCATGACCATCCACGATCCGGAGACCTACCGCAAGTACACAGCACTCACTCCGGCGACGGTGGCGCGCTACGGCGGAAAGTTTCTGACCCGGGGCGACACCGTCCAAACCGTCGAGGGGCCTCAATTCACCGAACGTCTGGTGCTCATCGAGTTTCCCGATCGAGAGAGGGCTCTGTCCTGGTACAATGATGCCGATTATCAGAGTGCTGCCGAGTTCCGCCGCCTCGCATCGACGGGCCGTATGATCTTGCAAGCGGGGCGGGACAATACCCAAGACCCGGATCCGAAAGTGTGACCGGGATTCAGGCCGCGATGACGTCGAAACCAGCGCGCGGAAAGTGGATGTTGACCTCGCCCACCCGCGGGTGTTCCGAGCGGATCACCAGTTCCTGCGCATCGGCGGCGAGCAGTGTCCCGCGAACCGGATCGCGCCCGGTATCGTCCGCCATGACGATCACAGCTTGGCCAGGCTGGAGGGCGGAAGGATCGCCGTCAGGCGGCCAGGTGGGCGCCTCGGGATCGGCAGCGCGCGCCACCGACAGCGCCTCGGCCGCAGTCATCTCCGCCGGGCGGCCATGGCCGATCGCGGCAACGCGGTCGGTCCAGCCGCGCAGCGGTTCGAACGGCAGCCTGGCCACGGCTTCAGCACCAGCCTGATCCTTGAGCGCCCAAAAGGGCGAATAGGCGGCAAGGTCAGCGGCGCTTGCAGCGTTTCCAAGGATGAAAGGCCGACCGTCGGAAAGCATTGCGGCGAGCCAGCCGAGATGCGCGGCACCCTGCTGGAGGTGGCGGTGCATCAGAGGGGCGACATCCTCCTTTGCCAACGGGAAGCCGAAGGCCTTGCGCTCAGTCACAAACGTCGCCGGTATTCTGTCTTCGAGCGAATCGGCGATCACACCCAGTACCGGCCACCAGATCTGCTTGTCGGCCCACCAGGCAAGCGCCGTAGCGACGCCCTCGCTGCCGCCGGGATAGAGGCTGGGCTCTTCTGGGTGCAGCGCCTCGATCTTGCGCAGGATCAGCAGCGTATCGCAAAAAATATCAGCGCCGATTTGCATGACCGGCGTGCGCCGGTAGCCGCCCGTCAGCGGCAGAAGGTCGGGCTTCGGCATCATGCCGGGTATGATGACAGAGCGCCACGCGAGACCCTTCATGCCGAAGGCAAGCCGCACCCGCTCGGAAAAGGCCGAAGTCGGATAGTGGTGCAGGATGATATCTGTCATCGTCATTTTCCCCGGGGTGTTCCGCCTTTCTTACAGGCGGCTTCCCGCAATTTCACCCCTTTTCCAATTGAGTGGCAGGCTCAAGCCGGTAGAACGTTCACATGAAAGACAACACGCCGCCGCCGGTGGCGCACGGCAAGATATTCGCCGTTGCGCCCATGATGGATTGGAAAGACAATACTGTAAAATCAGCTAGTTAAGAACTGCTGTGTGCGCTACGTGTGCAGCAAGAGACTGCTTACTTAATGATTACCTGGAATTTTCTTGACAAATAACGGCGGCCACCGCATCTCGCCACTCAGTCAATAGCCAATCCAAGACTCTGTTAAAATTAAAACTGGATCAGCCGGGTTCATTTCAATTTTGTCACAACTGACCTATGAAAACGACAAGATATTGAACATTATAAGTGTGGCTAGCCCTCAAGCGAGGGATAAAATTTGTCGCTGGGTGAGAGCACGGTTGGAATTTTTTACAAACAAAAAGAGAAGCTCAAATTCTTTGGGGTAAGATGAATGGGCGGGTCATTTTTTTCCACGTGATACTTGACAGTATCGACCGTAATTCCTACTGAACGGTAGACACTTGTAACAACATTTCCCTATTTAAAGTTATGTAAACTTGCACGAATGCGTGCCATCAACTCACCAATGCCAAACAGTTTGTTGATTTAGTCATCTGCACAAAGATCAAGTGACTCAATTTTTTCTGACTCACAGTCTCGTGCCGAGAGAATTATGATCGGAACATTGGACCATATGTGAATTTCTTTGATCACATCCTTGTAATCTTTATCGGGAAGTCCACATCAAAGTCTCCCGCAGTCAACTCGGGGCGAAGAAAGCGTAAAATTGGCGGCTCATCATTAACGACAAGAACACGGGGCTTGTTCATACTTTTATAACTTCGGATAAACCCACAATGATACGTGTGCCCGACCCAGAAATGGCGCGTTTTATTTTGGTTAACAATAAAACAGCCACATTATCTGCAAGCACATCAAATCCAGCGTTGAGCGCGCACCGATGACGTGGAAAAGCTCGAGGCGTTGTAATCTCATATCATCAACCAAGTAACGGGTGCGGCGATTACCAGTTACAAATTCTACCGCGAAGCCAATCTTGCCATTGATTTTACGCAGGATGTTCCTTCCGCTTCTACCGACCGCGGTTGTTCGCGTCTTCAAAATATTGAAATCTAAAATGCCATAACCAAGGTATCTTCCTTTCACGTGAATGTCTGGTTTGGTGGATATGAATAGCTGACAATCAGTCTTGCATATTGTTCGTTGAATTTGTAATTGATATAGCAACAAATCGCGATGTCATATTTTTTGCTGATGACAGTCCTGACAATGCCCAATTTTTGATTATTTCCCAGATCAAATGTTCTACCTCAGACAACGTTTAACTGACCACTCATGCAAATGTCTTCATGTTCTATAATGTGTCAGTGGTACAGTAAGCGTCCGGTCATGCCCGCCTTGTTTATTTTTGGCCTATGGGATTGAAGGGACGTTGTTGAGACGGTGATTGTGTCGTCTCTTAATTGGTTCTGTGCCTATGTCTGGACATATCTCTGGCGACAAGATTGTTGTGGTTGAGACGAGGCGGCGGTGGTCTGATGACGAGCGGCGTCAGGCGGTTGAGGAGACGCGGAACTTGGCGGTCTCTGCAGTCGCTCGCAAGCACGGGATTGCCAAGAGCCTGTTGTTTCGCTGGCGCAAGGAAGCTGGGCTTTCGGGCAAGCGCCGACCCGTTGAAGGCTTCGTGCCGGTGCGGATCGCGGCATCACGCCGCGAAGCTCTTGCTTCGTCGGTTCCTGCGATCAGCTCGCCGCCGCCATCGACATCAGTGCCTGTGACACATGAAGCGGGATCAATCGAGATTGAACTGGTGGGTGGCACGAAGCTTCGGGTGAGCGGCACTGTGCGGCCGGAGGCTTTGCGGCAGGTGATTGCAGCGCTTGAAGCCCGATGATCCCGGTTCCTACTGGTGTCAGGGTGTGGCTCGCGGCAGGTCAGACGGATATGAGGAAGGGCTTTGGCGGATTGGCGCTGCTGGTACAGGAAGTGCTCAAAGCTGATCCGCATGGCGGGCATGTCTTTGTGTTCAGGGGCAAACGTGGGGATTTGATCAAGCTCATTTGGCATGATGGGCACGGAGCCTGTTTGTTTGCCAAGAAGCTGGAAGGGGGGTGGTTTATCTGGCCAACAACACAGGGCGATGCAGTCACTTTATCTGCGGCCCAGCTGGGCTATCTTCTGGAAGGCATTGACTGGCGCGCTCCGATCCGGACGCAGAGGCCGGAGTTGGCGGG
>JANLYR010000319.1:0-1647 GCA_031365765.1 Hyphomicrobiales bacterium | reverse complement strand
CACGCAGCCCGCGGTGCCCGCGCCCACGATGATGTAATCGAATTCGTCCATCAGCTGACCGGACTTTGCGTCATCTCCAAGTGCAGCATGGACCCGGTATAGGGGTTGGCCAGCGCCACCGCCTCGTTGAGCTCGACGCCGAGGCCTGGCGCGGTGGGCGGGATCACGTGACCCTGTTCGAACTGCATCGGGGTCTTCAGGATTTCGCTGTGAAATGAGCCCCAGCTTTCGATGCTTTCCAGGATCAGGAAGTTTGGCGAGCAGGTTGCCAGCTGGACATTGGCCGCGCCGACCACCGGCCCGCAGTAAAGGTGCGGCGCGATCTGGACATGGTGAACCTCGGCCATTCCGGCGATCTTCTTTGCCTCCAGCAGGCCCCCAACCCGGCCCAGGTTCAGCTGGAAAATTGCTGCGCTGCCGGCCTGGAGCAAACGGGCAAAATCGTACTTGGTCGCCAGCCGCTCGCCCGTGGCGATGGGAATGCTGGTGGCCCGCGCAACCTTGGCCATTTCTTCCGGCGCATCGGGCGGCACGGGTTCTTCGAGCCACAAGGGGTCATAGGGTTCGAGCCGCTTGGCGAGGCGGATCGCGCCGGCCGCAGTCATCTGGCCATGCGTGCCGAACAACAGGTCGGCCTTGGTGCCGACCGCTTCGCGCAATTGCCGGGCAAAGCGCTCGCACAGCTCCAGCGCATCGAGCGACAGTTGCCGGCCGTCAAAGGCCGAATAGGGTCCAGCCGGATCGAATTTGAGCGCGGTAAAGCCTTGCGCCAGATACTCCGCCGCGCGCACCGCCGCCAGATCGGGGTCATGATAGACGTCGCTCTGGTCGCCCGGCCGCGGATAGATGTAGGTGTAGGCGCGGAGCCGCTCATGCACCTGCCCGCCCAGCAGCTTGTAAACCGGCTGGTTCGCGGCTTTGCCGATGATATCCCAGCAGGCCATTTCGAGCGCACTGAGCACGCCCATCACGGTCAGGTCGGGATGCTGGGTAAAGCCGCTGGAATAGACCCGCCGCCACAGCGCTTCGATATCGTGCGGATCGCGGCCCTCGGCATAGCGCGCGTAAACGTCCTCGATCATTTTCGCCACCAGGTGCGGATCGAACGGCACGCAATAGACCTCGCCCAGACCGCTGATGCCGCAGGCCGTGGTCAGTTTGACGAACACGAAATAGCGTCCGCCAAAATGCGGCGGCGGATTGCCGACCACGAAGGTCTGGATCCCGGCCAGCTTCATGCCGGAGCGAACCCGTTGATCACCTTGATCTCGAGGAAATCGCGCAGACCATATTCGCCGTATTCGCGGCCGTTGCCCGACTGTTTGTAACCGCCGAACGGGGCCATGTAATCCTGGCTCGCGCCATTGATGCTGACCGTGCCCGCGCGCATCTTGCGGGCGACGCGGCGCGCCCGCGTTTGATCGCCGGATTGCACAAAGGCAGCCAGCCCATAGGGCGTGTCATTGGCGATTGCGATGGCCTCGGCCTCGTCCGTAAACGGGATCATCGCCAGCACCGGACCGAAGACCTCTTCCAGCGCGATGGTCATCGCGTTGTGGACCCCGGCAAAGACCGTCGGCTTGACATCGTAGCCGCGCTCGAACCCCTCGCTGCGGCCGGTCCCGCCCGCGACCAGCTGTGCACCGT
>JANLYR010000305.1:0-5980 GCA_031365765.1 Hyphomicrobiales bacterium | reverse complement strand
CCCAATAGGTCCAGGTGCCGCAGAGCCGGTCGAACACCTGCCGGGCACTGGTTTCGCCCGAAGTCCGCGCCCTGTCTGGCAGCGCCTGCACCGCGTCCTCGTTCGCCACCGACCGCCACAACCACGACGGCACGCTGTTCTCCTCGATCCGTTTCAGGGCCGCAGGGACGCCCGCTTTGCGAAAATATTTCTGCGCCAGGATATCGGCGGCAACCTGACTCCAGGCCGCCGGAACCTCGATATCCGCCAGGCGGAAAACCACCGATCCATCCGGATTGCGGATCTCGCTCACGGCCCTCCGGAATTCGATACCGGAATAGGCATCTTCCCCAGCCTTCGTGTAGCGGCGCTCGATATGCATGTGTATGGTCCCCGTTGCCTGGTTTTCATTCGCCGCCCACACGGTGAATGCTCGAAATTTGCGACACGAAAACTCCCTTCGCGAAAGCCGTTTCGCGAAATTGAACCCTCGTTTCGTGATCTCCGGAGGCAGGATTTGTTGCCTCGCCATGGCCCCCGGTGTCGATGACAAATCTATTACAGCAAGGCCCAGCGCGTCAATAGCTGGTGTGGTAACGATTTATTAATACCACATGTTGGGTCCACAGGTTCCTGCATTCTGTGGATAAGCCTCCAGTCGATCTGATTCTCCGGGGAAGCTCAAGCCTTTTCGGCAGTTACCCGGAAGGCACAGTTCGGGGCCGTCGCGACTCGGTTCCGTTGCTGGCGCCGTCAAGGGCCGAACCTGGATTCGGGTGGGAATCTTTTTAGTAAACGAAAGGTTAATGCCGGCTGGGCTGGGGTGGCGGGGAACCACGAATCGGTCCCATGACCCACAACAGTACCAGGCCCAAAGCCGTCACCCCCGACAACAGCAGCCAGGCCTCATTGATCGCCAGGGTGAGGCTCGCGTGCTCGATTGCGTCCATCACCGACATAAGCCCCAGGGGATCGTCGGGATCGGGCAGTTCGTCGACGCCGATGGCCATGAGCGCCGCCGCCTCCGCGGGACTGGACTTGATCAATTCCAGAAGCATGTCGGCATGTTCAGGCCCGCGCGAAAACATGATGGTGTCGACCAGCGCGATGCCGATGGCGCCCCCCAGGTTGCGGCACAGATTATAGAGGCCGCTGGCATCGCTCACCCGGTCGAGTGGCAAAAGCCCGAGCGCAAAGCGCGTGGGCGGCAGAATGCACAAGGCGACGACGCCGCCCCTGACCACCTGGGGCCAGAACATGCCGTCATAATCCGTGGCCGGTGTCTGGAAGCCGCTCATCGCCAGACCGATGGCAAAGCCCGCGAACCCCACCGCCGACAGCAGCCTGGCACTGGCTTTCCGGTCGAGCTGCACCGCTATGGGGGCGGTCACCAGTTGCGCCAATCCCGTTACCAGGATGATGATGCCGATCTCGATGGGTCCGTGGCCGCGCACGAAAGCCAGGAACACCGGCATCAGATAGACCGAGCCGAACAGGCCAAATCCGAGAATAAAGCTCAGCGCGCAGCCATAGGAGAGATTGCGGTCGCGCAGCAGCGAGAAGTCGATGACCGGCCTGCTGCGCCCTACGGTCAGCGCTCCGGCGGTGACGGCGATGACAAAGCATCCAAGGACCACCAGCGATATCCAGCCGCGGTCGGGTGCTTCCTTCAAGCCGATTTCGAGTGACGCCAGCGTGATCGCGATAAGGCCGAGCGAGATCCAGTCGAGGGAACGCAGCAATCCGAGCTGTGGCGGATTGCGCGGCAGGCAGGCGATGCCGAGCAGCAAGGTGACGATGCCCGGACCGACATTGACCAGAAACAGCCACTGCCAGGAGAAATTTTCGGTGAGTAGGCCCCCGGTGATCGGCCCCAGCGCCGGCGCCAGCACCGCCAGCACGCCGCCCATGGTAGTCGCCAGTGTCTGTTCGAATCCGCGCTGGAACAGGAGGAAGATCGCCGAGAATACGATGGGAATAAGCACGCCACCGGCGAACCCCTGCACGACGCGCCAGGATATCAGCGACGCGAAACCGGTGCTGAAGGCGCATCCGATCGAGGCCAGCGTGAACACGGTGATCGCTCCCGCCGACAGCCAGCGCAGCGAGAACACTCGGGTCAGAAGGCCCGTCAGCGGAATGGCGATCACCTCGGCTATGAGATACGACGTCTGCACCCAGCTCATTTTTTCAGGGCCGATAGCGAGTGCCGCCTGGATGACGGGGAGCGAGGTGATGACGATCTGGATGTCGAGGATGGCCATGAACATGCCGAAACACATCGCGGCAAATCCGGCCCACAATTTGAATCGCGCGGAGAGAACAGGAAACGGCATGCCACCCCCTAGAGCGCAACACCGCCCGCTGGCAAGCGGCCATCCCTCGCCAGCGCCAGGCGCCGCTCTCCTATCCCAGCGCCTCCGGCGCCGGGCCCCTGTCGTCTCCCCGCTGCGCGGAGCGAGGACACGGTTGCTTGCGTTCGGGGGAGGTGCCAAGATCGATTGTCATGCACATCATCATGCTCGTTGTCCTCGCCATGAACTGGGAGGGTCACGACGACTGGATGGAGGACCATCCGGCGGCCGTTGAACTCGAACGCCAGGTCGAGCAAGTGGCGCCCTTGCCGCCCACGCCCTGCGACAAGGAGATTGTGCTGCTGGACAACCCGTATGAACAGGTGCCGCTGCGCTGCGGTGATGACGGAAAAAACATTCAGGAGCTGCTGCCATGATCGTTCATCTCTTGCGGATTTCCACGCTGGCGCTCGTGCTGATGACGGCGGCCGCACGCGCCGAAACGCTGCCTTTGCCGCAAAATCTCGTGGGTGCGTCGACGGATGCTGGCGAGGCGTTGTTCATCGAAGCCGATGCGCGCGAAGCGTATTTTCCGCTCGCCAGCAACTTCCTGACCCAGAAGAACCAGGCGTTCTGCGGCGTGGCCAGCATGGTGATGGTGCTGAACGCCATGCAGCTTCCGGCCCCCGCTGTTCCCGAATACGAGCCCTATCTGACCTTCACCCAGGACAATCTGCTCGACGTCCGCAGCGAGCAGATCATTCCACTGGCAGTGATCATGAAGCAGGGCATGACGCTGGACCAGCTCGGAGCGGTGCTGGCGATCCAGCCGCTCGCCGTCGAAGTTCATCACGCCGCCGATTCCAGCCTGGAGATATTTCGTCAGACGGCCCGCGATTATCTCGCCAAGCCCGATCATCATGTCATCATCAACTATCTCCGCAAGGCGATCGGACAGGAGCGCGGCGGTCACATTTCACCACTTGCCGCCTATGACGCCAAAACGGACCGGTTCCTGATCCTCGATGTCGCGCGCTACAAATACCCGCCCGTTTGGGTGAAGGCAGCCGAACTTTACGCGGCGATGAACACCGGGGATTCGGATAACGCCAACAAGACCCGTGGTTTTATCCTGATAGCGCGCAAGACCTGATCTCCGGCGGTGCGGATGGTGTAAATTGCCGGTAAGGGATGGGGCTAGCGCCGCCTGGGCGTAACTGTCAAAAACCCGCCTCATTGCATCCCTAGCCGGACACCTTCAGGACCCCGCGCCGCACGACATGGACCATCTCCAGCCCTATCTCGATTATTTCAGCCTGCATCCGGGCTGGGCCGTGGCCATCGTGTTTCTGATTGCCTTCGGCGAAGCGCTGCTGATCATCGGATTGTTCGTGCCCTCGACCGTAGTGCTGGTCGGCGCGGGGATGTTGGTCGGCACCGGGCATCTGAACTTCTGGCCGGTGTTCCTGGCAACCGCCATCGGTGCGATCGCCGGCGACCAGGTTTCCTATTGGGCCGGCAGGCTTTACGGCCAGCGCCTCAAGACCCTATGGCCGCTCAACCTCTACCCGCAGCTTGTGGCGCGAGGCGAGGATTTCATCCGCAGCCACGGCGGCAAGAGCATCGCCATCGGCCGCTTCGTGCCCGGCGTAAAAGCGGTGGTGCCCGGCATCGTCGGCATGTTCGGTATGAGCCAGGCCTATTTCGCCACGATCAATGTTGCATCAGGCATCGTGTGGACGGCGGCGCATGTGTTTCCCGGAATCCTTTTGGGGCAGGGGCTGGCGCTGGCGGGCGAACTGTCGGGCAGGCTGGGCATCGTTCTGGTCATCCTTCTCCTCATCCTCGCGGTCGCGGGCTATGCCATCCGCCTGATCGCGGCGGGGCTTTCGCCCTATCTCAGCCACGTCCTCGGCAAGATTTCAGTGTGGGCCCGCAACCGCCGCAGCCGCCCGCTCCGGCGCTTTTCGCGCGCCATTTCGCCCCGCAATCCCCGCTCCACGGTCATCGTCTTCTTCGCCATCATTTTTATCGCCTGCATGATCGGACTCATCATCATGGTCTCCGGCCTGATGGTGCGCGACGCGGTTTCCAACGCCGATGTCTCGATCTTCAATTTGATGAGTGAAATGCGCAACGCCCCGGCCGATGAGATCATGATCACCCTCAGCATGGGGGGCGACGGCATGGTGCTCGCCGCGATGATCGCGGTCACGCTCCTCTGGCTGATATGGCGTGGCGCCTATCGGGCGGCGATCGCCGCGGCGATCGTGTTCGTCGCCGGCAGCCTGTTCGTGACCCTTATCAAATACGTGATCCAGCGCCCGCCTCCGGTCGAGGTTCACGCCGCCTTCGAAGCCTTTGCCTTTCCCTCGGGCCACGCCACCATGGCGGCGCTTGCCTTCGGCGTCGTGGCCGTGCTGGTCAGCCATTCGATGGGGCGCTGGGGCCGCTCCATCGTCATCGCCACCTGCGGCATCGCCGTCATCGCGATTTCCTATTCCCGGGTTTATCTGGGCGTGCACTGGCTTTCCGACGTCATCGGCGGACTGCTGTTCGGAACCATCATGACGGCCGCTTTTGCCGTCGCCATCGAGGCCTTTCCCCCCCGGCGCGTCAAGCCTCTGGGGCTATTCGGCGCGACGCTGATCGCCTTCATCGCGGCCGGCGCCTTTCATGTCTCGCGCGATTACGCGCTGGCCGAGCAGACCTATGCCCCGCAGCAACGGACCGAACATACGGACCTCGATCAGTGGCGCCAGGGCGGCTGGAAAAGACTGCCGGCGCGGCGCATCGATCTTGCCGGCAAGCCTGAGGAACTTTTCCTGGTGCAGTGGGCAGGCAGCCTCGACCCGCTCAAATCCATCCTCGTGTCGGCCGGCTGGATCGATACGCCCAAATGGACCTGGCGGGAAAGCCTTCCCTATCTCGATCCCCATGCCGAACTGATGGGGCTTCTGCCGCGCCCATCCCTGCATGAGGGGCTCAAGGCCAAGATCACGCTGATGCGGCCACTGGCGGGCGACAGCAACCGCCGCGAGGTCATCCGGGCCTTCAAGACGCATATCGAACTGACGGACGGCGGGATTGCGCAGCCGATCTATCTGGTCAGCCTGACCCAGGAACAGCTGCGCAAAGGTCTCAATCTCTACGCCGTTCCCAGTCCCCTGCCGGCCGACTCCCGCGAACTGACGGAAATGCTGAAGATCATCGGCGCGGCGCCGGGTCTGCGCGTCCTGGCGGAAAACGCGGATGCAGGGGCAACCCCGGCCCTGGTGCTTGCCACGCCCTGACGCTTCCGCCATATTCGTGAATGCTTTCACGACGGCAGTTGGCCCCATGCGATTCTTGACACAATTTTTCACCTGGTGGAGCGGGCAGACGCTCAACACCCGCTTCTACACCTGGCGCAAGGGCGAATTGGTCGGCACCGACAATTTTGGCAATGTCTATTATCGCGCGCCCTCGGCCCTGCCGGATTCGATCGCCGAACGCCGGTGGGTGATCTACAACGGTTACTCGGAAGCCTCCGCCGTGCCACCGGGCTGGCATGGCTGGCTGCATCACCGGACCGAGGTGCCGCCGACCGAGGAATATCCGGCGCGCGAATGGCAAAGACCGCATCTCCCCAACCTGACCGGCACGGCCCTGGCCTACCGTCCGAAGGGAAGCATTCTCCGGGGTGCCATGCCGGCACCCTCCGAACC
>JANLYR010000298.1:0-1565 GCA_031365765.1 Hyphomicrobiales bacterium | reverse complement strand
GTGAGCAAACCGTTCGATAATGGGCTTTCCTTGCAGTGTATGAGTGACCTCGGGATGGAACTGGATGCCGTAGAACTTGCGTGCCTCGTCCGCTATGGCAGCCAGGGGTGTTGTGGCGTTGCCCGCCATTACCTTAAAGCCGGGGGGTAGGGCAATGACTTCGTCGCCATGGCTGGCCCATACGTCCAGCACCTGTTTTCCTTCTGTATTGATATGGTCGTAAATGTCCCGCAACAGCGCGGTTTGAGTTACTGTCCCCACTTCGGCATAGCCAAATTCCCGCACTATGGAGTTTGCAACCGTACCTCCGAGTTGAGCGGCCATGGTCTGCATCCCATAGCAAATGCCCAGCACCGGGACGCCCAGTTCGAAGACGATGTTCGGCGCACGTGGCGTTTCGTCCTCTGCAACAGAGGCAGGACCACCCGAAAGAATAACGCCTACGGGTCGAAATCCCTCGATAAATGCTGAACTGACGTCGTAGGGATGTACCTCGCAATAAACGTGGGTTTCACGGACTCGGCGGGCGATCAGTTGGGTGTATTGGGAACCAAAATCAAGGATGAGTATTTTTTGGTGCATGAGAATGTAGTGCGTCAGAATTTGTTAACTGACAGATTCGAAGGGAAAAAGGACGGATTGACAGGAGGCAAGCCCGAGGAGATCTGTATTGCACGACGGGCACCGCCCCGCAGCGCGGAACTAGTGTCTATTCCACATGGTAATTGGGCGCTTCCTTGGTGATTTGCACGTTATGAACGTGGGACTCACGAATACCAGCGGAGGTAATTTCGATAAACTCTGCTTTGGCGTGCATTTCATCTATCGTGCCACAGCCAAGATAACCCATACCCGAGCGCACACCACCGATGAGCTGATGGATCACCGCGATCACGCTCCCTTTGAAAGGAACGCGGCCTTCCACCCCTTCGGGCACCAGTTTCTCGGCATCCTGTTCGGCCTGCTGGAAATAGCGATCACTCGACCCTTGCTGCATGGCGGAAAGAGACCCCATGCCGCGGTAGGTTTTATAAGATCTACCCTGGAAAAGCTCGATTTCCCCAGGGGATTCCTCGGTGCCCGCGAATAGTCCCCCCAGCATCACCGAGCTGGCTCCGGCCGCGATTGCCTTGGCGATATCGCCCGAATAGCGGATGCCGCCATCGGCGATCAGAGGCACACCGGTTTTTTGCAAGGCATCGGATACATTCTTGATGGCGGTGATTTGCGGTACTCCTACACCGGCGACTATACGGGTGGTGCAAATTGAGCCGGGACCAATTCCGACTTTCACGCCATCGGCTCCGTGGTCTACCAGCGCCTTGGCAGCCGCAGCGGTGGCTATATTGCCGCCAATAACCTGTATATCGGGAAAGCGTTTCTTAACCCACTCGACTCGATCCAGCACACTCTGGGAGTGACCGTGCGCCGTATCCACCACGATGACATCCACGCCTGCTTCGGCGAGCGATTCCGCACGTTCTTCGCTGCCTTCGCCGACGCCGATGGCAGCTCCCACGCGCAAGCGTCCCAGATCATCCTTGCATGCATGGGGATGTTCCGAC
>JANLYR010000277.1:0-3030 GCA_031365765.1 Hyphomicrobiales bacterium | reverse complement strand
TTCAGCTGATCCAGGGCAAGGTTGCCGAAATGTATGTCGGCGTCGAGACGATGCGGGCGCTGTGTTATGTCACTTGCGCCGCAGCCAACACCTTGCGCGAAGGCGAGGGCGGGCGCGGCGAGTTTCACAAGCTGACCGCCGCCGCGATTCTCCATTCGGCAGAGACCTGCACCCGGATTGTATCCGACGCCGTGCAAATCTTCGGCGGGGCCGGGTATATGCGAGAGACCGAGATCAACCGGCTCTACCGTGCCTCAAAACTGCTGGAAATCGGCGCGGGGACTACTGAAATCCGCAAGGTCATTATCGCCGGGGAACTACTGCGATGACCGCTTACGGACGCACTGACGATGAACTTGCCGCGCTGCCGATCGGCCTCGCGCCGGATTCGCTGGCAGGCAAGGTCGCGATCATATCGGGCGCGGGGACCGGGATCGGCCGGGCAACGGCGCACTGGTTTGCCAGGCTTGGGGCCAAATTGGTCCTCTGCGGACGCGACCCCGCAAAGCTGGAAAGCGCGACGCAGGCATTGGCGCGTTATGGAACGCAGGTGCTGTATCACCCGCTGAACATCCGCGATCCCGATGCTGTCAGCGGTGTTCACGACGCGGCCTGGAACCGCTTTGGCGCGGTCGATATTCTGGTCAACAATGCCGGCGGCCAGTTCCCCCAGGCCGCCATCGACGTGGCGCCCAAGGGCTGGGCCGCAGTGATCGACACCAACCTCAACGGCACCTGGTACATGATGCAGGCCGCCGCCCAGCGCTGGCGCGATGCGGGGCGCGGCGGGGTGATCGTCAATGTGGTCGCGGTTGTCGGGCGCGGCATGCCGGGCATTGCCCACACTTGTGCTGCGCGCGCCGGGGTGATCCATGCCGCCAAAACGGTCGCCATCGAATGGGCGCCGCTGGGCATTCGGGTCAATTGCGTGGCCCCCGGCGTCATCTCGAGCGAGGGCATGAATGTCTACCCGGATGAGGCGCGCGACGCTTTCGCCAATTCAAACCTTATGAAGCGGTTCGGCGAGGTGGAAGACGTCGCCAATGCCATTGCCTATCTGGCCTGCGACACCGGGCGGTATATCACCGGCGAAGTGCTGACCGTCGATGGCGGCAATCAGCTGTGGGGCGATCTCTGGACGATACAGAGGCCGGATTATTTCCGGGTGGATTGATTGTGCAAGGCTGATACCAATCGTCCAAACCACTGACCCGTCATCCCCGCGAAAGCGCACTGCTGTCCGGAATCTTGTTGAGTGGGTTGGTTGCACGGCAGACAAAAGCTGGGTTTTGTGCCAATATCTTTGTTGTCGAGACATAGATTTTGGAGTTCTGCCGTGCCGCATTCCCCTAGCGCTTTGAACCGCCTTTTGGAACCCCTCGATGGCCGGGATATGCGGCGGATTGTGGCGGCGCATGATGGCGACCACGGGGTCGGGTCTGGGCCGCGTAGCTGGACTTGTGTCCGCCACTTGAAGGCCTTGCTGTTTGCGCAGTTCAGCGGGCTTTCGAGCCTGCGCGAGCTGTGCGACGGGATGGCGGCTCAGCCTGCGTCGCTCTATCATCTGGGGCTGCGGCTGCCACGCCGTTCGACGCTGTGCGATGCACTCAGTCAGCGGCCATCGGCGGTTTTCCGGGATATTTGTGGCGGTTTGCTGGGTCAGGCCCAGCGTGCGGTACGCCGTGACGGGGCAGCATTGATCCAGTTGCTCGATGCCTCGCCGATCATGATCCGTGACCCGCGCTCGGCCTGGGCCGAAGCCGATCCGCACACGCGCGGGCTGAAGCTGCACATCGGTTTTGACCCGCGGGGCAGCCTGCTCGACTGGGTCGAGGTGACCTCCCCCAAGGTCAGCCCCCAAGGTCAGCGATGTCAAGGCGGCGCGCGCGGTTCCCATCACCAGCGGCACCACCTATGTCTACGATAAGGGCTATCTCGATTTTGGCTGGTGGCAGCAGATCCACGAGGCCGGTGCCTTTTTCGTCTCGCGGCTCAAGACCAATACCATGCGGCGCGATGTTGTCGCCAGCGATGGCCCGCTCGAAGAGGGCATCCTTGCCGACAACCGCCTCAGGATCGGCCACAAGGCTCCGCGCGGAAGAGCCAGAAATGCCCTCTATGCCACGGATTTGCGCGAAGTCCGGGTCGCAAGGGAGGGCAAAACGCCGCTCGTCCTCATCACCAACGACCTCACCCGCCCGGCCAGCGAAGTGGCCGCTCTCTATAAAGAGCGCTGGCAAATCGAACTGCTGTTCAAGTGGATCAAGCAAAACCTCAAGATCAAACGCTTCCTTGGCCGCAACGAAAATGCCGTCAAAACGCAAATCTACGTCGCCCTCATCGCCTTCATCCTGCTGCGCCTCTTCCGGGCCGCCATCAACCCGACAGCCAACCCCAAAGCACTCCTTACCCGCCTCAAAACCGCCCTTTTCGCGCCGTTCAGCCTCCTCAATCATACCAAACCGCCGCCGCAAAGACCCCAAAAACACCACTCTTCACAGCAACTCGTACTGGCCTTACCATGACACAAAGAAAATTCCGGACAGCAGTGGGGTCAAGCCCGGGATGACGAAAGGGTGGGAATGGGAAATGAAGGGTGGTATCACTCGGCCGCAGTCGCCTCCGCTTGCCTGGCAACATTCTGCTTCGCTTTCAACCCAGACACCTGCGCTTCGCCCGGCGCCCACACGCCTATGATGCGCTGTTCGGCCATGTCCGCAACTTCCGCTTCGGAATAGCCAAGCACCACCAAAATCTGCGCGGTAGAATCGCCCACCACCAGCGGCGCAGTCCTGAGTTCGCCCAGCGTGTCGGAGAAGTCATAGCCAAGCCCGGTCTGTTCGAAGTCACCGACCAGTTCCTGCCGGAAGGCGGCAACCCATTTGCGTTGCTTGAGGTCGGGATCGGCCATGATCTTGCGGCCGCCTTCGGGATAGTCAATTTCGCAAGGCGCGCCGGCATCGTCCAGCTGCGCAAACCAATCTGCCGCAGACTGCGCCTTGAAGTGCTCGGCCAGAACGGCGCGCATAG
>JANLYR010000240.1:0-2888 GCA_031365765.1 Hyphomicrobiales bacterium | reverse complement strand
CTGATCACGCCGCTGTTCCACGACGGCCCGCTCGGCACCTTTACCTTCACCAACTCGGCGCTGTGGGCGGTGATCGCCGTGCTCTGCGCCGCGGCCCTGTTCCTGCTGGCGCCCACCAACCTCATTCCGACACGGCTGCAGTCGATCGCCGAGAGCATCTACGAAGTCGTCCACAACATGACGCAGGAGATCCTGCACGAAAATGCGCGGACCTATTTTCCCTTCGTGCTGACGCTGTTCGTGTTCATTCTCTTCGCCAATGTGCTGGGGCTCATCCCCTATTCGTTCACGGTGACAAGCCATATCATCGTGACGCTGGCTCTGGCGTTGACCGTGTTCATCGGCGCCACCATCATCGGCTTCATCCGCAACGGCTTCGGCTATCTCAAGCTGTTCGTGCCGTCGGGCGTGCCGGTGGTACTGCTGCCGCTGGTCGTGGTGATCGAGATCGTGTCCTATTTCATCCGGCCGATGAGCCTGTCGATCCGCCTGTTCGCCAACATGATGGCGGGCCACATGATGCTGAAGGTGATGGCGGGCTTCGTCGTCATGCTGGGCGTCACCGCGGGCTGGCTGCCGCTGGCCGCCATGGTGGGCCTCATGGGGCTTGAACTGCTGGTGGCAGCGCTCCAGGCCTATGTCTTCGCCCTACTCACCTGCATGTATCTGAGCGATGCCATGCATGTGGACCACTGATCCTCAACTCATCAATCGACAGGAGATAAGAACATGGACGTTGAAGCAGCAAAGATGATCGGCGCCGGCATCGCGGCGATCGCGCTCGGCGGGGCCGGTATCGGTATCGGCCACATCTTCGGCAACTATCTCGCGGGCGCGCTGCGCAATCCGGCCGCCGCCGCCGGCCAGCGCGGCACGCTGTTCCTGGGCTTTGCCTTCGCCGAAGCGACGGGCCTCATCGGCTTCGCCGTAGCCATGCTCATCCTGTTCGGCTGATGCCGCAACTCGATACCGCGACCTGGCCGACGCAGCTCATCTGGCTGGCGATCACTTTCTGCGCGCTGTACTTCATCATCGCGCGGGTGGTGATCCCGCGTACCGGTGGCGTGATCGCAAGGCGAAGGACGTCGATCGAAAACGATCTCGCTTCGGCGCAGGCGCTCAAGCTCGAAACCGACAAAGCGATCTCAACCTATGAGGCCGCACTGGCGGAGGCGCGGGCCAGGGCGACGCAGATCGCCCAGGACAACCGCAACCGTCTGACCGCCGAGATCGATGGCGAGCGGGCGAAACTCGACGGCGCCCTTGGGGTGCGGATCGCGGAGGCGGAAAAGCGGGTGAACGCGGCCAAGAGCAAGTCGCTGGCCGACATCGAACAGGTGGCAGCCGACATCGCGGCCACGATCGTCAGTGAACTGACGGGCGCCAGGGTGACCAAGGCGGCGGCCGCCGAGGCCGTGTCGAAGGCCGCGAAGTAGGAGTTATCCATGCTGAGACAGCCCGAAACCTGGGTCGCCGTCGCCTTCGTCCTGTTCGTCATCCTGATGCTTTATCTCAAGGTTCCGGCGATGGTGGCGAAGATGCTCGACGAGCGCTCGGCCAAGATCGCCGCCGAACTGGCGGAAGCCCGCAAGCTTCGCGAGGAGGCCCAGGCGCTGCTCGAAAGCTACAAGACAAAGCGCGCCGAAGCCGAAAAGGATGCCGAAGGTATCATCGCCCAGGCGAGGCGCGAGGCCGAAGCCTACGCCATCGAGGCGCGGAAGAAACTGTCGGAGACGCTGGAGCGCCGCACCAGGCAGGCCGAGCAGAAGATCGCCCAGGCCGAGGCTCAGGCCATCAAGGAAGTGCGCGCCACCGCCACCGACATGGCGGTCACCGCCGCCACGGGACTTCTGGCCGACGCGGTGAAGGGGGCGAAGGGCGAAGCGCTGATCGCGGAATCGATCGCGGCGGTGAAGGGCAAGCTGAACTGATCACGCGCCGTTGAAGCGCTCGCCGGTCCACGGGTTGAGGACCGGGACGCGGGTGCCGACGAATAGTTCTGTGTCGCGTGTTGCGACTTTTAATCCATGTTCCAGTGCCACGGCGGCAATCAGCAAGTCAACAGCAGGGGCGGGCAGTCGCTTTTGTGTCAAGCAGCCAACTGCTCGCAAATCCACCTCCCTAAAGCCAACATTGTGAGGCCGCTCAGGAACCTTGAAATCAGGAACTGGGCAGGACTGAAAAGCCTTGACAATATCCGCGCCGGTAAGTCTGCGGCGGCGTTTGGATTTTTTTGCGGCCGGCGAAATCACAACGGCCTCCTTCCCATGCACGGTCACGGTTTGGGGTCCCTCGGTCTGGGCGAGGCGGACGACTTCACTAAACTTCGCCTTCGCTTCCTGCAAGGACCACACCGCGGAATGCCTGTTCACCTGAGCTCTCCAATTCTGACCAGTCCAACTAGCCAGAATTACCGGACCTGGCCAATCCGTTACTCCGCCGCTTCCATGTAGTTCGCCATCGGCGGGCAGGTGCAGATGAGGTTCCGGTCTCCGTGGACATTGTCGACGCGGCCCACGGGGGGCCAGTATTTGTCGTTCGGGTAGCCTTTCAGCGGGAAGAAAGCTTTTTCCTTGGAGTAGGGATGCGTCCATTCGCCGAGCAACAGGCGGTGGGTGTGGGGGGCGTTTTTCAGCACGTTGTCGATACTGTCGGCCCTGCCATCCTCGACTTCGGCGATCTCCTTCCTGATCTCGATCATCGCGTCGCAAAAGCGGTCTATCTCGCGTTTTCCTTCCGATTCGGTCGGCTCGATCATCAGCGTGTCGGGAACGGGGAACGACATTGTCGGCGCGTGGAAGCCGTAGTCGACGAGGCGCTTGGCGACATCCTCGACGCTCATGCCGGTGCGCTCCTTCAGCCAGCGGAGATCGATGATGCATTCGTGC
>JANLYR010000195.1:0-23929 GCA_031365765.1 Hyphomicrobiales bacterium | reverse complement strand
GGCGAAGCGCGGCTATTTCCATCGGTTCAAGCACCGCGGCGACGGCATCGGCTACTCTCATTTCGTCAAATTCGATGGCCAGTTCGATCGCGGCCTCGCGCATCCTTGCCATGTGCCGGTCGAGCCACACCGGTTTGCCCCCGGTGACAAGGATGGTCTCAAAAATGCCATCGCCCAGCAACAGCCCGCGGTCGCGCGGGTCGAGCGGCAGTGGCCCGTCGATCAGTTCGCCGTTGTACCATACGCGGCTCATTGCAGGTATTTCAGAAAATTCCGCAGCATGCCGTAGCCGTGCTCGGTCAAGATCGATTCGGGGTGGAACTGCACGCCGAAGGTTGGATGGTGACGATGGCGGAGCGCCATGATCTCGCCTTCGCTGCTCCTCGCGGTGACTTCGAGCGGCGTTTGATCGGTATCGATTTCGACGATGAGCGAGTGATAGCGCCCGGCGCTGAATCGGTTGGGGAGCCCATCGAATATGCCGCTCCCGTCGTGGGCAATCTCCGAGGATTCGCCATGCATCGGACGCCTGGCGCGCACGACCTTGCCCCCGAATGCCTCGCCGATCACCTGATGGCCGAGGCAGATGCCGAGGATGGGAAGTTTTCCCGACTGCCGCCGTACAATGTCGAGCGATTGTCCAGCTTCATGAGGCGTGCAGGGGCCGGGCGAAATGACGATCGCGTCGGCTTGGAGATCGGAGGTCTCTACCGCGTCGTTGCGCACAACCTTCGGCAAAAACCCCAGTTCCTCGAAATAGCGCGCCACGTTGTGGACGAAGCTATCGTAGTTATCGATTATGAGGATCATGGGGCAAAGGCCTCCATGATGCGTTTTACCTTGGCGATCGTTTCCTCATATTCGGCGGCAGGATCGGAGCGCGCCGTGATGCCGCCGCCGCCTGAAACCCGCGCCGTGCCCTCCGCGAAAAGCGCGGTGCGGATGGCGATGTTCAAATCGGCCTGGCCACTGAAGCTGAAATAACCGATCGACCCGCAATAAACGCCGCGCGGCGTCTGTTCGATATCAGCGATCACTTCCATGGCGCGGATCTTCGGCGCGCCGGTGATCGAGCCGCCGGGGAATGTCGCTGCTACGAGATCCCCCATGCTCCGGCCGTCGCGCAGTTCGCCGGTGACGACGGAGGTCAGATGATGCACCGATGCATAGGATTCGAGGCCGCACAGCATCGGCACGCGCACCGTGCCCGGCTTGCTCACGCGCGACAGGTCGTTGCGCAGCAAATCGACGATCATGACATTCTCGGCCCGGTCCTTGCGGCTCGCGGCGAGTTCGGCGACAAGGGCCGCATCGCGCGAGGGATCGGCGTCGCGCGGCCGCGTGCCCTTGATGGGGCGTGCCTCGACTGTCTTGCCGTCGAAGCGCAGCAGGCGCTCAGGCGAACTGGATGCGATACGCACGTCGCCGTAATCGAGATAGGCGCCGAAGGTCGCGGGATTCAACTGTCGCAGCCGCCCGTAGAAAGCAAGTGCGTCGAAGAATTCCGGGATGGGTGCGGTGAAGCATTGCGCGATATTCGCCTGGAACATGTCGCCGTCGAGAATGAGTTCGATGACGCGCGCGATAGCCGCTTCATAGCTGAAGCGCGTGAAGTTTGAAGTCCAGCCGGCGATGGCATGCGATCCGGTTTGCGCCGGTTTGCGTTTGAGCAATTCCTCCAGCCGGTCGCCCTGGGCGGAGCCGGTCGAGATGATCCAGGCGCGCTCCTGCAGATGGTCGAAACCTGCAACAGCGTCATAGAGATGCAGCATCATGTCAGGGCAAAGCGGGGTGAAACCGGGAATGCGAGCCCGGGGCTCCAGGATCCGTCCGAACTCGTAGGAAATGTAACCGGCCAGGCCGCACTGAAACGGCGGCAGGCCCGGCGCATGGGCCATGCGGTTGCGGGCGAGCAGCCCGTCCAGGACGCGAAGGGGCGGATCGGTTTGCGGTTCGCCGTCGAGATAGGCCACGCCGCCGATTGCGCTCAGAGTGAGGCTCGGATTGCAGGCGAGAAACGAATAGCGGCCGAGATGCTCCTGCCGCATGGCGCTTTCGAGGAGCGTCAGGTGGCTTTCCCCCTTCAGCCGCAGCGCCAAGGCGTAGGGTTCGCGATATACGATCTCGCGAATGTGGGGGCGCTTTTCGCTGATGGTTTCGGCGCGCATGGCGGCTGCCGATATAGGGCTGGCCGCATTCTCCGTCCAAGACTATTGCAAAGGCGATGAGTGCTTCGACCATCGTTGACGTGCTGCTGCCACTGGCTTTGCCGGGTCCCTATTCCTATCGCATGGCCGATGGCGTGGAGCTACAACCCGGAGACTATGTCGCGGTGCCGCTGGGCTCGCGGCAGATGATCGGGGTCGTGTGGTCGCTGTCCGATGAAACAGCAGTGGGCCCGAAGCTCCGCGATGTGATCGGGAAATTCGATCTGCCGGGGCTGACGGCGCTGCACCGGAAGTTCATCGATTGGGTGGCGGACTATTATCTCGAACCCCCAGGCAATGTGCTCCGCATGGTGCTGCGCTCGCCCGGCGCCTTCGCGCCACCTCGCGAACAAGTCGTCTATCGCTCGACCGGGGCCGAACCTTCGCGGATGACGCCGCAGCGGGCTAAAATCCTCGACGTCGCACGCGAGGGCTTTGCCATGTCGGCGGCCGAACTTGCGGAGGCCGCTGGCGTGGGCGCCGGCGTGATCAAGGCCCTGGTAAAGGATGGCGCATTGGAGGCCGTCGCCAAACCATCGCACGCGCCCTTCGTACAGCCTTTGCCCGGTGCCGGAGGCGTCGTGCTTTCACGCAGCCAGGCCGAAGCAGCGGCGGCCTTGCGCTCGCTGGTGACAGCACGGTCACACAAGGTGGTGCTGCTCGACGGGGTCACGGGATCGGGCAAGACGGAAGTTTATTTCGAGGCAATGGCGGCGGCGCTGGCCGCCGGGCAGCAGGTGCTGCTGATGTTGCCCGAGATCGCCCTCACCGCCTCCTTCATCGCCCGGGTCGAGGAGCGCTTCGGTGCCGCGCCCGCGCAATGGCATTCGGGCATGCGGCCGAGGGAGCGCGAACGCGTCTGGCTGGGCGTTGGAACGGGAGCCGCGGCGGTCGTTGTCGGCGTGCGGTCGGCGCTGTTTCTGCCTTGGCGGCGCCTCGGACTGATCATCGTCGATGAGGAGCACGAAAGCGCCTACAAGCAGGAAGACGGCGTGCCCTATCATGCCCGCGACATGGCCGTCGTCTATGGCTCGCTCGGCCGTTTTCCGGTGATTTTGTCGTCGGCGACGCCGTCGCTTGAATCGCTCGTCAATGCCGACCGGGGCCGCTATGGGCTGGTGCGGTTGAAAGACCGCCACGGCCGCCCCGAACTGCCCGAAATCGGCCTCATCGACATGAAGCAGATGGTGGTGGAGCCGGGGTCGTGGATGTCCGACCCCCTGGTGGATAGTGTTGCGGCGACACTGGCGGCGGGCGACCAGGTGCTTTTGTTTCTGAACCGCCGGGGCTATGCGCCGCTCACGCTGTGCCGCGCCTGCGGGTTTCGGCTTGACTGTCCAAATTGCGCTGCTTCGCTCGTCGAACACCGTTTTCGGCGGCAGCTCATGTGCCATCATTGCGGCCATACCCAGGCGATGCCCCGGGCCTGCCCGCATTGCGGAACGCCTGACAAGATGACGCCGGTTGGGCCTGGCATCGAACGTCTGGCGGAAGAAGCGACGCGACGCTTTCCCCAAGCCAGCCTGTCGATCCTGTCGAGCGACCTGGCGCGAGGGTCCATGCTGCATGAGGCGATCCGCGAGGTGGAACAGGGGAAGCATAACCTGGTGATCGGAACGCAGCTTGTCGCCAAGGGTCATCATTTTCCGCATCTCACGCTTGTCGGCGTTGTCGATGCCGATCTGGCGCTCGAATCAAGCGATCCCCGCGGGGCGGAGCGCACTTGGGCGCTGATGGTGCAGGTGGCCGGGCGGGCGGGGCGGGGGGCCAGGCCCGGGCGGGCCCTGGTCCAGACCTATGTGCCCGATCATCCCTTGATGCAATCGCTCCGCCGGGGCGATCGCGACGGCTATCTCGCCCAGGAAAAGCGCATTCGCGAGACTGCCGGACTGCCACCCTATGGCCGGCTGGCGGCGCTGGTCATTTCAGGCAGCGACAGCCACGAGACCGAACGATTTGCCCGCGATCTGGCTCGGCTCATCCCGCAGGGCACCGGCGTCGCCGTGCTCGGGCCGGCGTTGGCGCCGATTGCCTTGGTGCGCGGTCGGCACCGCTGGCGTTTCCTGGTGAAGGCGGAGCGAGGCGTCAATATCCAGGCCTATCTCCGCGACTGGTTGAAAACGGTGAAGCCCAAGGGATCGCTCGACCTCGCGGTGGATGTTGATCCCTACAGTTTCCTGTAGTTATTGCAGGGCTCGGGCATTGCGTGCCACGGCCAGAAGTGACCGGCTGGCGATCGCTTCGGAGAGGTCCGGATAAAGGCGCATCTGCAAGACACAAGTTGAGAGCGTTGTTCCCGCCGACAGCAGGGACTGCAGATCCCAGATTCTGAGCTGGCCCTGGATGAGGGACATGCGCTTGAAGAAGATCGGTGGTTTGGCCGCCCGCAGCACCTGGTCCGGACGCTGGCCCCGGTCGATTTCCACCTTGAGGTCCTGTAGCCGCGCCGCATGCTGGAGGGTGAGCGTGATGAGCCGGGACGCGTCGTTGCCCGAGCCCGTCAGGGTTGAAAAAAAGCGATCCACATGGGAAATGTTCCCGCTGAAGACGGCGTCCACCAAATCGTCCGGAGCGACATGCGAGGCATCGCCGCAGATCGCCTCGACATCGTCCAGCCTTACAACCGCGGAACCCAGGCAATAGAGCATCAGTTTTTCCAGTTCCTGGGCCGACAGCGCCCGGTCGGCTCCGAGCAGTTCGCTCAATCGTGTCCGGGCCTCGGGCTCGATCGTCATCTCATTGGCGGCGAGAACCCGATTGATCTCAGACATGATCTGCTCGGCATCCGCCTCATAGACAGGCACCGCGACAGCACGCTCGGACTTTTCGAACAGAATGCGGAGCCTGGACGATTTCGGCAGGCTTTCAGCCTCCGCCACCACCAGGCTCCCGGTTTTATTTAAAAGCAGCGATTCGATACTTTTCGCCAATCCCTCTCCGGCGTTCGTGACCCAGACAACCCTGTCACCGCCCATCATGGAGAGGGCACCCACTTCATCCGCCAGCCGGCCGGGATCCGCCCTGAGTGTGGCGTCGTCCAGTTCCACGACATTGAAGGGGTCATCGAGGCTACCGGCGAAGCGCTTTACCGCCTGTCTCGCCAGGTCCCGCACCGCGCCCGCATCGGCGCCGTAGATGAGGATGGCAGTCATGCCGGGCGGGGGCCGCCGCAGCAGGGATTCAAAACTATCGGTCTTTACGACAGACATTGGATGCGTAGCGCGATCAGCCGCCTTGCGTGGCGAAATAGGCGGCAAGCCGGGTGCGGATATCCTGGCTCACTTCATGGGCGGCGCGCTCGATGGCATTGGTCTCCGCCTGCATGTCGGCGAAAGGCTGGCGGACAAGGTCATAGGATACATTCGAGAATGTCCGGCCACTGGTAAGCGTGCCTTCACCGCGTTTGCCGGTCAGTTCATAGGCAACGGTCACCTGCGCGGATTTCCGCGTGGTAGCGGGAAGTGGCTTGTCGATCACGTTGGATTTGCGGAATTCGGACTTGAGTACCAGCGAATAGCGGTCCTCGGCCGCGGTGCCGGCCGGCCGCATCGTCGACATCAGATCGTTGCGGATGATCTGGGTGAGGCGGTCCTGCGCTTCCGGGATGGACACCGCCGCCATCGACGTGACCACGCCGTGGCTGTCATTGGCGGTGCCGTACAGCGGGCGGTAGCCGCAACCGGCAAGCGGCAGCAGTGCAAAAAGCAGCAGGCGGCGGCGGTCGAGCATGCTCATCCCACGATATTCACGATGCGATCGGGCACGACGATAACCTTTTTCGGCAGCCTTCCGTCAAGCGCGCGCCGGACACTGTCGAGCCCCAGCGCGATCGATTCAACCTCTGCCTTTTCGAGCCCCTTGGCAAGGCGCACCTCGTCGCGGCGTTTGCCATTGACCTGGACGGCGATCGTCACTTCGTCATCGGCAATGAGCGATGGGTCGGGTTTGGGCCAGGGCGTTTCGACCACCGGCGTTGCATGGCCGAGCGCCTGCCAGCATTCCTCGGCCAGATGCGGCATCATGGGCGCGAACATCAGCACCATGATTTCCGCCGCCTCCCGGATGGCGCGGCGCATGGGAGGTGAGCGGTCCGCCGACTGCAGGGACGCCGTCACCGCATTGGCCAGTTCATAAATGCGGGCGATCGACCGATTGAAACGCAGCGCCGTCAGATCGCCCGTCACCGCGTCGAGCGCCTTGTGGGCGGCACGGCGCAGCACCAGCGCTTCGCCGGTGGCGGCCAGCGGTCCACCGGCCTCGCCCTGCTCCAGAGCATCATGCACCAGCCGCCACAGCCTCTGGGTGAAGCGCCAGGCGCCCTCCACTCCTGCTTCGGTCCATTCGATATCGCGTTCGGGCGGCGTGTCGGAGAGCATGAACCAGCGCGCCGTATCGGCCCCATAGCGCTCGAGTATGGCCTCGGGGTCGATGACGTTGCGCTTGGATTTCGACATCTTCTCGACGCCGCCGATGGTGAGCGCCTCGCCGGTTTTCCCATGGAACCATTGGCCATCCCGAAATTCGGCATCGGCGGGGAAAATCCATTCGCCCGATGCCGTCCGGTAGGTTTCGTGGATGACCATGCCTTGGGTGAACAGGCTGGCGAAGGGTTCGTCCACGGCGAAATGGCCGGTGCGTTTCATGGCGCGGGAGAAGAACCGCGAGTAAAGGAGATGCAGGATGGCGTGTTCGACGCCGCCAATATACTGGTCGACCGGCATCCAGTAGCGCCCGGCGTCGGGATCGACCGGCATCGGCGCATCGGGCGAGCAGAAGCGCGCGTAGTACCAGGATGAATCGATGAAGGTGTCGAAGGTATCGGTCTCGCGGCGCGCCGCACTCCCGCATTTGGGACAGGCGACATCCTTCCATGACGGGTGGTGTTCGAGCGGATTTCCCGGCTTGTCGAAACTGACATCCTCGGGAAGTATGACCGGCAATTCATCCCTGTTCACGGGGACAATTCCACAGGATGCGCAATGAATGACCGGGATCGGGCAGCCCCAGTAGCGCTGGCGCGATACACCCCAGTCGCGCAGGCGGAAGTTCACCCGGCGCTCACCGATGCCCATCGCCTCCATGCGGCGCGCCACTTCCTCCTTGGCTTGTGAAACGGTCAACCCGTTGAGGAAATCGGAATTGATGAGGACGGCCTGATCGCCCTCCTTTTCCAGGAAAGGCTCGTCGAGGATGTCGAATCGGGCGGGGTCGGCGTCTTTGGGAGCGACGACCGGGATGACGGGGAGACCATACTTGTGGGCGAATTCGATGTCGCGCTGGTCATGGGCGGGGCAGCCGAAAAGTGCTCCTTCGCCATAGCCCGACAGCACGAAATTCGCGGCGTAGACCGGCAGTCTGACCCCGTCGCGAAAAGGGTGGCGGGCGTAGACCGGCAGGAGGTAGCCTTTCTTTTCGGCGCGCTCGATTGTCTCTTCACTCGTGCCGAGTGCCGCCACGTCGCGGCGGAACTGGGCGAGGCCCGCATCGCTCTCGGCGTATTTCCGCGCGAGATCGTGATCGGCAGATACGGCGCAGAAACTCGCTCCGAAAATCGTGTCGTGCCGGGTGGTGTAAACCGTTAGTCGCTCGTCCAAAAGCGCGCCCTTCTCGTCTTCGAGGGCAAAGGAAAAGCGCAGGCCCTCCGAGCGTCCGATCCAGTTCTTCTGCATCAGGCGGACTTTCTCCGGCCAGCGCTCGAGCGTGTCGAGCGCTTGGAGCAGCTCTTCCGAATAGTCGGTGATCTTGAGAAACCACTGGGCCAGTTCGCGCTTCTCGACGAGCGCGTTCGAGCGCCAGCCACGGCCGTCGATCACCTGCTCGTTGGCCAGCACCGTATTGTCGATCGGATCCCAGTTGACGGTTGAGACCTTGCGCTCGACCAAGCCCGCTTCCAGGAAATCCAGGAACATCGCCTGCTCGTGGCGATAGTATTCCGGATCGCAGGTGGCGATCTCGCGGCTCCAGTCGAGCGACAGGCCCATGGACTGAAGCTGGCTCCGCATGGCGGCGATGTTTTCGTAAGTCCAGGTCTTCGGATGGATGCCGCGCTCGATCGCGGCATTCTCCGCCGGCATGCCGAAAGCATCCCAGCCCATCGGGTGCAGCACATTGAACCCCTGGGCGCGCTTGAACCGCGCCAGCACGTCACCCATGGCGTAGTTCCGCACATGGCCCATGTGAATGCGGCCCGACGGATAGGGAAACATTTCGAGCACATAGAATTTGGGACGGGTTTTATCCTCGCTTGCCTCGAAGCTGCGATGGTCCGTCCAGTATTTCTGCCAGCGCGGCTCGGCGTCGCGCGGATTGTAGCGTTCAACGGTCAAGGATAGCCCCGTGCTTCGGTGAGGGATGGACCTACCAGTCCTTGAAAACCGCTGCAAGCGCGGCCATAAGCGCCGCGATGGTCCATGCCGGTCTCGACAGCGTCCGCCGCCAGATCCCCTCCGGGGTAACTCTGATCGCGGTGAGCAAGACGTTCGATGCCGCCGAAATCGTGCCGGTGATCGAGGCTGGGCAGCGGGTATTCGGTGAAAACAAAGTGCAGGAGGCGAAAGTCAAATGGCCGGGCCTCAGGGCGCGATGGCCTGACATCGCGCTGCATCTGATCGGTCCCCTGCAGAGTAACAAGGCGGCTGAAGCCGTGGCGCTGTTCGACTGCATTCATTCGATCGACCGGCCGAAGATTGCGGAAGCGATCGCCGCCGAAATGAAGCGGCAGGGGCGGACGCCGCGGCTCTTCATCCAGATCAATACCGGGCGCGAGCCGCAGAAAGCGGGAATCGATCCAGACAACGCCGACAGGTTCATCGCCGCGTGCGGCGGGCTTCCCATCATCGGCCTCATGTGCATTCCGCCCGCTGACGCGGATCCCGTCCCCCATTTCAGATTGCTGCGGGAAATCGCCCACCGCAATCGTCTGGCGAGCCTCAGCATGGGGATGAGCGGCGACTTCCAAAGCGCGATCGCCGAGGGCGCCACCCATGTCAGGGTCGGCTCTGCCATTTTCGGGAACCGCGCAAATCTGGCTGGTTCGCCCGCACGTTAGTCAGCCGTTCACCATTTTTGTTCAATCTACGGGTAATCGCGCGAGCCCGAGGACGCCATAATGACCAATGTTACGAATGCAGTCGAAGAGGCCAATGACGGCTTCCGTCCGGAAAGCCCGATGCGTGCCAGGCCCGACGGCGCGACAGACCCCGCGGGCGAAGCGGGCTGGTATCTGGAACGCGAACGCGAGCGGCGTGGCGAAAGTCTTGAAGCTTCGGGCGAAGAGTGCGGCATCCATCCCTATCACATCGAGGCGATCGAGCACGGCGACATGACGCGCATGCCGGAACGTCTGGAGGCCCTCGAAATGATCGGCCATTATGCCCAGTATCTGGGGTTCGATCCCGAACCTCTGGTCCGGCATTATGCCCAGTTCCTGCCGTTTCCGAAGACGCCGGAGCCCGATGCGCATCCCGCCGACCCCGCACCGCTGTCGAGCGCCAAGATCATGCGCTTCGCGCGGCTGCCGAAATTTCCCAGGCCGTCCTTCCGTCTGTCGAGCCTGCAGGGCGGGCCGGGCGGATTGGTGGCCTCGATCGTGTGCGGCGCGCTGCTGTTTGCCGGTGCAAGCTGGATGATGCTGCCGACCGCCGAACTTCCGCAGGTTGCCGAGCAGGTCAGCGATCCCATGCCGACAGCGTCGACGGGACCCGAGGAGGCCACGGTCAAGATCAGCGAAGAACCACTGCCCGAGGCGGTGACCACGGTGGCCGAACCCGCTGTCAATGAGCAGGAGGGCACCAATCTCGGCGGCCTCGCCGCGCTGATCGAGGAGAATGTGTCGGGCGCATCGATTCCGGCGGAGCCCAAGGCCGTGGCGTCGGCCGAGGACATGACCTTGAGCGCCGATGGCCGCGCCTATGGCGCCAAGGCAAGTGGGGCCGGGCGGCTGGTACTCAAGGCCAAGGCGCCAGTGTGGGTCCGGATCGAAGATGCCCAGGGCAATGTGGTGATGACCCATATGCTGATGGGCGGCGACACCTACGAAGTGCCGGACCGCAAGGGGCTGGTGGTGATCGCGCGCGACGGCGGATTGCTCAGCTATGTGATCGATGGCAAGGATCGCGGCATACTCGGTACGCCGGGTGAAATCCTGGTCGGGCGTCCGCTCGATATCAAGGCGCTTGAGGGCAGCGGCTAACCGGGCAGTTGACACCCGTTTAGGGAGTAGCAAGGATAAGCCCTGGCCGGGGGCGTATCATGACAGGATTCCGCAGGTTGTTTGGCGTTGGACCCGGCTGGTTTCGCCTGGCGCTGATTGGCGTGGCCCTCGTCCTCCGGATTGCCAATGTCGAGGCGGCAGTGCCGTATCGCGTTGTGGGGCAGCCCGGCCTCGCTGGCACCTCGCTCGCCAGTCGCTGCGCCGGCGCCAATGCGCGGTTCAATTTTCTGAACAATGGCGGCTTTCAGATGTTCGGTCCAACCGGCATCGCCGTCAATCCCAGCGGGCGCTTTTTTGCCGCCGATTATGGCGGCCAGCGGGTTCTCACCTGGCTCAATTTCGAATCCTATGCGACCTGCCAGGCCGCCGACGCGGTGATCGGCGGCGGTTTGCTCGAAGGTCCGGAGGCGCTCGTTTTCGACGCCAAATCCGGGGATCTCTTCGTTGCCGACACCCTGAGCCACAGCGTGCGAGGCTTCCGCCGGGCCGGCGCCGGCTGGAACCTGTTCGTGACCCTTGGAACGCCTGGCGTTTCCGGCGCCGCGATGAATCGGTTCAACTTTCCGCGCGGGCTTGCCGTCGATCCGGGCGGGCGGCTGTTCGTGGCCGACGACGAGAACAACCGCATCCTCATTTTCGACGCGCCGTTCATCAATGGCGAGGACGCCGCCGACAGCATCGGGGCCGGAGCCAATGGCGGTTTCGCCAATCCCAAGGGTTTGGCGATGATGGGCAATACGCTGTTCGTCGCCGATTTTTTCAAGAACCGCGTGCTGCGGTTCACCGGTCCATTTCTCACCCCCGACCAGGTCTATGTGGCGTCGGGAATTTTCACCGGACTCAACCATCCGGTCGATCTGGCGGCCCATCCCGACGGCTCGCTGCTCGTCACCGATCAGGGCAACCAGCGCATCGCCCGCTACCGCGATGCGGCTTGGCTACCTTCGGCGGCCACGCCGAGTTCAAGCTTCGCCGAATTCATGGGACCCGAACCGCTTGGCCTCGCGGCCGATCGCCGGGGGCGGATATATATCGCCGACTATCGCCGATACCGCATTCTTATCCGCGACGAATTCGTCAAGACTACACCGGTCACGCCGGCCAGCACGGCGGCGGCCAAGGCGCTGCTCCTTAACCTTCACCAGCGGCCCGCGCGGGCGTTCGACCGGGTGGCTATCGGCCAGCAGCTCATCACCTGGCTTTACGGCTCCAAAACCAACCCCAATGCCTGGTATGGCGATTGGCTGCAGTTACAGCTGCAGGGCCAGCCGCTGCCCGAAGTCATGGGGGGCGAGATGAGCGATCTTCTCACCTATCCGGGCTTCACGCCCAATACGCCGGCCCTCAATGAGTTGATCCGCCATGGAGCGGCGGGCCATATGGTGACCATTACCTGGCATCCCGATAACCCCGTGGCAGGGGGAAGTTTCGGGACCCCGATCAGCACCGCGCAGCTTCGCGCCATGATCGTCGATGCGACGGCGACCGGTCAGCGCTGGCAGACGCAGCTCAACCGCGCCGCGGCGGTTCTGCAGAAATTCGAGAATGCGGGCGTGCCGGTCCTGTTCCGTCCTCTGCATGAACAGAACGGCAATTTCTTCTGGTGGGGCCAGGACGGTTCGCGCGCTGCCGCGATGCGGGCTCGCCAGGAGGCCTGGGTGGCGATGTGGCGCGACATGGTCACCGAGATGACGGTCCGCAAAGGCCTTAGCAACGTCCTGTTCGTGTTCGGCACCAACCAGGTCGATTATGACGGTGTGGTCCCGCCCTTGACCTTCTATCCGGGCGCCAATTGGGCCGATGCCGTGAGCATCGACATCTATGATGAGCAGCTTGATTTAGCCGGCGGCCAACGCGGCGGGCAGCATTATGCGGCACTGATCGGCACCGGAAAGCCGTTTGGGCTTGCGGAATTCGGCCAGTCCTTCGACGACAACGGCACAGGTCCGGGCGGCGCGGATTGGGATGCGCGTATCCTGGCCCAGCGGGTGCGCGACAGTTATCCACGCACCGCCTTCGCCATTGCCTGGTATTCCAGCGTGGAAGGCACTCCGCCGCATGAATTCATTTTCGCGCTGCCCGATGTATCCTTCACGCCGCAGCTTCTCGCCGATCCGTTGATCGACACGCAATAGTAGGCCTCATGCTTTGCGAAGCAGCGGGCTTGCGCTAGAAGCGCCCTCCATGAATGTGCCACGCGAAAAACTCGACCGCATCGTCCAGCGTTTTGCCGGTGTCGAACATGCGCTGTCGGGGGGCGCTTCGGGCGAACAGTTCGTCAAGCTGTCCAAGGAATATGCGGAGCTGGAGCCCGCCGCCAGGGCGGCGCTGGCGCTTCGCAAGGCCTATGCCGATCGCCTCGATGTGAGCGAGATGATGCGGGGCGGGGGCGAACTGGCGCAGATGGCGGAAGCCGAAAAGCAAAGCCTCGATCTCCAGATCGAGGGTCTCGAACACGAGATCCGCATTCTGCTGCTGCCCAAGGATGCCGCCGACGACCGCAATGTGATCCTGGAAGTGCGGGCGGGCACAGGGGGTGACGAAGCGGCGATCTTTGCCGGCGACCTGTTCCGCATGTATCAGCGCTATGCCGCATCCAAGGGATGGCGGACCGAAATCATTTCCGCCAGCGACGGCGAGCATGGCGGCTTCAAGGAAGTGATCGCCAATGTCTATGGGCATGGCGCCTATGCGCGGATGAAATTCGAGTCCGGTGTCCACCGGGTGCAGCGCGTGCCCGATACCGAGACGCAAGGGCGTATCCATACTTCCGCGGCAACGGTGGCGGTGCTACCGGAAGCCGAGGAAGTGGATATCAAAATCGAGGACAAAGATCTGCGGATCGATGTGTTCCGGGCCTCGGGGCCGGGCGGGCAATCGGTCAACACCACCGATTCGGCGGTGCGCATCACCCATCTGCCAACCGGTGTTGTGGTGTCGCAGCAGGACGAGAAATCGCAGCTCAAGAACAAGACCAAGGCCATGAAGATCCTGCGGGCCAGGCTCTATGAACGGGAACGCCAGCGGCTCGCCGACGAACGCTCTGCCACGCGCAAGGGGCAGGTGGGCTCCGGCGACCGTTCCGAGCGCATCCGCACCTATAATTTTCCGCAAGGCCGGGTGAGCGACCACCGGATCAACCTTACGCTCTACAAGCTCGACCAGATCATCGAAGGACCGGCGCTGGATGAGCTGATCGAGGCGCTCAGGCGCGAGCACCAGGCGGAACTGATGGCGGCGGATGCCGCCTGACACCATCGCCGCGCTGCTGGCGGAGGGCCGCATGCGGCTCACGCAATCGGCAAGCCCCGCCTTGGATGCACGGCTGCTGCTGCAGCGTGCGACAGGCCTTAGCCACGAGGAGATCGTTTGCTCGCCTGCGCGTGAAACATCGGCAGGGGCGACATTCAGGGCGTTGATCGAGCGGCGCGCGGCGTTTGAACCGGTCTCGCGCATCCTTGGCGAACGGTATTTCTATGGCCGCGTTTTCAAGATCACGCCCGCCGTGCTCGATCCCCGGCCAGAGACGGAAATTCTGGTCGAGGAAGCGCTGCGGGCGGGCCCTTCAAATGCAAGAATCCTCGATCTTGGAACCGGGTCCGGGGCGATCATCGTCACGCTGCTGGCGGAATGGCCGATGGCCACGGGCGTTGCTACCGATGTCTCCGCCGAGGCCCTGGCGGTTGCGCGGGAGAATGCAGCACGCCTGCTGGGGCCGGGGCGGCTCGCATTCCGGCAGGCCGATTGGTTCCAAGGGGTGGACGGCGCGTTCGACCTCATCGTGTCCAATCCGCCCTACATCGGAGGCGGTGAGATTGCAGGGCTTTCGCCCGATGTGCGTCAATACGATCCGCCAGGCGCCCTCAATGGGGGCTTTGACGGGCTTGATGCCTATCGAAGCATCGCAGCAACGGCACGCTCGCATCTGGCCAGGGGAGGATCGCTTCTGATGGAGATCGGGGCGGGACAGAAAGGGGATGTGGAACGCTTGTTCGGTCAGGCTGGCTTTGCACTTGCGGCAGAGAAACCCGACCTCGCAGGTCACATCCGATGCCTCACCTTTCGTTAAGTTAAGCGACAGCCTTTAAAAAAAGACGTTGGAAAGCGTCGTGACCTCGGCTACACAGGGCCGGTAAATCGTCCTGTCCATCCGAATGGCGCCGGGTGGGTGTGGAGAAGCGGGCAGGATTGCCCATATAATCACACAGAGTACGGCGCGATTTAAGAACAGGATTTCCAGGCCAAGGATTGGCTGCGGCGTAGATTTCCTACCGCTACCACAGGGTTCTATTGAAAAGACTCGCACTCTTGGGTCGCAGACCGTTCAGGACTCCGCGTCACGTGCGCGGACAGACCGGCTTTGGCCGTGGCAACTTTAACAACAATATGGATAAGGCATGAGACCCAGTCAGCATAATAATAATAATAACAAGCGCGGCCGCAGCCGCAGCCGGCATCACAGCGGCAGCAGCGGCGGGAGCGGCATGGGAGGCGGCAATGGCGGAAATCCGCTGAGTCGCGTCTATGAGAGCAACGGGCCCGATGTGAAGGTGCGCGGTACCGCGCAGACCATAGCGGAGAAATACCTGCAGCTGGCGCGCGACGCGCAATCGTCCAGCGACATCGTGATGGGCGAGAGTTTCTATCAACACGCGGAGCATTACCTCCGGATCGTCTCGGCGGCCCAGGCCTATGCGCAGCAGAACCAGCCGCAGCAGTATCGCCGTCCCGACGACGAGGAAGACGATGAGGGCGATGGCGAAGACGGTGGATCTCAAGGCAACGAGCAGCCGGGGCTGTCTCGCGCCGAACAGCCGGACAGCGGCAATGAGCCGGAATTCGATTCGAGCGAGCGTGCGGCGCAGCCCCAGCCGCAACCCTATCGCCAGCAGCGCGATTTCCGCGAACGCGACCAGCGTCCCAATGACCGCGACCCCCGGCCGAACACGGTCCCGCCGCCGCCACAGCAACAAGCCAACCGCGACCGCTTTCGCCCGCGCTGGCAGGATCGCCGCGACAAGCCGCCGGTGAACGAGGCGCAGGACAGCGGTTTCCAGCCGCGTGAGACATTCGTCCAGCCCGTCCCGGAAGAGCAACCGCGGATCATTCCTGCTCCGGCACCCGCCAACGGCAATGCAGCCGAGGAAGCCGATCAGTGGGAGGCGCCATCGTTCCTGCGCCGCCCTGCGGCGATGCCGGTCGCTGATGCTGTCATCGCCACGGACGAGCCTGCGCCCGAGCGCAAGCGGCCGGGACGAAAACCCCGGAACGCTCCGGCGCTCGAAACCGCCGAGCCCGCGGTCCTCGATCCCGACGGCGATTGATTCCGATCAAATCCAGCAAGGGCCGGTGATCCGGCCCTTTTTCTTGTCCGCTCTCCTCCTATATTGGTGTCATCATACCGTTGACGGCGTGAAACCGGGTGCCTCAGGGGCCTGGCCCAAGCGTGCCGAGGAGGGACCATGGATCTCGAAAAATTCACCGAACGGTCGCGCGGCTTCGTGCAGTCGGCGCAATCGATGGCGTTGCGCGAAGGACATCAGCGCTTCACTCCCGAACATCTGCTGAAGGTCCTGCTCGATGACGCGGAGGGCCTGGCCGCCAACCTGATCCAGGCAGCGGGCGGTGATTCGCGCCTGGCGCTGCGCGATACCGAGGCGGCGCTCAAAAAGATGCCGAAAGTTTCGGGCGGCGGTGCGGGCCAGGTTTATCTTTCGCCGGAAATGGCCAGGGTTTTCGAGGCCGCGCTCAAGATGGCGGAGAAGACCGGCGACAGTTACGTGACAGCCGAGCGTCTTCTGCAGGTGCTGGCGATCGAGACGAGCGAGGCACAGAAGGCCTTGAAGGCCGCAGGCGTCACGCCGCAAGGGCTGAACCAGGCGATCGACGCGGTGCGCAAGGGCCGGACCGCCGATACGGCGTCCGCCGAGCAGGGCTATGACGCACTCAAGAAATATGCCCGCGACCTGACCGAGGCCGCGCAGGCGGGCAAGCTCGATCCCGTCATCGGACGCGATGAGGAAATACGCCGCACCATCCAGGTGCTGTCGCGGCGGACGAAGAACAATCCGGTGCTGATCGGCGAGCCGGGCGTCGGCAAAACGGCGATCGCCGAAGGTCTGGCGCTGCGCATCATCAAGGGCGACGTTCCGGAAAGCCTCAAGGACAAGAAGCTGCTGGCGCTTGACATGGGATCGCTGATCGCGGGCGCGAAGTATCGTGGCGAATTCGAAGAGCGGCTCAAGGCGGTGTTGTCCGAGGTGATCGCCGCTGAAGGCAAGGTCATCCTGTTCATCGACGAGATGCATACGCTGGTGGGGGCCGGCAAGGCCGAAGGTGCGATGGATGCGTCGAACCTGCTGAAACCCGCTCTGGCGCGGGGCGAGCTGCATTGCGTCGGCGCCACCACGCTGGATGAATACCGCAAGCATGTCGAAAAAGACGCGGCTTTGGCGCGGCGCTTTCAGCCGGTGTTCGTCAATGAGCCCTCGGTTGAGGATTCAATCTCGATCCTGCGTGGCATCAAGGAAAAATACGAACTTCACCACGGCGTGCGCATCACCGATGCCGCCATCGTCGCCGCGGCGACTTTATCGAACCGCTACATTTCCGATCGCTTCCTGCCCGACAAGGCCATCGACCTGATGGACGAGGCGGCGGCCAGGCTCCGCATGCAGATCGATTCGAAACCGGAAGAGCTGGACGAGATGGACCGCAAGATCATGCAGCTGCAGATCGAGCGCGCCGCTCTCAAAAAGGAAACCGACCGGGCGTCGAAGGATCGCCTCGACCGGCTGGAAAAGGAACTGGGCGATCTGGAGGAGAAATCCACGTCCTTCACGCGGCGCTGGCAGGAGGAGAAGGAGAAGCTCGCTTCCGCCTCGAAACTCAAGGAGGAACTGGAAAAAGCGCGGCTGCAGCTCGACCAGGCGCAGCGCAAAGGCGATTATGCAAAGGCCGGGGAATTGGCTTATTCCGCCATCCCCGCGCTGGAAAAGCAGCTCACCCAGGCCGAGGCTGTGGGCCAGAGCCACATGCTGGAGGAGGCCGTCACCGAATCGCATGTGGCGCAGGTGGTGTCGCGCTGGACCGGCGTTCCCGTCGACCGGATGCTGGAAGGCGAACGCGACAAGCTCTTGCACATGGAAAAGGACCTGGGCCGCCGCGTGGTGGGCCAGGAGGAGGCGGTGGAAGCGGTGGCGACGGCCGTCAGGCGCGCCCGCGCCGGATTGCAGGACCCGAACCGGCCGATCGGCTCGTTCATGTTCCTTGGGCCCACCGGTGTGGGCAAGACCGAGCTGACCAAAGCGCTGGCGTCATTCCTGTTCGACGACGAGCACGCGATGGTCAGGATCGACATGTCGGAATATATGGAGAAGCACTCCGTCTCACGCCTCATCGGCGCACCTCCGGGTTATGTCGGCTATGACGAGGGAGGAGCGCTGACCGAAGCCGTGAGACGAAGGCCGTATCAGGTGGTGCTATTCGACGAGATCGAGAAGGCCCATCCAGACGTTTTCAACGTGCTCTTGCAGGTGCTCGATGACGGACGCCTGACCGATGGCCAGGGCCGCACCGTCGACTTCAAGAACACGCTGATCATCATGACGTCGAACCTCGGGTCGGAATATCTGGTGAGCCTCGGTGAAAGCGAAGATGTCGATGTTGTGCGCGAGCAGGTGATGGGCGTGGTGCGCGGTCATTTCCGGCCCGAGTTCCTCAACCGGCTGGACGAGATCATCCTGTTCCATCGGTTGAAGCGCGAGCATATGAGCTCGATCGTCGATATCCAGATCGGGCGTTTGCAGAAATTGCTCAGTGAACGGAAGATAACGGTGGCGGTCTCAGATCAGGCGCGGGCGTGGCTCGCCGACAAGGGCTACGATCCGGCCTATGGGGCGAGGCCGCTGAAGCGGGTGATGCAGAAGGCCCTGCAGGACCAGTTGGCGGAGGAACTGCTGGCGGGCCGGGTGCGCGATGGCGACACGGTCGATATCGGGCTTGGCGACGGCAAGCTCAAGCTTGAGCCGCGGAAGGTGGAAGCGGAAGCGGCGTAGGGCATGGGGCCTTCAGTTAGACCACCCTCCACATTTTCTTCAATCCGCGCAGGCGGGAACCCCATGCATTCTCAGTTGGATAGCGGGGCCACCGCGTGCGCGGGGGTGACGGGATAGTGTGGGCAACAAGGGAAGTGAAATAAGCGGGGACTTCGCAATTTCCTGTAGACGTGGCATCAAGGGTCATGTTTCCCCGCGTGACACTTCGCATCGAACTTGCCGCCGGAAAACGGCTTGGTCCCGGCAAAGCGCGCCTCCTTGAACTGGTCAAGGAGACGGGTTCGATTTCGGCGGCGGCGCGCGGCATGGAAATGTCCTACCGCCGCGCCTGGTTGCTGATCGAGGAAGCAAACGGTCTCTTCGGAACGGCAATGGTGGAGACTTCAGCGGGTGGTGCCGGGGGCGGGGGCGCGCGGCTGACGGCTTTCGGGGAAGACGTGGTTTCAGCCTATCGCGCCATCGAGGAAGAAGCGGCGGCGGCCGTGACCCGGCGCCTGGACAAGTTTCCAGGCCTTTCCCTCACGCGCTCCCCAGCCAGCGTTCGTCAATCGAAACGGCCTTGATCAGACACCAGACGTGTTTGCCGGGCGCCAGCGTCAAATCGTCGATGGCCTTGCGGGTTACCGAGACGTCGAGCCACTGACCCCCGACCAGTTCGACTCTCACCGTGGCGACAGGGCTTTGCGTTGCGGCGATCGCTGCGATCGATCCCTTGAGAGCGGTGCGGACGCTTAAATCCGGGGCAGGTGACAATGCCAGTGTCACATCCGTGGCCCGAACCGCGATCCTGGTTTCGTGTCCTGCCTCGAGTTTGCCCGCGACGGTGATGCGGCCCGCCGGATGATCGAGAAAACTCAGTCCATAGCGTTGATCGAAGGCTGATGCCGTGGCGGTCAGGACGGAAACATGGGTGAAGCTGCCGCTGTTGAGCTGCTTGGCAAGCACGGTTTCGGGGGGCCCGCGCGCGACGATCCTCCCCTGTTCGATGATGAGAACGTCATCGGCGAGACGGACCACCTCATCGACAGCGTGCGAGACATAGAGAATTGGCAGACCGAACCGATCGCGCAGGGTTTCGATGAAGGGGAGGATTTCCTGTTTCCGGCCGATGTCGAGCGAGGCCAGTGGTTCATCCATCAGGAGCAATACGGGATCGCTGAGGAGTGCCCGGCCGATGGCGACGCGCTGGCGCTCGCCACCCGAAAGCCTTGCCGGGAGCCGGTGAAGGAGGGGGCCCAGGCCCAGCAGATCGACAATCGGATCGATGCTAGTCCGGCTGGTGCTGCCGTAACGCAGATTGCCGGCGACACTCAGATGCGGAAACAGCAATGCGTCCTGGAAGACGTAGCCGATGCGTCTGCGATGGGCCGGAAGGTTGCGGCGGCCGGCGCTGTCAAAAAATACCCTTGAGCCTGCGGCGATCCGTCCCTTCGTTGGCATTTCGAGCCCGGCGATGGCGTTGAGAATGGTGGACTTGCCGGAGCCCGAAGGGCCGAACAAAGCGGTGATTCCAGTTCCCATGCTGAATTTCGCCTGAAGCTCGAAACCTTTCCGGCTCACGGTGAAGTCCGCCTCGATCATGAAAAGCCCGCAATCCGCCGCGACAGGCGCCTTGCCATCACTTCCGAGGCAGCGAGGGCGGCCAGCGAAATGACAATCGATACGGCAGCGAGCCTCAGGGCCGCCGCGTCGCCGCCCGGAACCTGGGTCAGGCCATAGATGGCAAGTGCGATCGTCTGGGTTTCGCCCGGGATGCTGGAGACGAAGGTGATGGTGGCGCCGAATTCGCCCAGCGCCTTGGCGAAAGCAAGGATGCACCCGGCAACGAGGCCTGGGAGCGCCAGCGGCAGCGTGATCGAGAAAAAAACCCGCAGCGGGTTGGCGCCAAGCGTTGCTGCCGCATGCTCAAGACGCGTGTCGATCGATTCCATTGTGAGGCGGATGGCACGCACCATCAGCGGCAATCCCATGATGCCTGCCGCCAACGCTGCACCCGTCCAGCGAAACGACAGGACGATGCCGCAGCACTGATCGAGAAATGCTCCGGCAAAACCCCGGCGGCCGAATGCAAGGAGCAGAAGATAGCCGGTGACAACGGGTGGCAGCACAAGCGGCAGATGGATGAGGCCGTTGAGCGCCGTCTTGCCCCAGAAATCACGGCGCGCCAGAAGCCAGGCGAGGGCGATGCCAATGGGCAGCGCACAAAGGGTTGCAACGCCGGCGACGCGGAGGCTCAGCAGAATGGCCGTCCATTCCTCCGCCGTGAATGTCATTTCAACCGGTGGAAACCGTTGGCCTCGAAGATCGCCAGCGCTTTCTCTGAAACCAGGAAGTGCAGAAAAATTTCGGCATCGCGGTTTTGCGATGTGCTGACGAGGCCCGCGGGATAAACGATCAACGGATGAGAGGATTCGGGAAAGGTGGCGACAACGTCCACCCCGGGTTCAGCCCTCGCATCGCTTGCATAGACGATGCCGAGCGGCGCTTCGCCGCGCGCAACGAGGACCAGGGCGGCCCGCACATTCACCTGCATGGCGAGGTGGGGCTCAAGCGCATCCCACACGCCCAGCGATTGCAGAGCGGCCTTGGCATAGCGACCGGCTGGCACGGAACTGGTTTCGCCTGTCGCCAGGCGACCGCCATTCAAAAGCCCCAGAATATCGGCGCCCGGTTTGAGGTCCATCGTCAGGCCGCTCCCGGCGGGGGCGATCAGAACGAGCGCGTTGCCCAGGATGTTCGCTCGGGTTTCCAAGCGGATGAGATTTTTTGATTGCAGTTCGTCCATCCATGTCAGATCGGCGGACATGAAGACATCGGCCGGGGCGCCTTCCATGATCTGCTTGGCGAGGACGTTGGAGGCGGCATAAACGGTGGTGGTTTTGTGGCCGGTTTCCGACAGCCAGGCGGCTGAAACTTCATCCAGCGCGGTCTTGAGGCTTGCCGCCGCAAAGACGTGAACTTCCCCCGCGCGGGCTGGTGAAAGCTGAAGGAAAAACAGAAGAAGGAAGGCGGCAAATTTCATCGACGGGATCCCCGTTATATCCGACTGTATATAACGAAAACATCGGCCTGGCAACGAGAGATAAGACCGTAGTTGTCGGACTTACGTGGCGGGGATAAATCCTCGACGGCGTGGTATCAGGGGCCTGCCTGGGCGACCTGAGTGGCCGAAGGCGCGCTCTGCATCATGGCAAGAATGCGCATTTTCGACTGCTTGAACTTGGCCAGATCCTTGCCGGCCAGTTGCTTGCCGCCCGCCGCCTTGATCCGGGTGGGGTTGACCGGCCTGTCGTCGAGACGAACTTCATAGTGCAGATGCGGTCCGGTCGAGCGGCCGGTCGTTCCGACGTAACCGATGATCTGTCCCTGATTGACTTTCAGGCCGCGCCTGATGCCTGCGGCAAGTTTGCTCATGTGGGCGTAAAGAGTTTCGTATTTGCCGGGATGCTTGATTTCGACCGTTATGCCATAGGCGCCGTTGCGGCCCGCCAGTTCAATGGTGCCCGCTCCCGCAGCGCGGATCGGGGTGCCCTGGGATGCACCGAAATCGACACCGGTATGCATCTTCGAATAGCCGAGGAGTGGATGCAGCCGCATGCCGAAACCGGAAGTCAGACGGGCGCCGGAGATGGGGGTTTTCAGGAGCGACTTGGTGGCACTGCGGCCCGAATCGTCGTAATAATCCGTTTGCCCGTCAGCTGCGGTGTAGCGGAAGAGGACGCGGTCCTTGCCTGCAAGATTAAGCCTTGCATAGTGCAGAACCTTGCGTTTCGACGATGAGCCGGTGAGCGGGTTTCCGTAGAACACCTCGAAGGTGTCGCTGGCTTTCACCTGGCGCTGGAAATCGACGTCATAGGCGAAGGCCCGTGTCATTTCGGCTACGATGTAGTCGGGAACCTTGTTGTCCTTGGCGGCGGCATAAAGGCTCGAGCCTACCTTGGAGCGGGTGCGGAAATGGTTGAACTGCGCGTATTGTGACTTGGCGCCCTCGCTGGCGCCTTCGATCGAGGCGGTGAACCTTCCGTCTTCGTCCGATTGGACCTTGATCGTTTCCCTGGGACCGGGCTTGAAGGAGAGTTCAACCGGGAAGGTGACGTCCCGGCCATAGAAATCCTGCTGCCGGTCAAGCGTCAGCTCGATCTGTGTCCCAGCCTTGAGGAGGCTGATCGGGAACACCGGCTCGATGGCAGCGACAAGCGCCTGGGCCGCTTCGCGCGTGACGCCGCGCTCCACCAGCTTGTCGGTGAGGGTTTCGCCGCTGGCCAGGCTCACGGTCTCATCGACGGGCTCGGGCGGGGGCGTCTTGGTGATGGTCGTGATGTTCTGGGTTTCGCTCTCCGCCGCCTGGATCTCGGCGTCGAGCACGAGCGTTTTGCCGTCGCCATAAGGCAGTTCACCCGCGTTTATTTCGGGGTAGAGATTGTCGCCCAACAGGTCGCGCTCGGGAACGATCGGTTGTTCAACCGGACGATAGGCGGCAGACACTTCCGGCGTGGCCTGCAAATCGCCATCCTCGGCAAGGTTGCCAGCAATATTGCCTTTGCGAGCCGCCGCGTCCGTGCGGTCGTGGGTTGCTACGGAAGCAAACGCATCGCGCGATCCGGAATTTTCGCCAAAGATACCGAGAACGGTGCTGCCAATAAGCAAGGAACCGGCAATGCCCGCGACGCAAGTCGTGAGCAGCCAGCGATGATGAGGAGGCTCAAGGTCAAAAGGATTCTTGTCCGGGGCGACATTGGCAGGGGGAGGAGACAATGAGCGCGAGTGCCGCGCTGTGCTCCTGCTTCGGCCCGAATGCTTCCCGTTGCGTTCGTTCAAATCCCCGATCCCCTCGTTTTTTGCCGGCTTACGCAAACGCTCACCCATGATCCCGCCGGGCGAGCCGTACTGGCCTTAAGGCTCTGATACGGTCGGACCCGAAATTGCCGGGTTCAACCGCATAAGTCAACCTCAATGACCAACTGTTGCGCAGTCCACTTTTCGCGGCGCCTTCAGGCTTCGTACAGCCAGGCGGTCGCGTTTCTTCGATGCCGGGCAGTTTCCCAGTTTAGGGTTTCTGCTTGGTTAATCTCCCGCCTCGCTCACAGTCTTGAACGAAAGCGTGGCACCTGACGCGCAAAATCCCAAGTTTTCAGCGGTATTGCAGAATATAAATTTTTTACGACGAAATGCTTGACACCCCCGAGGCGTCCCTCATATAACCCCCATCACTGAGGGACGCGCACCGCTCTGTGGCGCCAACATCCCTGTGTGCATTCATAATGCAACTGGCTCGAACTGCCGGTACCACCCAAAAGGGGTACGGCGGGGCTTCTTGTCCGGTTGCGTTAATTAGGAGAAGCAATTCTCCCCGCTGTTTGACATCGTTGAAGAAAGAAAGAGAAACGCAGGCGGCGTGTGTCCTGGCGGTTCGAGTGGGTAACCACTTGGACAACCGAAACATCGGTCGTTTG
>JANLYR010000177.1:0-11300 GCA_031365765.1 Hyphomicrobiales bacterium | reverse complement strand
TCCAACATCAATGACCTCGTGCGCATGGCGGAATACTGCAACCAGTTGCCCGTGCATCCTCGCCACCCTTATGCCGGCGACCTGGTGTTTACGGCTTTCTCGGGTTCTCACCAGGATGCCATCAACAAGGGCTTCAAGGCTATGGAGGCTTCCAATTCGCCATTGTGGGAGGTGCCTTATCTTCCGATCGATCCTATGGATCTCGGACGGAGCTACGAGGCTGTCATCCGTATTAACTCGCAGTCTGGCAAGGGCGGGATCGCCTATATTCTGGAAAAGGAACACGGCATCGAACTCCCGCGCCGGCTCCAGATCGAGTTTTCGAAAGCGGTGCAGGCAATCGCCGACGGGGAAGGTGTCGAACTTTCGGCCAGCCGGCTGTGGCAAGCCTTCGAGAGCGAGTATCTAGAAGGCAATGGCCGCTATGAGTTTCTTGAGCATCAGGCGCAATCGGATCGGGGCGACGAAAATCTGACCGCAAAGCTTTCCGATGAGGGCAAGATTAAAACCATTGCAGGCCACGGGAACGGTCCCGTGGATGGGTTTGTTGACGCCATTCGCAAGGAGTCAAAACTGGCCTTTGACGTAGCCGACTATCGCGAGCATGCGATGGGAACGGGTGCCAACGCCACAGCCGTAGCCTATGTTGAAATCAGACTTTCCGGCGGCATGACATTGTTTGGCGTGGGTATAGACAAGAACATTGTTGTGGCATCTTTAAAGGCGGTTGTTTCAGCGGTAAACCGCGCTTTGAAAACACCGCGCTGAGTGAAGGCCCGGCCTGTTCGCGGCCGGGCCTTCAAACTTACCTCGACTGCCGCCGCGCTTTATGGCCTGTATGATCCTCAACTTCCACGTCGGTGCGCCGCACTGTGTCGGTCACAGTTTCGATTCGCATGTCGGTTTCCTTTGAAACCACCACCTCTTCCCTGATGCGGGCCGTCTTGGTTACGATTGCCTCTTCAGAAATAGCCTGGGCATCGATCGTGCGTTCACGAAACGCGTCTTCACCTACAACGGCAGCCCGATCAACGGGTCGGCGCTCCACATGGACGCGTTCACGGCGAAGGTTGACCTGCTCGCTGACCGGGGACTCGACAACATAGCTGCGAACCTTCACGTGTCCGTCGCGGACTTGCCGCTTGCCAATCGTCAATTCTTCCTCAACCAGCGGTATGATCGCGTCGCCTTTCTCGCTGCCGCCTGTATTCTCATACCCTTGCCAACCCTCCTTGCGCCACGACGTCTCGCGTTCATTCAGATTTACCGTTCCAAGCTCTTCAAGGATATCGATGGCCTTCGCTGCATCATTCTGCTCGACGGTCGCGGTAACCATGATGCTGCCGCGGTTTAGCGCCTCGGCGTAGGTGTAACGGTCATCTTCGGGAAAAAAGAAATCTGAAAGCGATGCCCAAAATCCTTTTTCGTCACGGTTGACGTCATAAGCTCCATCGTAATTTGTCGATGTTGCGATGTCCCTCTCCGGCAGTATGCGGATATCGGCCCGGTTCAAACCGGATTGAACCAGTTGCTCAACAGCGGCCGCAGCGTCGCTCCGTTTGTCGAAAAATGCGGTGATGGTCTGTGTCATTTGGGGCTCTCCTCGATTTTGATGGGATCAGCGGTTGCTTCGCCTTCACTGTTCAGGCGCTCGATAATCGCCCGCTGCTTGCGGAGCGAAATGGGAACTTCCGATGTTTGCATTCGCGTCATATGACGGACATGAATTTCATGCTTGAGCAACAGACGCTTCTCGACGACCAGCACCTCCTCGAATACCGGGATGATCGTCACGCCATTCTCCTGACGGGTTCGTGGTTCGTCCGCGCCAGACTCGATGTAGCGGTCGATCGGAATTTGCTTGATTTCGATGTCTTCGCGGCGAAGAGCCTGCTGGACCACATTGTCCATCGTATCGGTCACGGTCCGGATACGAAAACGGCCTGTCAAGGTCTCACGAATTTCCACATTGAGAATTTCTTCGGCCAGCGGGAGAACGGCAATATCTTCCCTGTAATTGTCTGCCACGGCCATCTCCTCGGTTCGTGAGAGCCGCGCGACGCCAGCCTCCTCACCGACGGGCTAACGACACTCCCGCAAAATTGTTCCGTGCTTCAGAACGGCGGAGGATTTACCGGGCGGAGATTTTCTGAAGGCGTTGAAAAGCGGCACGCCAGCCCGCCCGAGTCGTAGGTCACTTTGACTTCGCAGGAGAAATCCGCCTCAAGGACGCGTTCAATAAGCTGTGATCCAAAGCCTTGCTTGCGCGAAGTCGGAACCGGAGGCCCGCCTGACTCTTCCCATGAAAAAGAAAAGATGGATGCCTCGCTGCCTTTCGTTTCAGACCACTCAATGTCAACCCTGCCACTCGATGGCGTCCATGCCCCGTATTTCGCAGCGTTGGTGGCCAATTCATGGAGCGCCAGTGTCAGTGAGATCGCCTGTTTGGAGCCGATTGTCAGATTGGGTCCGTTGATTCTCAGCCGGTCGCCTTCAAATCCGTGCGGTGCAAGGGTGGTTTGGACCACGTCGCGGATGTGAGCCGTCGCCCAAGTCGTGGCGGTTAGAATATCATGTGCTTTGGCAAAAACGCCCAACCGCTGATGGAAGGCTTGAAGTTTGTCGGCATCGCTGCTCCCCCGCAGCGTCTGCGAGGCAATGGCCCCTACCATGGCCAAGGTATTCTTGACGCGATGTTTCAGTTCGTCATTCAGCAGTTGCAGATGCTGCTCCGCCCGGACATGAACAGTCGTGTCGTGACCTTCGACAAAAATTCCGGTAACTTCGCCGTCAACTCCACGGATGGGCTGATAGACGAAATCTAGAAACGTTTCCTTGGTTGGTCCGCCGGCAACCGGTCGGAGAGCGAAGGGGACGCGTTTGCCGACATGGGCCTGTCCGGTCTGATAAACTTGGTCGAGTAGGTGGAAAAAGCCCTGACCCTCGGCCTCCGGCACAATCTCGATTACGGATTTCCCAATGTAGTCGCGGTCGCCGACCAGCGTTTTGTATGCGGCGTTTGTCATCTCGTAAATATGGTCCGGCCCGCGCAGTACCGCCATGAACCCTGGTGCCTGCTCAAAAAGAAGTTCGAGATGCCGCGCCTGATTGGCGAGAGTTTCACGCGCCAAGTGATGCTCTGTGACATCGTTGCAAACGACGAGCACCCCTCCGACTTTTCCCTCAAGGTCGATGGGCCCGTAGCTGAAAGTCCACCATACATCCCGCCGCTGCCCATGTCGGGTTACGGGCACAAGGCTGTCCTCGTGCCAGGTGGCGCCTTTTCCCGCCATCACGAAATCGATCAACGGCCCGATGATGTCCCAGATTTCCTCCCAGCATTCTCGCCCACGCTGGCCAAGGGCGCTCGGATGCCGCTCCGGTCCCAGGGTGGCGCGATACGCATCGTTGTAGAATTGGATGAGATCGGGGCCCCAAAAAATAAGCATCGGGTGCCCTGAATTGAGCATGAGCCGCACGGTAAGGCGGAGGCTCTGTGGCCAGGAATGAGGAGGGCCGAGCGAGGACTTGCTCCAGTCAAAAGCACGGGTAAGGATCCCCATCTCGCCGCCACCTGCGAGAAAGCTCTGCCCCGTATCCCTGGTGCTCATCATATCTCCGTCCGACCCCAGAAAAATTAGCGAACCCCGGATCGGGGTTCAAGGCGCATGAGAGTATAGACAAAGTCGGAGCGGCGACGTATAGACCGCGCCGCTGGCCTTGGACAGGCTTGCGCATCCCTCATGGGACGGGCGATTAGCTCAGGTGGTAGAGCAGCTGACTCTTAATCAGCGGGTCGTAGGTTCGAGTCCTACATCGCCCACCAGGGATCGGGAAGTCAGGCGGACACCCCCTGGATTGCAGTGCGTTGCTATCGTTATGCAGCCGTGCAACTGCTGCATTTGATTAAATTTTAAACGATCCGTCCAACCGTACTTTCATTGCCCCCGTCTACATGTTTCCCCCGTGGTGTGAGGGGGAATTCCATGAAGCGTTCAAAAATTGCGGGAATAGTCGCCGCTGCGGCTTTTTTTCTGGCGGGAGCCGCATGTGAGGCTTCTGCGGCGACCTACTATGTGAGTGGAACCGGCAATGACGCCAATAGTGGCATGAGTTCCGAGTCCGCATGGAAAACCGTAGGCAAGGTCAACGCCGCAAGGTTCTTCGCTGGCGATAGAATCCTTTTTGCGGGCGGTCAAACATTTGACGGCAGTCTCTATTTCGATTCCGCCGACCGCGGCACCAGCAAGAACCCAATTCTTGTTTCCTCGTACGGCACCGGTAGGGCAAAAATTTCTTCCGGCGCAGCACATGGTCTTTTTGCCTACAACACCGGTGGCTTTGTGGTCAGAAATCTCAATTTCGCCGGAAATGGGCTTCACGCGACCGACAAGAGCGGAATCTTTTTCTTCGTCGATCTGGGCGCGGATACGAAGCTGCCCGGCATACGCATCCGATATGTGACAGCCTCAGGTTACGGCAATTCCGGAATCCTGGTTGGCGCCTGGAATAAAAGCTCCGGATACAAGGGCATTCGCGTCACCAACGCCCGCGTTCATCACAATGGCAAGGCGGGCCTCTCCATTTACGGTTATAGCGCCCCCGGATTTGCGGGACAGGCTCACGAGGACGTTTATATCGGACATGTGATTGCCAACGACAATCCTGGCATTGCGGGTTTGAGCCGTCCATCCGGCAGCGGCATTTTGGTAGGACAGGTCAACCATGCCGTCATCGAGCGTTCGCTGGCATATAATAACGGAGCGCGGAACACCAACGCGGACGGGCCGGTGGGTATCTGGACGTATGGTTCGAACGATGTTGTCATCCAGTACAACGAGTCCCATCACAACCGCACGAATTCGACCGGCGACGGGGGTGGATTTGACCTCGACGGTGGCACGACGCGTTCCATCATCCAATACAATTATTCGCATGACAACGATGGGCCAGGCCTGATGATCTGCCAGTACGGCGGCGCGGCGCCCAATGTGGGAAATGTCATCCGCTACAACGTCAGCCAGAACGATGGCCGGAAGAACAACAAGGGCGGTATCAGTCTTTGGAATGAAAACAATGTAATGACGGACGCGGAAGTCTACAATAACACTGTTTATATGTCCCCTTCGGGCACCACCCGACCTTCCGGAGTGTCGGTGAACGGTGGGGGCCGCATTGTGAATACCACCATCGCCAACAACATCGTGATGACCGCGGGAAATCTGCTCTCGGTTTACGGTTCCACTGCACAGGATGTGACGTTCATCAAAAACGCCTACTGGACGATGGGCGGAGCAACATCTTATCACTGGGCTGGCGTTTACTATCCTTCCTTCTCGGCATGGAACTCAAAGGGCCACGATAGTGCCGGGGCCCAGGCCAACCCGCTGTTCATGAACGCGGGCCGGGGCGGTACGTGGAATGATGCCGATCTGCTTCCGAAGGTCCAGGCTTATGGACTAAGAATCGGTTCACCGTTCTTGGGCAAGGGACTCGGAGCCTTTGTCGATGTATCGGCCGGTTACGATACGTCGCCACCCATCCGGGAGGCCCAGTTCATTCCGGATAAAGATTGATGTCGAGCGCGGCAAACGTTGCTGATGCACCAGAGTGAACCGGCAGAACAATCAAAACTTTCGGACTTTTTGCACGATCCAAGTCGGCGATTAGGGCAAGATCGATCACTTCGTTGAGCAGATAGGATTTGAAGTCTCCGCCCACTTCCGGCTTGCCGAGTGCAATGTCGTAGTCCTTGCCGGATTTCAAGGGAATGCGAATTTTGATTTCGACCGGCGCCGGTTGGTCCAGTTTCGCTGTCATCACCATTACGACGCGATATTTGGCAACCGACTGAAATGGTGGCACCGTTTTTTCGACTGAAATCCATTCCCCCGTTCCAGGGTCCTCCACATCCACGGAAAATATATACTGGTGATTTTCGGGACTGATCGCGGGAGTTGGTTTTAATGATTGAATTATCTGGACCACGCTCTTTGCGGCCACGTCATAACCGATCAACAAGCCCGGAACCAGCTCTTCATAGGGAGCGATCTGCCGTTTCTCGTCCAAGGCAAAGGGCAATGTGAAAGGTGCCAGCGAGTCGGCTATCCAGTCAAAAAGAGGTTGGGCCGGTGGTTGCGCGTCGGTAAATGGATCGGGAGCTGGAGGTCCAGCATCACCAGTTTTGCTCAGATATTCGAAGATCTGCTTTGCTTCGGCCCCAGTGATGTTGATTGGAGCCATTCCAGCATCTGGAAATGTTGCTGCAGGATTCTGGACGTAAGACGAAAACGACTCGGGCGTCCAGTTCCCTGTCGCTTCTGCGAGGGCCACAGATTTATAGGTGAAGCCAGGTGCTTTTCCGATTCCGCGGCTGGTCAAATTCCCCAGTGTCGGACCTATGCCGTTTTCTCCCAACGCGTGGCAAGAACCGCAAGACTGGTTGAAGAGCATTTCTCCAGGCATGGCCGGAGCATTCGGTATGTTGGCCACTTGGCCTTGGCCATCGGGTTCCGTCATCGGTGCCGGCTGGCCGTCATTCTTACCGATGTCGAGGTGTATTAACTTGTACGGCAGGGCATCGACGATGCCTATCATGGGCTCATCGGCCAGCAGCAGCAGGCGACCATCACCAGCGGCCGTAACATCGCGTATTCGTCTGCCCACTGCGATCCTCTCGTCATAGGCAACGTGGCCGTGATCCATACGAAGGTGATGGATCGCCTGGTCCTTGAGAGTGGTGAGAAGAAGATCGTCTTGCCAAAGGGCGAACTTTGGCCCCTCGGCCTGCGTGATGCTGGTGGGTGCGATAGATGGAACCCAGGAAAAGACTGGCGCTTTATAACGGGGATCTGAGTGATCGCCTTGCACCTTATTCAATCGCCATTCAAAGTTGTTGTAATACACGCCATAAGTTTGCCACGGCCAACCGTAATTGGCGTATGGGATTATGGCATTCAGTTCGTCTCCTCCTTGCGGTCCATGCTCGCTCTCCCAGATGAAGCCTTTTCTATCTAAGAAAAGACCTTGGGGATTTCGTACACCCACAGCATAGAGCGAAGCAGAACTTCCATCCTTGGCCAGCTTCCACATCTTGCCATAGGGAGAATTCCGGTCCTGGGGATGATTGTTGCCGCGTTCACCGTCCAACTCGTGGTCCCCATAGCTCACCAATAAGTAGGCACTATCGAGCGCCACGATTTTGCCGCCCGCCTGCAGTCCGGCGAAGGGTTTGGTCGATGCATCCCAGATATGAATACACGGCGAAGGTTTGAACAGTATTTTCCAATCCGTCAGTTGTTTGAAACCCGCCACGGCATCAAAACCGATATCGACCGTGCTCAATTGAAAGAAAAAACAATCGTCTTCGAAAACGTGATGAGTGACATAAATGCGGAGGTTCCCGCCGATCGGCTCGATGTACAGATCGGCCGCCCGGAACAATTCCGTATTCACTTTTTCGTCTTTGACCTTTTTGGAAGCCATCAATGCTGCGAGGTTCATTGGAGCCGCAATCGATGTGGAAAATGGTCCTTGCCTGCGGTCGAGATTGAACCAGGATAATTGGCCTTGCGGATGAAGAACGAACACGATGCCATCGCGTACTTCCACCGCTCCGCCCGTAGCCTGCCACCCCGGCAAGGCAATCCATTCCAGCGAAAGGTCCAGCATGTTGGATTTTAAAACTGAAGTTTCGCCTTTGAATGGCATTGGATGCGCCGCGAGATAGACGCTCATCGCGTTTTGATGGAAAAACTCCGCGAACGCGATATTTGGCAAACCAATCCATGAAACGATATTGAGTAGAAGCAAGATCGACAAACGCATGAGGGTGATTGGGTCCAATTGCCGTATGCGAATTTAATAGCATTTAGCAAAGCGCTCGTCCCGATCGGCAGCCGCCACCGGAGCGTGTCATTACGTCGAAGTCAGATTGATACTGAAGGTTGCGGGTATCGTACGCTAAGTTGACGGAGCATGAAGTTCCTTGTAGCTAGCGCTCCGTACGTTCCAATCTTATTATTCATCAGCGGGTCTAAGGTGCGCAGAGGTATTTTAACGGGCGGCACCTGGTGCATCGACCACAACCGGCTTCTCGATCATTGGCCCCGCGAAAACGGTCGCGCCGATATTCAGTCGTCGGTGTCGAGCGGCGGTGCATCGTCGTGCAACATGGCGATCGATATGAAGAAACTGGATTCCGCCATGCCGGTTGCGACGATAGGCATGATCGGTGACGATTCCGACGGACGTTTCCTCTGCGCCGAGGCTGATCGCTATGGCATCGACCGGTCAAGGCTGCTGGTCTCCAAGGAAGCGCAGACCGACTACACCGATGCTTTCACCTCGCTTGCCACCGGTCATCGTACGCATATCAGTTTCTTCGCGGCCAGCCATTTGCTGACGCCTGACCACTTCGATTTTGCCAGGAGCTCGCACCGCATTTTTCATTTGGGCTTGCCCGGTATTCACCGTGTGTTGGACGCCCCGTGGAAGGATGATGCCAATGGCTGGGTCACCGTCCTGAAGAAAGCACGCGCGGAGGGCTTCGAGACCAATATGGAACTGGCCAGCATTTCGGCCGAACGCCTGTCAGCGCTGCTGCGTCCTTGTCTGCCGCACCTCGATCTTCTGATTGCTAACGACCATGAGATTGGCGGAATAGCCGGACTGACCACCGTGGAGGATGGCCAGACCGACATAGAAGCGTGCAAGGCGGCCGCCGAGAAACTGCTGGATGGCGGTGTGCGCAAGGTCGTGGTGGCGCATTTTCCCGCCGGCGCCATCATGGCCAGCCCTGAACGCGGCATCGTTACCATGCCTTCGGTCGATGTGCCGGCTTCTGCCAAAATCGGTGCCAATGGAGCAGGCGACGCCTTTGCGGCGGGGTTCCTCTATGGTTGGCACGAGGGATGGCCAGCGGCCGAGACACTGCGACTTGCCCATGCCTCCGCTGCCGCTTCACTTCGCCATATCACGACATACGGCGGCGTCGAATCCTGGTCGAACTGTCTGGCTCTCGCCGATGGTTGGGGCTGGCGCCGTTCCCTTCAATCTTTCTCAACAGGAGCACAACAATGAAACGCCTCGAAACCAAGTTGTCCAAGATCCGCGCCGGCAACTATGCGCCGTCCGACTTCATCATCGCCGACGCAAAGGATGGCGATATCGGTTTCGGCGTAAGCGCTCCCGGTGCCAACAAGCCCCGCTCGGTTCATCTTCAGGCAATTCGCGACATGACAAAATCCGGCCTTATCGACATCATGTTGCTGTCGGCCTCCTCGTGCCAGATTCTCACTGACGAGGGCTTGTTCAAGGACAATGACGTGACGCCGGCGATCCGCCTCAATGATACAACTGACATCTGGTCGGCGAGGGGAGGGCGCTACCGGGAAGAGCCTTCGCGTCATCATCGGACCGCGCGTATCGATCAGGCCCGGAAATACGCCGATCTTGGACTCTACTCGATCACCTTTTCCAACCAGCGGGACATCGACGCCCTCAATGCCGAAGCTTACTCTGATTTCCGCGCCGAAGCGGCCACCCACAAAATGCGGCACTTCCTGGAAGTGTTTAATCCGGCCTTCGACATTCGCTTGAAGGAATCGACCAACCTCGGCGGCTTCATCAACGACAACATTGTCCGCACCCTGGCCGGTGTGATGAAGGAGGACTTCCCAGCCTTCCTGAAGCTCCAATACAATGGTCCTCGCGCCATGGAGGAACTGGCCTCCTATGATCCCGCGCGCCTCATCGTGGGTATTTTGGGTGGCGCCGCCGGCACATCCAAAGACACCTTCGAACTTGTCAGTCAGGCCGAACGCTATGGCGCCCGGGTGGCGCTCTTCGGCCGTAAAATCTACTTGGCCGAGTCTGCGATCGATCTCGTCGGACTGATGCGCGAAGTGATTGCCCGAACGGTAACGCCGGACGAAGCGGTGAAGGCCTATCACGGGGCGCTGCAGAAAGCCAAAATCAAGCCGCAACGGGCTCTCGCGGATGATCTGCAATTGACCGAGGCTCCGCTCAAACTGGCGGCCTGACCCACAAGCTTGTAGGCGGCATGAACGAAGAAGCATTGCGGCCCGCGTGAGAAATCCGTTTGCGTGGAAGCAGCCGGTGCGGCCTGAGGCGAGGGTTGAAGCCGGGCTTCGCATTTACGCCATTGGCGACATACACGGCAGGCTCGATCTCCTCGAAAAGCTGTCGGGCCTCATTCGCGACGATCTTGCCGCCAACAAACCGCGATCCTCGCTGGCGATATTCCTCGGCGATTATATTGACCGGGGACCCGCCAGCCGGGGCGTCATCGACGCATTGCTGTCAGAAACCGCAATATGTGACGACAAAATTTTCCTGCGGGGCAACCACGAAGCCGTCCTTCTGGATGTTTTGCGGGACGCTTCTGTGATTGAGCACTGGGCTCGATTTGGCGGGCTCGAAACCTTGAAATCCTACGGTGTCGGGCTGAATCTGCCGATTTGTCCGTCGGACTATGAAAGCCTACGCGTGCAGTTTGTCGAGCGATGTCCTTCCGCCCACCTGGACTTCTTACACCGCACGAAACTCTTTCACCAACTGACGGATTACTATTTCGTCCATGCCGGAGTGAGGCCAGGCGTCGAACTCGCGTTGCAGAAGGAAGAGGATCTCTTGTGGATCAGAAGGCCCTTCCTTACATCTCCGAAACCAGCCAGCAAGGTGGTCGTTCATGGTCATACACCCGTGGCCAGCCCGGAATTGCTGCCGCACCGCATCAATGTGGATACGGGCGCCTTCATGACCGGTAAGTTAACCTGCGTTGTGCTTGAGGACACCGGGCGACGCGTTTTGATGACCTAAAATTTTGCATCGAAATTCATCACTTCGTTACCCTCATTGGTTGCTGAAAATTAGCCAGATGACACCTAGAGTGCCGGCTGGTGGTAGATTGGCGTTGGAGGACGGATGCGCGTTTGCATGATCGGAACGGGATATGTGGGGATCGTTACCGGCACATGCCTGGCGGAACTCGGACATGAGGTCATCTGCATAGACACCAACGCGGAAAAGGTCGCCCAGATTCAGGCGGGCAAAGTGCCCATGTACGAGCCGGGTCTGGCGGAACTGGTTGAATCGAACCGCCGCCTGGGCCGGATAGAATTTTCAACCAGCATGGACGAGGCCGTCAAGCGAGGTTCGGTGTTCTATTTCATCGCCGTCGGCGCGCCCACGCGGGCCGGGGACGGTGGCGCCGGCCGGAGCTATGTTTTTTGGGCCGCCGCCGCTGCCGGTCGCGCCAACGCGCGTTTAAAAAAGGA
>JANLYR010000165.1:0-9208 GCA_031365765.1 Hyphomicrobiales bacterium | reverse complement strand
CGAACGTCGCTTCGAGCTCGTGGAAAACGGGGGCGGGAAGCGAAGCGGAACTGGAGCGGATGAAACGCAGCGGCTGCGCCTTGATCGTCTCCGCGTTGCGCGAGGCTCTCGACAGGATCCCCTGGTGCATGGTGGGAACGGCGGTGTACCAGGTGGGTTTTGCTTCCTCGAGCCAGCCGAAGAATTTGAGCGCGTTGAAGCCCGGCGTGCAGCACACCGAACCACCGGCAGCAAGCGTCGCCAGCAGTGCCGCGACGAGGCCGTGAATGTGGAACAGCGGCATGATGTTGAGGCAGCGGTCACCTTCGGCGAGGTGAAGCGTGCGTTTGATGTTAGCGGCGGAAGCGAGGAGATTGGCCTGGGTCAATGGCACGATCTTTGGACGCGACGTCGTACCCGACGTATGCAGCACCAGCGCCACGTCACCCGGTTCGGCGAAGCTCGGCCCAGTGCCCGTGCCGCCGGGAATGGTGAAGTTTCCGGCCTCTTTTCCGGGCACGAGCGTCAGAACGGGAATGCCGCTTCGCCGGGCTGCCGCGATCGCGGGAGAGTTGCTTCCCGCCTCGACCAGCAGCGCCTTTGCCCTTACGTCTTCCATATAAAAATGGAACTCATCCTCGCGGTAGGACGGATTGAACGGGGCGGCAGTAACGGCCGAGGCCACGGCCACGAAGGCGGCCGCCATTTCGGGCCCGTTGGGCAGTACAATGGCCAACCGGTCATTGCGCCCGAGGCCGTGTCCGTTCAGGGCCGCGGCGGTGCGTTCGCACAGAGCGGTGAAGCCGCCATAGGTCATAGGCGGTCGGCCAGGTGCCGTGACAGCAATGGATTGCGGATGGTGGTCCAGAAGCAGGTCTCGCAGGATCATGGCCTCTCATTGCGCAGATTTCGTGGACCCGTCAACTTCCCTCGGCTATGAGGCCGCCATGACCGACACGCTCACGATCGCGCTGGCGCAGCTCAACCCCACGGTGGGGGCGGTCGAGGCCAATCTGGCCAAAGCGAGAGCGGCGCGGAACGAACTGCGCAGTGCCGATGTCATCCTCTTTCCCGAGCTTTTCCTGTGCGGTTATCCGCCGGAGGATCTGGTGCTCAGGCCGACTTTCGTCGCTGCGTGCAGGGCAGCGGCCGAGGCGCTGGCGGCGGAGACGCGCGAGGGACCGGCGGTGCTGATCGGCCTGCCATGGTTGGACGCCGGACTGCTGCACAATGCCGTGGCCTATCTCGCCAACGGCCGGATCGAATCGCTGCGCTTCAAGCACGACCTGCCCAACTATGGCGTGTTCGACGAGAAGCGGGTGTTCGCGGCGGGGCCGGCGCCCGGTCCCATCATGTGCAAGGGCGTGCGCCTTGGCGTACCCATCTGCGAGGATATCTGGACCGAGGAGACCTGCGAGACACTGGCCGAGACGGGCGCCGAAATCCTGCTCGTTCCCAACGGCTCGCCTTTCGAACAGAACAAGGATGACGTGCGGCTCAATCTGGTGGTCGCACGGGTGACCGAGACGGGCTTGCCCATGATCTATCTGAACCAGATCGGCGGGCAGGACGAACTGGTGTTCGACGGCGCTTCCTTCGTGCTCAATGCCGACCGCTCGCTGGCGCTGCAGATGCCGATGTTCGAGGAGGCGCTGGCGCTGACGGAGTGGACCAGGCAGGCGAATGGCGAATGGCGAATGGCGAAGGGGGCGGTCGCCAGATTGCCGGAGAAGGAAGAAGAGACGTGGAAGGCCTGCGTGCTGGGGCTGCGCGATTATGTCGACAAGAACCGCTTTCCGGGCGTCGTGCTGGGGCTTTCGGGCGGCATCGATTCGGCCGTGGTGGCGGCGATGGCCGTCGATGCACTGGGGGCGGCGCGCGTCCATTGCGTCATGCTGCCATACGCTTATACCAGCCGCGACAGCATCGCCGATGCCGAGGAATGCGCCAAGCTTCTGGGCGTGCGCTACGATGTGGTACCGATCGGGGAGCCGGTCGCGGGGTTCTTGTCAGCGCTTGAGCCGATGTTCCGCGACACAGAGGCCGGTGTCACCGAGGAAAATATCCAGTCGCGGACGCGCGGAGTCGTGCTGATGGCCATCTCCAACAAGTTGGGCGCTATGGTTTTGACCACCGGCAACAAATCTGAAATGTCGGTTGGCTACGCCACGCTCTACGGCGACATGAATGGCGGCTTCAATCCGATCAAAGATGTGTACAAAACCGAAGTGTATCGGCTGGCGGCGTGGCGGAACAGCCAGGGACAGGTGATCCCCGAACGCATCATCACCAAGGCGCCGACGGCGGAGTTGCGCGAGAACCAGAAGGACCAGGACACGCTGCCGCCTTATGCGGTGCTGGACGACATTCTGGCGGGACTGGTGGAAAGGGAAGAACCGGTGGCGGCGATCGTCGGGCGCGGACATGCGGAGACGCTGGTGCGGCGCATCCAGCACATGCTCTATGTGGCCGAATACAAGCGCAGGCAGGCGGCACCCGGGGTCAAGATCACGCGGCGGAATTTCGGCCGCGACCGGCGCTATCCCATCACCAACGGTTTCCGGGACACGCGCTGAATGACCGCGGTCCGTTTCGCGCCCTCGCCTACCGGCTGCATCCATATCGGCAATGCGCGCACCGCCATCCTCAACTGGCTGTTCGCGAAGAAGACCGGCGGCACGTTCCTGCTGCGCTATGACGACACCGATTTGGCGCGTTCCACGCACGAATTCGCGCAAGGCATTGCCGCCGATCTCGATTGGCTGGGGATTGTGCCGGACCGGGTCGAATATCAGTCCAAACGATTTGCGCGCTATGACGAGGTTGTCCGCAGCCTCAAAAAGATGGGCCGGCTTTATCCCTGCTACGAAAGTGCCGACGAACTCGACCGGCGGAGGAAGCGCCAACTAGCGCGCGGTCTGCCGCCGATCTATGACCGCGCCGCGCTGAAGCTGTCGGACGATGACCGGACGAAACTGGAAACCGAGGGACGGGAACCGCATTGGCGTTTCAAGCTCGACCAGCGCGTGGTGAAATGGACAGATCTCATCCGGGGGCCGCAGGCGATCGACACGGCGACGCTCTCCGACCCCGTGCTGGTGCGCGAGGATGGCAGCTATCTCTACACGATGCCGTCGGCGGTCGACGATGTCGATTTCGGCATTACCCATGTGATCCGGGGCGAGGACCATGTGGTCAACGCGGCGGTGCAGATCGAAATCACCGAGGCGCTGGGTGCAGTTGCTCCGGCCTATGCGCATCACAGCCTGCTGACCGGTGTGGACGGCAAGGGACTTTCGAAACGGCTGGGGTCGCTTTCGCTTGCGGCGATGCGTGAGGGAGGACTTGAATCCATGGCGGTGGCGAGCCTGGCGGCGCTGCTCGGCGCCTCCGGCAACATTCATCCGTGTGCGGATTATCGCGAGCTGGTGGAGGGTTTCGATCTGGCCCACCTGTCGCGGGCACCGGCACGCTTCGACGAGGCCGAACTCCGCCATCTCAATGCGAAACTGCTCCACGTCACAGCGTGGGAGAAAGTGCGGCACAGGCTTCCCGGCGTTTCCGAAGCTTTGTGGAATGCGATTCGAGGGAATGTTGAAACGCTAGCCGATTCAAAGGTTTGGCGCGATGTCGTCACAAATCGAATCAAGCCGGAATTGGATGGCGAAACGCGCGCGTTTGTATCCGCAACGATTGCACATCTGCCGCTCGAACCGTGGGACGCATCGACCTGGAAAACATGGACCGACGCCATCAAGTCTGCGACCGGGCGCAAAGGCAAAGACCTGTTCATGCCCCTCCGCCTGGCGCTGACGGGGCGCGACCACGGGCCAGAACTGGCACAACTGCTGCCGCTGATCGGTAGAGAAAAGGCAGTCGAGCGGTTGCGATAGTTTGAAGAGATGAGCAGCCCAAACGGCAAGGCCCTCGACATTGCGGTGGTGGACGCGCCATAATCGCCGGCATGATCCTCGTCGGCCAGTATGACTCGCCGTTCGTGCGCCGCGTGGCGGTGACGCTGCATCATTATCACATGCCGTTCGAGCGCAATACGCTTTCGGTTTTCCGCAACGTTCCGAAAATGCGCAAGATCAATCCGCTGGTGCGCGTTCCTTCGCTTATTCTCGAAAGCGGCGAGGTATTGATCGACAGCACCGCGATCATCGACCATCTGGACGAACTGGCGGCGCCGGCGCGGTCGCTGGTTCCGCCCCATGGCAAGGAGCGGCGCAAGGTGTTGCAGGCGACGGCCCTAGCCCAGGGCGCGGCCGAGAAGGCGGTCCAGGTCTTTTACGAGCGATTTTTTCATTCGCCGAAGTGCCGGAGCGCCGATTGGGAAAAACGCTGCCTTGGCCAGTTGGCCGCGGCCTTGCTGCAACTTGAGAGCCAGTGCGGCGCGCCGTGGTTCATCGACATGCATATGAGCCATGCCGATGTGATGACAGGCTGCATGATCGGCTATCTCAAGCTCCGCCTGCCGGAAGCCTTCCCGGAACGGAAATATCCCAAGCTGCATGGGTTGGCCCTCAATTGCGAACTCCATGAGGAATTCGTGCGCTCGCGGATCAGCCCCAGCGAGACGATGCCGGCGAAGAAGAAATAGCTACTCGGGCATGGGGATTTCGGCAGAGGCGTCGGGCACGCCGTAGCCCTTTACCACCGCAGGCCGCGCCGCGATGGCAAGGTACCAGCGACGGATTTCAGGATAGTCATTGAGGTCAATCCGCTGCCATTGGTGGCGGGCGATCCATGGAAATGTCGCGATGTCGGCAATCGAATAATCGCCACACATGTATTCGCTCCCGGTCAGGCGCGCGTTCAGAACGCGGTAAATGCGTTTTGCCTCCTCGGCGAACCAGGTTTCGGCAAAGGGGGCCTTGCCGGGATTGTATTTGAGAAAATAGTGGGCCCGGCCGAGAAATGGCCCGACGGTGGACATCTGCCACATCAGCCATTCGAGAATTTGGGTTCTGTTGCCGGCGGGATAGAACTGGTTCGCTTTCAGACCGAGATAGATGAGGATGGCGCCCGACTCAAAGACGCTCTGGTTCTTGTCGCGGTCGAAGATGGCGGGAACCTTGTTTCCCGGTGAAATCTTGAGAAAGTCCGGCGCGAACTGCTCATCCTTGCCGATATTCACCGGATGGACGGTGTAGTCGAGCCCCATTTCCTCGAGCGCGATCGAGATCTTGCGTCCGTTGGGCGTGCCCCAAGTGTAAAGGTCTATCATAACAGTGCCAGGCCGCCGTTGCGCAACATCTCTTCCTCCAATCGGGCGATGCGGTCATAGGCCTCTGGGGGCAGGACTGAAAATCCAGCCAGCAGAAGTCGATCCCGGGCGTGCTTCAATTCATCCCCGGCGAAGGCACGGCGAAGGGCATCGCGGAGCCGTTCCACGTCGCCCGCGCGGGTCACATAGGGTAGAGCGGGAACCTGTGGCGAGCGGGCGATTTCGACCAGGCCGGCAATCGCCGCGGGCCTGTGGCGGCGGACCAGTGCGGCGGTGACCGCATCGATGGCACAAAGGTCGGCCTCACCATTCTGGACCGCCACGAGAGAATTCAGGTGGCCACCGGTTTCGACGGCGCGGGAAAAGAACAAGCCGTTCTTCGCCAAAGGGGCGAAGACGAGTTTCAGCGCCAGCATGCCCGACATCGAATCGGGACCGTTGACCGCCGCGCGCTGCCCGCGGAAGGCCTCGAGCGGGGCAGTTTCGCGGGCGAGGATCAGACTGCAATAATGTGGTCCGGCGCAACCCTCGGCGGCGTAATGGGGTGTCGCCACCAAAGTCAGCTTGTCGCGGAATTCGTGAACGAAAGGATAGCCGCAGGTCTGGCTGAACAGCAGGTCCGGATCGTGCCAGAGGGCGCGGTAGTGGGTGTCGCGATCCAATTCCGGCGGGACTTCCAGGTGTTGCGCCATCGCGGCCCAAACCGCGTCATTGGCGGCCCGCACTTCGGGCATGTCGTACATCGGAAGCGAGGCCTTCAACATGCCATCTTGCGTCTCCACCCAATCCGCAATAATCCAAGCCAATGCAACCGCCAACTGAAATCGCCGCGGGCCGTCCGTCCACGGTGGAATGGCCGACTGTCGCGCTGATTGCCCTGACCTATGGCGGACTCGCCGCGCTGATGTGGAATTTCAGGATCATTCCGTGGTGGATCGTGATGCCGCTCGCGGGCTATCTCATCGCGCTGCACGGCTCACTGCAGCACGAGATTCTGCATGGCCATCCCACCCGCAGCCGGATGGTCAACGAACTTCTGGTATTCATCAATCCCGGCATCTGGTTTCCCTATCGGCGCTACCGCAAGCTGCATCTGATCCACCACAACGACGACAACCTGACGGACCCCCACCTCGATCCCGAATCGTATTATCTCCTGCCCGAGGACTGGGCCCGCCTCTCGCCGGTGCTGCGGCATCTCTATACGATCAACAACACACTGGCCGGGCGGATGGTGCTCGGACCGGTGATCGGAACCATCCGGTTCTGGTCGGCCGAGTGTGTGGAGATCCTGCGGGGCAACCGCGAGATCATCAAGGCATGGGCACTGCATGCAGTGGCGATCGGATTGGTTCTGTATTTTGCGGTTTTCGTCTGTGGCATCGCAGTGTGGGAATATCTCCTGTTCTTCGCCTGGCCGGGGATCGGGCTGTCGCTGATCCGGTCGTTCTGCGAGCACCAGGCGGTGCATGATCTGGGCGAACGCACCATCATCGTTGAATCGGCAGCACCGCTTGCCCTGATGTTTCTCAACAACAACCTGCATGTGGCGCATCATACGCGGCCGCAACTCGCCTGGTACCGCATCCCCGCCTATTACCGGGCCGAGCGCGAGACGCTGATTGCCCACAACCATGGCTATCTGATGCATGGTTATCGTGAGATTTTCCGGCGTTACTTCCTCACCCCCAAGGAACCGGTGGTCCATCCCCATCCCGAATGGCTGAGAAACCCCGATCCCCGCCAATCCGCGCGCGTTGGTTAAGCGATATTTTAGAGTCGTGCCCCAGGTTTCAGCCAAAACACTGATCTGGAATGATATTCCACCTTCCACGAAACTTGTCGCCAGTGAAACCCATGTTTTCTGGGCTTTTGGCCGACAGCCGGACAAAAAAGCCTGAAAAATAAGGGTTTTCACGAATCACGGCTTGCGCTAACGCTTCTCCAGCCGATTCGGCAAAGGAGAAAAACATGGCTGACGAAAAAGTACTGACGATCCCGCTTTCGAAAGTCGCCGCCGAACTGGCGGAGAAACACGAAATGTCCAAGAAGGCGGTGGGCGAACTTCTGGGCGCCTTCGTCGACCTCACGGTCAAGCATCTGAAGAAGGGCAACAAGGTCCGCGTCACCGGGCTTGGCATCTTCCAGGTCCGCAAGCGCCAGGCGCGCATGGGCCGCAACCCCGCCACCGGCGAAGCGATCAAGATCAAGGCGTCGAAGAAGCTCGCCTTCCGCGCCGCCAAGGAAGTCAAGGACGCGATCTGATTTCAGCCGCGTTCCGTTTCGAATGGCCTCGCCTGACAGCGGGGCCATTTTTGTTTCTCCACGGCTTGCAAGAGAAGGTGAGTGAGAAGTTTTCACCTCGCCCGGCGATTGCGGGCTTTGGCGGCACTCGCTATGAAAATGCCATAACTCCCTTGGCGCAAGGATCTTTTTCATGAAAACCCAGGCACGAGTCGTGGTCATCGGCGGCGGCGTCGTCGGCTGTTCGGTGCTCTACCATCTTACCAAGGCCGGATGGAAAGACGTGGTCCTGGTGGAGCGCGACCGGCTGACCTCGGGCTCCACCTGGCATGCGGCGGGCGGCTTCCACACGCTCAACGGCGATCCGAACGTGGCCAAGCTGCAGGGCTATACGATCGGGCTTTACGACGAGCTGGAGAAGATTTCCGGCCAGGCCTGCGGGCTGCACCGCTCGGGCGGGTTGATGCTGGCGGACACCCCGGAGCGGATGGAATGGCTGAAGATGGCCCATGCGCGGGCGCGCTATCTCGGCATCGAGACGGAACTGATGAGCATGAAGGAGGCCAAGGCGCTGCATCCGCTGCTGGAGGAGAAATATTTCGTCGGCGCCATGCTGGATGCGGCCGACGGCAATCTCGATCCGGAAGGGACGACGCATGCCTATGCCAAATCGGCCCGGATCGGGGGAGCCGAGATCTACCAGAACTGCCGGGTGACAGAACTCAATGCGCGCGCCGACGGGTCGTGGGACGTGGTGACGGTCAACGGCACCATCCATGCCGAGCACGTGGTGAATTGCGGCGGGTTGTGGGCCAGGGAAGTGGGCCGCATGGTGGGGCTCGAACTTCCGGTGCTCGCCATGGAGCACATGTATCTGGTTACCGATGAGATGCCGGAAGTGGTTGCCTTCAACAAGGAGCGCGGCCACGAGCTGCCGCATATCATCGATTTCAAGTCGGAAATCTACATGCGCCAGGAACGCAGCGGCATCGTGCTCGGCACGTATGAGCAGGCCTGCAAGCCCTGGCAACCGCGGCAGACACCGTGGGATTTCGGTCAGGAACTGCTGCCTCCCGACCTAGACCGGATCGCACCCTCGCTCGAAATCGGCTACAAGCACTTTCCAGCGCTTGCCAAAGCCGGCATCAAGCGCGTCATCAACGGGCCGTTCGCGTTTTCGCCCGACGGCAACCCGCTGGTCGGCCCGGTGCAGGGATTGCGAAATTTCTGGTGCGCCTGCGCGGTGATGGCGGGCTTCAGCCAGGGTGGAGGCGTTGGCCTTGCGCTGTCACAGTGGATGATCAATGGCGATCCGGGCTTCGATGTCTGGGCCATGGACATCGCGCGCTTCGGCGAATGGGCGACGCGGAGTTACACCAACGCGAAAGTGCGCGAGAATTATTCCAGGCGGTTCTCGATCAAGTTCCCCAATGAGGAATTGCCGGCGGCGCGGCCGCAACAGACGACGGCGCTCTATGACACCATGATCGCGCAGGGCGCCGTCATGGGGGACAGCTGGGGGCTTGAGACGCCGCTGTGGTTCGCGCCCAAGGGCGTGGAGCCCAGGGACATCGTGTCGTTCCGGCGCTCCAACGATTTCGCCCATGTGAAAGCCGAAGTGCTGGCGACACGCAATGGCGTGGGCGTGACCGAGATCGCCAACTTCGCCAAGTACAGGTTCACCGGCGCGGGTGCCGAAGCCTTCCTGTCGCGGCTGATGACCAACAAGATGCCGAAAACCGGGCGGCTCATCCT
>JANLYR010000123.1:0-1575 GCA_031365765.1 Hyphomicrobiales bacterium | reverse complement strand
TTCGGATCGGCCGACCCTGCAACTCGGCCAATCCGGCGGCCGCCTGCTGCACTTCTTCTGGGTAATCCGTCATTTCATGCACCTGACGGATTTCGATGATCTCGTTCTCGGAAGCCGGGCATTTGCTGGCCCAGGCGATCGCCTCCTCGCGTGACTTCACGTCGATGATCCAGTAGCCGCCGAGCACTTCCTTGGCCTCAGTGAAAGGACCCTCGGTCACGATGGGTTTGCCGGTGGCGAAGGAAACCCGCGCGCCCATCGATGGCGGGTGCAACCCGTCGAGCGTGATCAGGACGCCGGCATCCCTGAGCGCCTCATTGTATTTCATCATCGCCGCCATGCGCTCGGGATCGAGTTTCACGTCCGGCGGCGCGGTTTCATAGCCCAGGGGGATCATCAGCATCATGAATCGCATGGTGGGGTGTCCTTGTTTGGAAGCTGTCATTCCAGGGCGGCTCGAAGAGCTGAACCCGGAATCTCGAGATTCCGGGTTCAGCCCTGTGGGCTGCCCCGGAATGACAGCTTCCAAAACAAGGAACCCCACCATGCGATTCATGATGCTGATGATCCCCCTGGGCTACGAGACCGCGCCGCCGGCGGTCGATCTCGATCCCGAGCGCGTCCGGGCGATGATGCAATACAACCAGGCGCTGAAGGATGCTGGCGTGCTGATCACGCTGGATGGCCTGCATCCGCCGTCGGCAGGCGCCCGGGTCACGTTCGCAGGCGGCAAGCCGCTGGTGACGGACGGGCCCTTCACCGAAGCCAAGGAAGTGCTCGGCGGCTACTGGATGATCGACGTCAAATCCCGCGAGGAGGCGATCGCCTGGGCCAAGAAGTGCCCGGCGTCGGAGAACGAGATCATCGAGATCCGTCAGGTGCAGGAGATGGCGGATTTCTCCGAGGAGGTCCAGCAGGCCGCCTCGACCTTCGAAGCGCCACAGGGCGGCTGGGGAAAAGCGCTTCGCTAAGCCGCACGCCGATCGTCAATCCAGCAAGGGAGAAGCAAACATGAGCAGCAACGACATATTTCTCGCGGTCTATCTCGGCGGCGGCAAGACCGGTGCCCGCATGGAGGCCTGGAATGCGATGCCGGAGGCCGAGCGGCGTGCCAGGGAGCAGCAGGGAATGGCGGCTTGGGGCGCCTGGGTCGAGAAGCATCACGACGTCATCGTCGAAATGGGCGGTCCGCTCGGCAAGACCAAAAAGATCGGCCCGAACGGGATTGTAGACATCGCCAACCTGATGACCGGTTTCACAATGGTGCGCGCCGCCTCGCATGAGGCCGCCGCAAAACTGTTCGAGAGCCATCCGCACTTCACGATCTTTCCCGGTGAGGCGGTCGAGATCATGCCGGTGCTGCCAATCCCGGGCCGTTAGGGCGGGCTGAGATTGGGGTCGAAAAGCGAACTGGGCTGCCACGCACGGCCAGCCTGTCCGTTAATCCTGATCGAGGCCGCGTTCCGCAGCTAGTGACCTTTCCGTCCAACTCATGTAAAAGCCTTTCACATGAGTTGGCGCAAGGAACAGCGCCGCGCCGAGCGCGGCTACCATCACGGCAATCTGAAAGAGGCG
>JANLYR010000105.1:0-4801 GCA_031365765.1 Hyphomicrobiales bacterium | reverse complement strand
CTGACCATGGGAATTGCCGACCCGTTCCATCTCTCGGCGGAAGACATGGCCAAGATCAAGGACAAGCTCATCGCCATGAAGCGCAATGTGCTGAGCTTCTACACCACCCCCGACGAGGCGCTTCAGCTCTACAAGAGCAATGACGTGGCGCTGATCTGGGCCAATTATGGCCAGCAGCAGGTCAAGGCGATGAAAGATGCAGGCGCCAATATCGCTTATGTCAACCCGAAGGAGGGTGCCCTGGCCTGGCTCGATACATGGGCGCTGACATCGGGCGTTCAGGATGTGGACCTGGCCGAGGCATGGGTCAATTTCCTGCTGCAGAAGAAAATCGGTCAGCAGCTTTCCGAACGCACCGGCTTCGGCAACACGGTTGTCGAAACCGGCAGCGCCGGCGCCAACGACAAGCTCGTCTGGCTCGACTTTGTCGAAGACCCGACCAAGCGCTCCGACCTGTGGAACGAGATCAAGGCGCAACCGTAAGCGCCTAGACGATGATATTCGCCGGCAGTGCACGGACGGGAACCGGGCCGCGCCTGCTGGCCATCTTCGCCTATGGACTGCCGCTCGTATTTATCGCGGCACCGCTGCTGAGTTTCCTCGCCTACAGCGTCTTCACCATGGCGAACGGGCAGATCGTCACGGACCTGAGCTTGGCGAATTACAGGCGGTTCTTCACCGATGCGATTTTCCTGCCCGTGCTCTGGCAGACCTGCCTGCTGTGTTTCGCCGTGGCCGCCATCGCCACCACGATCGGTTATCCCGTGGCGTTCCTGCTGGCCCAACTGCAGGGGCGGCGCCGCTACTTCCTGCTGCTCATGGTTCTGGTGCCGCTGCTGATGAGCTACATCATCAAGATCTACGCCATTCGTGCCATCCTCGGCGGCAACGGATTTCTCAATCGCTTCCTGCTGTGGAGCGGATTGGTGGAACAGCCGCTTGCCCTCTTCGTGTTCAATCTCAATGCCGTGCTGCTGACCCTCACGGTTTTATTGATCCCTTTTGCCATCCTGCCGATCTTTCTGTCGCTCGACCGTATCCCTGCGAGTCTGGTCGAGGCTTCGGGCGACCTTGGCGCATCCAATCTGCAGACCTTTGCGCGCATCGTGCTGCCGCTCAGCATGCCCGGAATCGTCACCGCAGCGACCTTCGTCTTCGTCCTGGCGATCGGCGATTTCCTCACCCCCCAGATGGTGGGCGGCCAGAGCGGTTTTACTTTCGGGCGCATCGTCTACAGCCAGTTTGGCACGGCCTTCAACTGGCCGTTCGGCGCGGCACTCGCCGTCATCCTGGCGCTGGTGGTGATCGCCGTTATCGCGCTTGGCGGACGGTTCGAACGCGGCAGCTCATGATGCGGCTGTCGAATCCCGCTCTCGCTTTGCTGTCGGTGGTGGCGGCGCTGGTCTTCGTATTGCTGTACGGACCCCTGCTGGTCCCGATCGCCTCGTCCTTCTTCACGATTGCCCATGGCGACGTTCAGTGGAACGATCCATCGCTCTCCTCCTATGCCGCGCTGTGGCAAAACGAAGGCATCCTCGAAGCATTTTCAAATACGCTCATCGTCGGCATCGCAGCGACCCTGCTGGCGCTGGTTTGCGGAACGCTGCTGGCGCTGCATTATTGCGGCGACAGATCGCCTGCCCGCGAGGCCATGAGGTTTGCGGTGTTCCTGCCGTTTCTGATGCCGCCAATGATCACCGGCCTAGCACTGCTCATCTTTTTCCGCGAAACCGGCATCCCCCGTTCCCTGCTGACGGTCATCGCCGGGCACACGATTTTCGTACAGGCTTTGGCGTTCCGCACCATCGTGACGCGTCTGCAAGCGATGGGACCGGCCATGATAGAAGCCTCGACCGACCTGGGTGCGTCCGCTTGGCAGACCTTCATCCACATCGTTCTGCCGAACCTCCGCAGCACGCTTGTCGGCGCCGGCATCCTGAGTTTCGCACTCTCCTTCGACGAGACGCTGATCACGCTGCTGGTGACGGGAACCGACAGCACGCTGCCGATCCGGCTCTGGGCCATGATGCGGCTTGGATTCACACCCGATATCAACGCCCTGGTGACGATCGTCCTTGCCCTGACGATTGCGCTCTGCATCCTCGCCGTCCGAAACCTGCTGCCGGCCGGACAGGAATCATGATCCCTAGTCTTCGGTCGCTATGCGTTCAGTTCGATGGCGAGAGGTTCGCCCCACCCCATACCTTGTCTATCCGGTTGTCGCGCCCGCAATTCCAGCGATAATATTTGTAGCGCACGGGATTCTTGGCCGCGTAGTCCTGATGATAGTCTTCGGCCGGCCAGAACGTCTTCGCGGGAAGAATTTCGACGGCGACCGGCTGACCGATCAACTTGGCAACTTCAACCTCTTGGGCTTCGGCAATGGCTCGCTCATCTTCCGTGGCGACGAAAATGACTGGCCTGTAAGCCGGGCCCCGATCGCAGAATTGGCCGTCGCCGTCGGTTGGATCGATATGGCGGAAATAGAATTGCAACAGCTTTTCATAACTCAGTTTGGCGGGATCATAGGTGATCTGCGCCGCCTCGACATGCGGCACGGAATTGGCGGCATCCGAGTCATGATAGTTGTCGTATGTGGGATTGGGGCGAGTGCCACCGGTGTAGCCCGAAACCACGCCCGTCACACCGTCGAGCAACCGGAAGTCGTGTTCGACGCACCAAAAGCAGCCTCCGGCCAGGATTGCGGTTCCCGGAGCGGACGCATGGGTGGCGGTCCCCAGGCTCACCGCAAAACCGGCGAGACTGATAAAAAACGCTGCGACGAGATTTTTCATGGTGTCAGGAACTCGCCTGGGACGGATGAAACTGGAGGGCGACGCCGTTCATGCAGTAACGCAACCCGGTGGGCTTGGGACCATCGTCGAAAACGTGCCCGAGATGACCACCGCAACGGCTGCAATGCACTTCGGTCCGGGCGGCGAACAAGGAATTGTCCTCAACCTTTCCGATTGCCCCGGGGAGAACGTCGAAAAAGCTGGGCCATCCCGTGCCGCTTTCGAATTTCGCCTCCGATTTGTACACGGGAAGGTCGCACGCACCGCATGAAAAAACACCTTTGCGATGCTCGTCCAGCAACGCGCTGGTCCACGGTGCTTCCGTCCCCTCCTCGCGCATCACAGAGAACTGCTGCGGTGTCAGCAGCGCCTTCCATTCGTCCATCGTCTTGTTGATCGTGAATATATCTGCCTCGGCCCGCGGGATACCAAAGGCCAGAACTAGGGCGGCCAATCCGGCCTGGGTCAGCAATGTGCGGCGTTTCATGGTGATTGTTCCTCGGATCATTCGGGCACAACCTACACCCGCACGCGATCACCGCATCACACGTTGGATAGGTTGCGCGTCAAGCTTTCGTGAGAAGCGGCATATCCGCCTGAAATGAAATGAGGCGGATCTCTCCGCCCCACGCTTGGAACCAGGACTACCGGCTCATTACATCTTCTTGTTCATGCTGTTCATGGCTTCACCCATGTTCATCATGCATTCGTCGGTCTTCTTGTCTTTCATGGCCATCTTGGCCATGTCCATCTGCTTCATCGCCATTTCCTTGTTGGCCTTCATGGCCGGATCGGTCACGGCGTCCATTTCCGTCTGCATCTTCATCATCGTGGCGTCATCGCACTTCATCATCATGCTCATGCTGGCCATGCCGAGATGCTTCGAGCAATCATCCTTCTTGCTGTCCTTCATGGCGGTTTTCGCCATGTCCATCTCTTTCATTGCCATGTCCTTGTTCATTTTCATGGCCGGATCGTTCATGGCATCCATGTCCGATTGCATTTTCGTCATCGTGGCGTCGTCACACATCATGGGATCCATGGCGTTCGCCGGCGAGATTGAACCGGCAGCCATGAAAAGGCAAAGAGCCGCCGCGCTACATAAGGTCTTCATCATTTTGGATATCCTCAGGAACAAAATTGTCCCTTGTGACTAATCCTTAAGTTGTCTGTTGGTTCCATGAAGCAGACGTCGAAATCGAACGTGATATTACTCCAATGAGACTTTGTGATCGTAGCGGTCAGAAGTCTAAGGGCGAATACTAACTTTGTCGCAGCAATATGGTGGTTCACCGAAACGTGATGAAACTATCAATGCGCACGAATCGTCATGTATTTTACACACGCGGAATTGTCCGGTGACTGTGTAACCACGCGAAAGCAGGCAAATATGTTCATTAGCCCCACCTCCCGGCTGGCAATAGGCGCCATCCTGGTATGGCAGGTTGCAGCGCCCGTTCAGGGTTTTGCATCGAGCCATATGGATGCTCCGCTCATATCGCTCGATGATGCGGCCAACACAACCGATGTCTATGCCTTCAAGAGCAGAAGTGAAGGGTCCGCCTATCTGTCGACCGCACTCTCGGTGTATCCGTTCGAAGAGCCGGGCGTGGGACCGAACAACTATCGGTTTGATCCCAAGGTCGATTACGAAATCCACGTCGCGCTTGGCCAGAACCACATCAACAGCGGCACGCCGGACATAAGCTATCGCTTTGAGTTCACCACCGGCATCAAGAATCCAAATACAATCTTGCAGGCCTATCTCGGCGTCGTGGAGCCGGGCCGCAACTTCTCTGCCAACCAGAATCTTCGGCAGACCTACAAGGTTACCAAGATCGACCATCGTATCGGCGATATCGAAACGGTTTTGGGCGATCACATCATGGTGCCGCCGAACAACCAGGGACGCGTGACGCCCAACTACAACCGCTTTCAGAACGGCGACCGCATCGCCCGGGAAGGCGTCAGTAACAGCGACAATCTCGACGGCTATACAAAGAATG
>JANLYR010000103.1:0-4034 GCA_031365765.1 Hyphomicrobiales bacterium | reverse complement strand
CGCCGGTGGCACGCCTGCTGATTCGGGAAACAATCTCTCGACGGCTCACAGGAGGTCGGCCGCTTCACCGGTGCTGCCGCGAACAAACGGTTTGGCACAGGTTTAGCACCCCTTTTCCGGCCCATTTCCGCGACTGGATCGGCTTGCTGCCGGGCCATCATCTGACGCATCCCCCAGACCGCGCCCAGGCCATGCCTCATCCTTTTGTCACCCTGTCGCGGCGCTGTGCCGCCGCCTTGCCATGCTGATCGGCCAGCGCCCGATCGGCCGTCACCAACGGCCGTACGTGATCGCCGAGATGAGCGGCAACCACAACGGCGATATCAATCGCGCGCTGGAGTTGATCGATGCCGCCAAAGCAGCAGGCGCCGATGCGGTCAAGCTACAAACGTACACCGCCGATACCATTACGCTCGATCACAACGGCCCCCAATTTCATGTAAGCGGCGGCACCTTGTGGGACGGCCAGACGTTGCATAAACTTTATCAGCAGGCGCACACTCCTTGGGAATGGCATCCCACACTTTTTGCACATGCTCGGAAAATTGGGATCGAGATCTTCTCTTCTCCGTTCGACGCGACAGCGGTTGATTTTCTCGAAACGCTAAATCCTCCCGCTTACAAAATCGCGTCGTGCGAACTAGTCGACCACGGCCTGCTCACCAAGGTTGGAGCCACGGGACGCCCGGTACTACTGTCAACGGGCATGGCCAGTCTAGCCGAGATCGAAGAAGCGGTCACAGTGCTGCGGGCTACCGGTCTGAAAGACATAGCCCTGTTATACTGTATATCGGGTTATCCGACGCCTCATTCGGAAGCGAACATCGCGACAATTCCAAACCTGGCTGAAACCTTCGCCTTGCCAGTAGGGCTTTCCGATCATACGATGGGGATGGCTGTTTCAATTGCAGCTACCGCACTAGGCGCGGCCGTGATTGAGAAGCATTTCACCCTGGCACGTGCGGATGGCGGGCCGGACGCGGCGTTCAGCCTAGAGAAAGACGAGCTAACGCAGTTTGTCCGAGAGATTCGGGCTGCCCATTCGGCAATTGGACGTGTGAACTATTCAGTAAAGCCCAGCGAGATACCGAGCCGCGTGTTCCGTAGATCGCTCTATATTGTCAGGGATGTAACCGCGGGTGAAGCTTTCACTGCCGACAATGTACGCTCGATACGTCCAGGATATGGTCTAGCCCCAAAGCATCTTGCTACGGTGCTCGGCCGCAAAGCCACTCGTGCCGTCTCCAGGGGCACTGCACTCGAATGGGGAATGGTACTCTGACCAGCTCCACCACACAGTCCGCTCGCGACTTGTGTGCCGTCTCAAGTCCTGGCGGTAGACATTGACACGACCGAGTATCGGTCGCTTTTGCTGCGCTCAGGTCCCATCATGGAACAACGGCGACCATTTTGCGCGCGTCCGATGACCACCATTTAGACGAATGGAGCCCCCGTTGACTGCAGCCGCGATCGTACAAGCCCGGATGGGTTCCTCAAGGCTACCAGGCAAGGTTCTGAAACCTCTTGGTGGCAAAACTGTCCTGCATCATGTCCTGAACCGCTGCGCCGCGATTGCAGGAATTGATATGATCATATGCGCTGTTCCAGACGAGCGCGCGAGCGAACCCATCGAGGTCGTGGCCTCAGAGTGCAATGCGAAAGTGTTTCGCGGCTCCGAGAACGACGTTCTCGCGCGATATCTTGCAGCGGCACAGGCCCATGACATTGATGTCATAATGAGAGTAACGTCAGATTGCCCACTCATTGATCCAGACGTTTGTGCGGCGGTCCTGGCACTGCGCGCGCAGGAGTGCGCCGACTACGCAACGAACACCATGCCGAACACGTTTCCGCATGGGCTAGCTTGCGAGGTATTCACGTTTAAAGCTCTGGTTGAGTCCGCGGCTTCCACGCAGAACCCCTATGATCGCGAACATGTGACCCCTTGGATTCGACGGGCGCCGCACCTTAAGCACGCGAACGTCCTGTCTGATGATCCGACGCTGGTCTCTCATAGATGGACGCTCGATTACCCGGAAGATCTGCAATTTTTTCGCGCAATCTACGAGTCGCTGCCCAACGCGGCCGAGGCCCGCACTGCCGATCTGCTGAAGCATCTGGCACTGCATCCCGAACTCTCGGCAATAAATTCATGCCGACGCATTATGTAGATGCCGGGACACCGCAACCCGACAGCTCGCTCCAAATAGTGCCTGCGTGTGCCGTATTTGCACCCGGCCCGGCTGTTCACCAGGAAGTCATGACCAGACGCCATCACCGACTGTTAATCCGTACCGATGCAACCGCTACAGTCGGCGAAGGGCACTGGAGGCGAAGCCTGGCTTTGGGTCAAGCATGGACCGGGGCAGGACACGAGGTTCAGTTTCTCATGGCTGGACCGCCGCCCCATATTGCAAGTCAATTGCACACGCTAGGGATCGGACTACTATGCTTGGACGCGGTCGCAGGTTCCCGGGGCGACGCAAATATCACCGCAGCCATTGCCCACGCCAACGGGGCTCATGCTATCTTTCTCGACGGATACCTTTTCGATGCAACGTATCAGGTCGACATCAAGACGAGCATGTTACCGATCATCATGATGGACGATTTTGGCCATGCCAGCCAATATTCAGTCGACTTAGTCATCAACCAGACGTTCTCCCCGCCCGAAAGTCTTTACCGAAATCGCGAGGATTATACACGCTTGCTGTTGGGGACAAAGTACCTGCTGATGCGTGAGGAATTTCAATTCAAAACATCTCCTCGGCGCACGCACCCCCAGATCGCTCGAAAAATACTTGTCACAATGGGTGGCGCGGACCCGGAGAATGTGACCGCCATGATTTTGAACTCATTGATTGGAACAACTGAGTTTGAAATGTTCGAATTGATCGTTCTCATTGGTGGCAGCAACCCACATTCCGAGATGTTGGAGGACTTTGCCTCGCGCGCCCCGCTAAGCGTGACTGTCCGGCGAGATGTAACGGACATGAAAACCATCCTGTCCTGGGCCGACATAGCCGTCATTTCCGGTGGCACGACCTGCTATGAAGCCGCACGCATGAGCCTGCCATCCATGGCGTTGATTCTGGCCGAAAACCAAGCCGCTGTTGTCGAGCGGCTGGGACGATGGGGCACGTTGATCAACGCCGGTTGGTTCAATACAATTGATCAGCGTGAGCTTGCAGAGCATGTACTCACGCTCGCGCATTCCAAGGAAGCAAGGATGGCTCTCGCAAATAGTGCGTTCAAACTTGCAGATGGTCAAGGCTGCCGTAGGGTTGTCGGGGAGATCGCAACACTTTGTGCTCGTTACGCGACCCCGCCGTCGCTTAGTTCGGGTTGAGTGGGTTCGACATCGGGGCGCAATTGCGAACCTGCATGGAACAGGAGACAAGTCCAAATGATCATAACAAATTGGGGCGGTGCCACGGCCGTAATAGAGCACAATGGAAAACGCATGCTCTTCGATCCGTGGCTCGACGATGGGATTTTTCACGGCTCATGGTTCCACTACCCGCCAGTGCAGGTAAAACCGGAGAACATGGGGCGTTTCGACTACGTTTTTATTTCACATATACACGAAGATCACTGCTCGGCCGGCACGATCCGCCACATAAACCGGGATGCCGAAGTCATCATCATGAACAGGCATCCGAATTTTGTCTTGAATTTTCTGCGCGTCAACAATTTCGAGTTCAAGGCCGTTCACCTCGTAAAGCCACGCACGCCGACAACCATTGCGCCCAATCTGGTTGTCGACATCGTTGAAGCTGACCCAGCTCACGAACTGGCGCACATCATCGATTCGGCACTCGTCATGAAGTGGGACGACTATGTCATCTATAATGCGAATGACTGCAAGCCGTACGCTGACGGACTGCGCTACATCAAACAGGCATACGGAACAGTCGACCTCGCGCTTATTCCCTATGCGGGCGGCTCGGGATATCCCGCATGTTATCAAAATTTATCCCACGACGAGAAGATGAAAGAGAAAGAGCGTATTTACACTTCGGGGATCGCATCCT
>JANLYR010000088.1:0-2944 GCA_031365765.1 Hyphomicrobiales bacterium | reverse complement strand
CCGCAGCTGTCGCATTTCATGCAGGTTCCGTTTCTCACCATGGTGAAGTTGCCGCATTCGCTGCAGCTTTCGCCTTCGTAGCCCTTCATGCGGGCTTCGGCGCGCAGATCGTGGGCGGGAGCAACCATCGTCTCGCCATGGCCCTGGGGTTCGGCGCGGGCCGGCATCTGCTCGGCGGCCCGCATCTGCAAGGCGAGCGCGGGCGACGACGCCGCTGCCGCCGTGTGCGGCATCATCACCACATTGGCCAGGTTCTGCAGCCTGACGAAGCCCGACGAGAGAACGCGCTGGGCCGGAAAACGCGGCGGCTCGTCCGAACCCACGCCCTTGCCCAAAGCGTCGAAGCCAAGCTCCGAGGCATCGACATGTGCCAGGTCGTTGCGGCCGAGATACGATACGGCGAGTTCACGGAACACATAGTCGATGATCGAGGTGGCGTTCTTGATCGAGTCGTTGCCGACCACCAGTCCCGCAGGCTCGAACTTGGTGAAGGTGAAGGCATCGACGAACTCTTCCAGCGGCACGCCGTATTGCAGCCCGACCGACACCGCGTTGGCGAAGTTGTTCATCTTTGCGCGAAGGGCCGCTCCCTCCTTGTGCATGTCGATGAAAATTTCGCCGAGCTTGCCGTCGTCATATTCGCCGGTGCGGAGATAAACCTTGTGGCCGCCCACCACCGCCTTCTGCGTGTAACCCTTGCGCCGTCCGGGGAGGCGCTCGCGCCCGCGCGCGATCTCGATGATCTTCTCCACCACGGTTTCGATGCGCTGCACCTGGGGCTTGGCCATCAGCGCCTCGACCGCGTCTTCGCCGTCATCGGAATCATCGGCAAGAAGCTGCGCCAACAAAGGCTGCGACAGTTTCGAGCCGTCGCGATAGAGCGCGTTGGCCTTGATGCCGAGTTTCCACGACAGCATGTAGGCGGCGTTGCAATCGGCGACGCTGGCATCGTTCGGCATGTTGATGGTTTTCGAGATGGCGCCCGAGATGAAGGGCTGGCTTGCCGCCATCATGCGGATGTGGCTGTCGACCGACAGATAGCGCTTGCCGAGGCGCCCGCACGGGCTGGCGCAATCGAACACCGGTAGATGTTCGGGGCTGAGTCCCGGCGCACCCTCAAGCGTCATGGCGCCACACACGTGGATGTTGGCCCGGTGGATATCGGTGGCCGGAAATCCAAGCTCGCTCAGCATGTCGAAGCCGTAATCGGCTAGTTGCGCGTCAGTGAATTTGAGCACCGAGCGGCAGAATTCGTCGCCCAGCGTCCATTTGTTGAACACGAACTTGATGTCGAAAGCCGACGCCAGCCCCGCCTCGATCTTTTCGATCTGCGCGTCACCGAACCCCTTGGCGCGAAGCTGCGCGTGGTGGAGGGCAGGGGCGTCGGCCAGCGTGCCGTTGCCCACCGCATAGGCGATGATCTTCTCGATCGCGCCGGCGTCATAGCCAAGCGTGCGCAAAGCCTCCGGCACCGCCTGGTTGATGATCTTGAAATAACCGCCGCCCGCCAGCTTCTTGAACTTCACCAGCGCGAAATCGGGCTCGATGCCGGTCGTATCGCAATCCATGACGAGGCCGATGGTGCCGGTCGGCGCCACCACGCTGGCCTGCGCGTTGCGATAGCCGTGGCTCTCGCCCAGCGTCACCGCGAGGTCCCAGGCCTTGCGCGCATGGACCACGAGATCGCGGTCGGAGAGGTCGGTTTCGTCGAGCGGCACCGGCGGTGTCCGCACTTCTTCGTAGCCGACCGATGCGCCATAGGCGGCGCGGCGATGATTGCGCATCACGCGCAGCATCGCATCGCGGTTTTTCGCAAAGCCCGGGAAGGGGCCAAGCTCTTTCGCCATCTCGGCCGACGTCGCATAGGAAATGCCGGTCATGATCGCCGAAATGGCGCCGCAGATGGCGCGGCCCTGGTGGCTGTCATAGGGAATGCCCGCCGTCATCAGAAGCCCGCCGATATTGGCGAAGCCGAGACCCAGTGTGCGGTATTCATAGGACAGGCGCGCGATCTCCTTCGACGGAAACTGCGCCATCATCACCGAGATTTCGAGAACCACCGTCCACAGGCGCACCGCGTGTTCAAACGATGCTATTTCCAACTGGCCGGAAGCGGCATTGCGGAACTGCAGAAGATTGAGCGACGCGAGATTGCAGGCGGTGTCGTCGAGGAACATGTATTCCGAGCACGGGTTCGACGCGCGGATTTCGCCAGCGGCCGGGCAGGTGTGCCAGTCGTTGATCGAGGTGTGAAACTGGATGCCGGGATCGGCCGAGGCCCAGGCGGCGTGTCCGATCTTGTCCCACAGCTCGCGCGCCTTCAGCGTCTTCACCGTCTTGCCCGACAGCCGGGCGGTGAGATTCCAGTCGCTGTCGGTCTCGACGGCGCGCAGGAAATCGTCGGTGACGCGCACCGAATTGTTGGAATTCTGCCCCGAAACGGTGCGATAGGCCTCGCCGTCCCAATCGGTGTCATAGGTGTCGAAGGCGATTTCGGTATAGCCCTGGCGCGCGAACTGGATCACCCGCTTGATGTAGTTGTCGGGCACCATGTTGCGGCGCGCGTCCTTGACGGCCCGCTTGAGTGCCGGATTCTTCTCGATCTCGAAACAGTCGGTGCCGGGGCCCTCACAATTGACGCAAGCCTTCATGATCGCCGTCATGTGCTTGCGGACGATCCTGGAGCCGGTGACAAGCGCCGCCACTTTCTGCTCCTCCTTCACCTTCCACTCGACATAATCCTCGACATCGGGATGATCGACATCGACCACCACCATCTTGGCCGCACGCCTGGTGGTGCCGCCCGACTTGATGGCGCCCGCGGCGCGGTCGCCGATCTTGAGGAAGCTCATCAGGCCAGAGGATTTTCCGCCGCCCGAAAGTTTTTCATTCTCGCCGCGCAGGTGGGAGAAATTGGAGCCGGTGCCCGAACCATATTTGAACA
>JANLYR010000085.1:0-3307 GCA_031365765.1 Hyphomicrobiales bacterium | reverse complement strand
GTTGATCAGCCCTGGCGTTTCGGGCTCGCGGGTTCAACCTATCTCAGTCGAAAGTTGATCTGATTTGTAACATTGGATTCAATTTCCATTAGGAAATTTGAGCCAACGTGGATTCTTCGTCCAAGAGGATTCGCTATGATCCAGGATCTCGATGCAGCTAAAAAGTTAATGGCGAACGGCAGGCTGTCACGCCGCGAATTCGTCCAGGCCGCCGTCCTGGCAGGCGTCAGCGTGGGCGCGGCCGAACTGCTGTTTTCGCGCGCCGCCAGGGCCCAGCCCCGGAGAGGCGGTACGTTCAAGCTGGGCATCAGCCATGGTGCCACGACCGACTCGATGGACCCGGGCCTCTATCCCGACCCTTTCACCGGGATTGCGCTCTGGGGCGCGCTCAGCAACAGCCTTACCGAGGTCGATGCCAAGGGGTCGGTGATCCCCGATCTGGCGGAGAGCTTCGAGTCGTCCGAAAGCGCCTCGAAATGGGTTTTCCGGCTCCGCAAGGGCGTCCAGTTCCACAATGGGAAAGCGGTTACGGCCCAGGACGTCGTGGCATCGATGCTGCACCATCGCGGCGAAACTTCCAAATCGGCCGCCAAGACGCTTCTGGCGCCCATCAAGAACCTGAAAGCCGATGGCGCTGAAACGGTCATATTCGAACTCGATGGCGGCAATGCCGACTTCCCCTATTACCTCTCCGACTCACATCTGCCGATCATGCCGGCGAAGGATGATGGCACGGCGGATTGGCAATCTGGCATCCGCACCGGCGCCTATGTCCTTGAAAAGTTCGAGCCCGGCGTCAGCGCGACGCTCAACCGCAACCCCAACTATTTCAAATCGGACAGGGGCTGGTTCGACCGGGTCGAATGCCTGTCGATCAAGGATGTCACGGCGCGTACCAACGCGCTGCTGTCAGGCGAGATCCACTATATGGACCGCTGCGACCTCAAAACCCTCGATCTGCTCAAAAGCAATCCCGGGATCGCGGTGACCGAGGTAACGGGATACGGCCACTACGTCTTCGTGATGAACGTTACAGTACCGCCCTTCGACAATCGCGATGTGCGCCTGGCGATCAAGCATTCGCTCGACCGCGCGCAGATCGTCGAGAATGTATTTCTTGGACACGGCACGGTCGGCAACGACAATCCGATCGCACCCTCGGTGAAATTCGCCGTCGACCCGCAGCCGCGCCATACCTACGACCCGGATATGGTGAAGAGCCTGCTCAAAAAAGCCGGCATGGAAAATATCGAGATCAACCTGTCGGTTGCCGACGCCGCCTTCACCGGTGCCGTCGATTCAGCGCTGTTGTGGGAACAGCATGCGCGCGCCGCCGGCCTCAATCTGAAGGTGACACGTGAGCCCGATGACGGATATTGGGACAATGTGTGGAAGAAGAAACCCTTCGTCGCAGCCTTTTGGAGTGGGCGGCCGAGCTGTGACTGGATGTTCACCAGCGCTTATGCCGCCGAGGCCGCGTGGAACGAAACAGAATGGAAGAACCCGCGCTTCAACGAACTTCTGGTCAAGGCGCGCTCCGAAACCGACGACGCCAAGCGCGCGGCCATGTATGCCGAAATGCAGCAACTCGTGCATGACGACGGCGGCCTGGTCAATCTCATGTTCAATTCCTACGTCGATGCCCACGCCGCCAATCTGGGCCACGGCGACATCGCCGCCAACTGGCAGTCGGACGGCCTGAAGATAGCCGAGCGCTGGTGGTTCAACAGCTAGAGCATCGGGCTGTCACCCAAACTGTCACCCCCGCGCAGACGGGGGGCCTGCTACACCACCATCCGCAGCGGATTTTCGATATAGTTGCGAAAGGCCGCCAACGCCTCGGCAGCGAGGGCACCGTCGACGGCCCGATGATCGGTCGATAGGGTGACCGTCATCACCATGGCGGCGACGATGGCACCGTTCGCCACCACGGCGCGCGGCTCGCCCGCGCCCACCGCCAGGATGGTGGCATGGGGCGGATTGATGATCGCTGCGAAATCGCGCACGCCGTACATTCCCAAATTTGAGATCGCCGAGGTTCCGCCCCGATACTCTTCCGCTTTCAGTTTCCGCGTTCGGGCGCGGGCGGCGAGATCTTTCATTTCGTTCGAGATGACCGTCAGCGACTTTGTTTCGGCATGGCGGATGATGGGGGTGATGAGCCCGCCCGGCACCGAAACCGCGACCGCGATGTCGGCATGGGCGTGACACAGCATGGCTGCTTCCCTCCACGAGACGTTCGCCATCGGCACATCGCGCAGCGCCAGCGCCCAGGCCTTGATCACCATGTCGTTGATCGACACTTTGTAGGCCGCGAGCGCGGCTGCATTGATCTCGGCGCGGAGTTTAAGCAATGCGTCGAGCCGGCAATCGGCGCTGAGGTAGAAATGCGGCACCGTGCTCTTGGCCATGACGAGGCGCCGTGCGATGGTCTGGCGCATGGTGTCGTGCGCCACGCCGCTGCCGGGAACCTGCACCTTCGTCAGCGCGGTGACCGCATCTTCGACATCGGCCCGCACGATGCGGCCATGCGGGCCACTGCCGGAGATTTGCGAAAGCGCAATGCCCGCCTCGCGGGCGATCCGGCGGGCCAGCGGCGTGGCGCGGATGCCACCGCCGGACGCAGGCGTTTCCACAACCGATGCCGGCACCGCCACTTCGACGGCCACCGGTTTTAATCGCGGGCCAGCCGTTGCTACCGAGACCGGTTTCGCGGCGGACTGCTCGCCCTCGGCGAAGATCCAGGCAACGGCCTCGCCCACGGCCACGTCGGCACCCTCGGGCGCTCGCACATCGCGTAGGATGCCTGTGCCCGGTGCCTCGATTTCCATGGCGGCCTTGTCCGTTTCGATCTCGAACAACGGATCGCCCTGTTTGACGGCAGCGCCTTCCGCCACCAGCCAGCGCGACAGGCGGCCGGTCACCATGTCCATGTCCACTTTGGGAAAAATGACCTCGATGGCCACGGTTCAGCGCCTTCCCCGCAGCAGCGCGCGGATGCCTGCGATGATATCCGGCACCTGCGGCACAACGGCCTTTTCGAGATCGGGATTGTAGGGGATCGGGCTGTCCGCACCGCCCAGCCGCATGATGGGCGCATCGAGATAATCGAAGGCCTCGCTCTCGGCTACCATGGCGCTGATCTCGGCGCCGATGCCGAGCGTCTTCACCGCCTCGTAAACACAGAGCAGGCGTGTCGTCTTCTTGACACTCTCGATCACCGTGTTCCGGTCGATGGGGCGGATGGTTCGAAGGTCGATGACCTCAACGTCGATGCCTTCGGCCTGCAGCGCTTCCGCCGCATCCA
>JANLYR010000261.1:0-5003 GCA_031365765.1 Hyphomicrobiales bacterium | reverse complement strand
GAAGGCGACTGTGCTTTTGGACAGATATTCGTTGGCAAGAATTTTGAATTCGTTCATGGGTGTCACTCCGAGTAAAGGTGACGCGTTACGATGTATTCCTTTAAACTCGTGAAGGTGATCTCGCTGTAAATGCAACTACTCCCGACAGCCATTGCCCTCATACTAATTCCCCGCCGACCCCTCCTTCCCCACGTACGCAATCCTGAGCATGTTCGTGGCACCCGGCGTTCCAAGCGGAACTCCTGCCGTGATGATGATGCGCTGGCCCGCTTCGGCGAAGCCCTCCGTAAACGCGATGTGGCAGGCCCGCGCCACCATGTCGTCGAGGTCGTGGGCGTCGTCGGTCAGCACGCAGTGGAGGCCCCAGGCGAGTGCCAGGCGACGCGCCGTGGCGGCGATCGGTGTCAGTGCGATGACCGGCGTATCGGGGCGCTCGCGCGAGACGCGAAGCCCGGTCGAGCCCGACCCCGTATAGCAGACGATGGCGCACAGGTTGAGCGTTTCCGAGATCGAGCGCGCGGCAATCGAGATGGCGTCGGAACTGGTGGGCTGGGGGTCGTTCCTCTGGGCCGTGATGATGCCCCGGTAAAACGTGTCGCGCTCGACCGCCTGGGCGATGCGGTCCATGGTCTCGACCGTCTTGTCGGGCCATTTGCCGGTAGCACTTTCGGCCGACAGCATGATGGCGTCCGCCCCCTCATAGACCGCGGTGGCGACGTCGGACACTTCGGCCCTGGTCGGCACCGGCTCGGTCACCATCGATTCCAGCATCTGGGTCGCCACCACCACGGGCTTGCCGGCTTTCCTGGCGGCGCGGGTGATCTGCTTCTGGCGCGAGGGCACGGTTTCAAGCGGCAGTTCGACGCCGAGGTCGCCGCGGGCCACCATGATGCCGTCCGACAGTTCCAGGATTTCCTCGAGGCAGGTGAGGGCCGAGGGCTTTTCGATCTTGGCCATGACGCCGGCCCGGCCATAGATGAGCTTCCGCGCCTCGGCCACGTCGTCGGGCCGCTGCACGAATGACAGTGCGATCCAGTCGACGCCGATCGAGGCGGCGGCTTCGAGATCGGCCCGGTCCTTGTCGGTCAGGGCCGGGATGGGGATGACGGTATCGGGCAGGTTGACGCCCTTGCGGTCGGACAATACGCCGCCGTAAATCACCCGCGTGGTCAGGCGGCCTTGCGACGCATCGGTGATTTCGACGCGGAGCCTTCCGTCATTGAGCAGCAGATTGTCGCCAACCTTGGCCGCGGCGAAGATTTCGGGATGGGGCAGATGAACGCGAAGGCCGGTGCCGGGGGTAGGATCGAGATCGAATACGAAAATATCGCCCGCAGCGATCTTCGCTTCTCCGCCGGCGAAAGTGCCGATGCGGATCTTCGGCCCCTGCAAATCGGCCAAAATTCCGATCGGCCGCAACAGCTTGGCCTCGACGGCGCGGATATGGCCGTGCAATTCCGCCAGCAGCGCGTGCTTGGTGTGGCTCATATTGATGCGGAACACATCGACGCCCGCGAGAAACAGTTTCTCGATCATCTCGGGGCTGGACGAGGCCGGCCCCAACGTGGCGACGACCTTCACTTTCCGGTTTCTGCGCAATGAATGACTACGGCGCTTGCGTGGTTTTTTCGCCGGCCAGCGAAACGGTCCAGTCGGTTTCCTCGCCGGTATCGACTTCGAAGAAACCGGTCTTCTGGTAGCCGCGCTCGACGCAGGTGTCGGTGCCGCGGATGGTGAACACCTTGTCCCTGGTGCACAGCATGGCCTTGCCGCCCCACGAACCGCCCTTCTCATAGTCAACGGCGAAGACGTAATAATATTTGGCGATCAAATTGCCCTTGAGCAGCGTCAGGCATTTCTGCGGCTCAATGGTCCACCAGCCCTCGCTGGCCCAGCCTTCCTGGTCCTTGTAGCCCAGCGCCACGCCCACCCGGCTCTCGGTATTGTTGCACATCTTGAAGTCGGCGCGTGCCGGACCGTGTCCAAAGGCCAGCAGCGTCAGCGCTCCCACCGCCACCGCCATCCCTTTAATCATGCTGCTGCCCCACACCGCGAATCACTCATAACATTCTCCTACAGTTCACCGCCGTCAACTGCCGGCGGCGCAGACCCCTTAATCCGCTGGCAAGTTTGGCAAGATGATGACGCAGCCTTTAGCCTCATCTATATGGCTCGTCCATGACCTTGAAGGGCGAGGATATCGCTTTTGAAATCGTGTCCGGCGCGCCTTCGAGCGCGCTTCTCCTCCTGTGCGATCACGCCAGCAACCGGCTGCCCGAACGCTATGGCGATCTGGGCCTTCCCGCAGCGCAATTCCGCCGCCACATCGCCTACGATATCGGCGCCCGCGACCTGACCCTGGGCCTTGCAGCGAGGCTCGACGGCACGGCCATTCTCACGCATTTCTCGCGCCTCCTCATCGATCCCAATCGGGGCGAGGACGATCCAACCTTGATCATGAAATTGTCGGACGGCGCGGTGGTGCCGGGAAACACGCGCGTGGACGAAGCCGAACGCGCCCATCGGATCGGCACCTACCACGCGCCCTATCACGCGGCGATCAGGGGCGAGACCAACGCGATCGAGGCGCGGGGCAGGGTTCCCATCATCGTTTCCATCCACAGCTTCACGCCCTCCTGGAGGGGCACGGCCAGGCCCTGGCATATCGGCCTCTTGTGGGACAGGGACGATCGCCTGGTTGGTCCCATGCTCCGTGCCTTGCGCCTGATCCCGGGCGTCGTGGTGGGCGACAACGAGCCCTATTCGGGATCGCTCGCGGGGGACACGCTCAACACCCACGCCACGGCGCGGGGATTGCCGCATGTCCTGATCGAAATCCGCCAGGATCTGGTGCAATCGAAATCAGGTGTGGACGAATGGACGGAGCGGCTGGCACAAGTGCTCGAACCCATTATGAAGAACGTTTCGCTTCACCCAAATAAAACGTAGTCCCATGGATATCGACGTCAAGACACAGACCGAAATCGAGGCCGCCGTGTTCCGCCGCCTGGTCGCGCATTTGCGCGCGCGCACCGATGTGCAGAATCTCGATCTGATGAACCTCGCCGGTTTCTGCCGCAACTGCCTCTCCAACTGGTTCGAGGAGGAGGCGAAGGCCAAAGGCGTGGAGGTCAGCCGCGACGCGGCGCGGCGCCGGGTTTATGGCATGTCCTATGACGAATGGAAATCCCGCTACCAGCGCGAAGCGGCACCGGCAAAATCCGATCCCTCACACCAACACTGAATCCGGAGACATCATGGCAGATACCAAGACGAGTTTCGCACAAGGCCAGTTGCGCAGCCTGGTCGAGCGCATCGAGCGGCTCGAAGAAGAGAAGAAGACGATCGCCGGCGACATCAAGGAAGTCTATGCCGAGGCCAAGGGCAACGGCTTCGACACGAAGATCGTGCGCAAGGTTGTTTCACTGCGCAAGAAGGAAGCCAGCGAGCGCGAGGAAGAACAGGCGATCCTCGATCTCTACATGTCGGCGCTCGGCATGATCGCGGTTGAAACCGAAAAGGCGGCGTGAACGCATTACAACGCCCACCATATTGTCATCGCCGGATTTATTCCGGCGACCCATGGTTCCACACTTCGAGTTATTGTAACCGCTGATAAAGGGGTCCCCGCAACACCTGCGGGGATGACAGCAGTGGGGTGGCGGTCTAGTCCGCGTCCATCGGTACGATGAGCTTGCGTTTGGCATGCGGGCGCGCCGCGGGGTCACCGAGGCTTCCCTTGCCATCGCGCAGAACGACCAGCATGTCGCCCTTGCCCGTCGCGGTTTGCATCATCGAGGCCACGATGAGCTTCGGTTCCGCCGGTAACTGCGACTGATCGGGCTCGGCCGCTTCGGCACTGCCCGGAAGAATGCCGGTGCTGGAACGGTTGAACAACTGGGGCGCACCATCGCGGCGCACCGCCTTGTCACCGTTGAAGATCACCTGCTGGGGCCACCAGAACAGATCGTCGCCCCCGGCGGACGCGGTGATCGTCTTGATCATCGGCAATTCCTCGGCGGTGCCATCGCGAACCGATTGGGCGAAACTGCCCTTGGCCGCGGTGTTGGATACGGGGCCCGACTCTTCGATCATGGAAGATGCGGCTTCGACGGCGCCGATGCTGTCGCTGACCGGCGAGGCCCGGGCGATCTTCACTTCGGTCGGGGGCGGAGCCGAGGCGGGCTCGATTTTCATGGTCATCGCCGCCATCATCAGCACTTCAATCGGCTTGGGACGGGGCTTGGGCACGGGATAGCCGGTGACCAGTTCCTTGGGCGGCTTGCCGGCGGGCTTGGGCTTCGGAACATCCGATTCGTTGCCGGCGTCGGCGGTGAGTTCCGCCAATTCCTCATCGTCGGCGTCATAGAGTGTGGTGCCGGCGGGTGGTTCGACTGCGGCAATCGCGGCCACCAGCGTCCGGTCCTTGCGGCTTAAACGCGCGCCAATGGTCTTGCGGTAGTCGCGGCTGATCTGCGCCATCTGCGAGGAACTGATGGACGGGCCGCCCCAGTGGCGGACCTTGCCCGAATCGATATGGACAAAGCCGGTGGGCCCGCCGGAACTGCGGTAATAGCCAACGCCGCCCACCTGGCGCAACAGCGCGCTGTTGCGAATTTTCTCGGTGGGCACGTCGGGGAAATAGAGGTCGATGGCTTTGCCGACCATATGCTGGCTCTTGCGCGCCACATTGCGGCCGATGCGCTTGAGGAAAGCGTTGGTCTTGGGCGAGCGATAACCGCAGATGATGTTGACCGGGCGCTGAGAACCGAGATCGGCGTGCAATTCCCACATCAGGTCGATGGTTTTCGGATCGATCTTGATGACTTCCTTGCGGCGCCAGTCGCGCAGCAGGTAATTGATCTTGGTCAGCGCGGACGGAATGTAGCGGCCGTCGACCATATAGGTGACGGTCAGGCTTTCCTTGGTATGGACGTGATAGAGCGACACGGTGCGGGTTTCACCGCCCGAGACGGCGGGTGTCTTGAAACCGGCCCACAGCC
>JANLYR010000028.1:0-9246 GCA_031365765.1 Hyphomicrobiales bacterium | reverse complement strand
TCGTATACGGCTTCCTCGGCGGTGCGCGGTGCCAGGCAATCGCCGATCAGATGGCATTCGATGTTGCGGGCACGGATCTGTTCAAAGAGGGCGTCTTCGGGATGGTTTGGCGTGGACACAATCAGCGTGTCCACATCTTCGAGCACAACCGGCTCGCGTGACGCGGTGTGGATGAAATAGGCGGTGCGTCCATCGGCGCCATAGAGGCGCATCCACGGCAGCACCTCTATTCCCGCCCTGAACAGCCGCGCATTGATTTCTTCGCGAATATAAATCTGGGTGTTGATGGCCGCACAGATGCCGTTCACCGCAAGGCGGACATGCACGCCTTCGCTCGCAAGCTTCTCGGCCACACCTGCCCCGGTCCAGTCGGCGTTCCAGTCATAGATGACGGCGCGCGCCCCGCTCCTCGTCTTGCCCGACAGGATATCCATGATTTGGACGCGCTGTTGTGCAGTGCCCTCGATCGCAGGCATGTGCGGGCGGCTGCCGGTGGCGAGGATGACGGCATCAGGCTTTTCGCCATCGATCCGCTCTATCGTGATGTTGCTTTTGCGATGGAGTCTGGCGCCGTGGCGTTCCGCTTCCCGTGTGAGATTACCGATGATGCCGCCAAATTCTGCGCGGTGCGGCAGGAGCTGTGCTAGCCGGGCCTGGCCGCCGGTCTGGCCCTCGCGTTCGTGGAGATCAACGCTGTGGCCCCTTTCAGCGGCCACGGCCGCTGCTTTAAGACCGCCCGGACCACCACCCACCACCAGGATGCGACGAGGCGTGCCGGCACGGGGTTTCGCTTCATAGTCAAGCTCGCGGCCCGTCTCGGGATGCTGGATACAGGAAATCGGAATGCCAAGCTGGAAATGCCCAATGCAAGCCTGGTTGCAGGCGATGCAGGCCCGGATGTCGTCAACATTCCCGGCCCTTGCCTTGTTGGGCATTTTCGGGTCCGCGATCATGGCGCGCGTCATGCCGCACAGATCGGCCGCACCTTCAGCCAGGATGCGCTCGGCTATCTGCGGCTGGTTGATGCGGCCCGCCACAAGCACCACGGAACCTGTCGCCTGCTTGAGCTTTCCGGCATAGGGCGCGACATAGGCGTGTGGGTGGGCCATCGATGGCGCGATATGAACCGCGCCCGAGGAGGTGGCGGAAGTTCCGGCGATCACGTTCAGATAGTCGAGACTGTCTTTCAGGGCGCGCGCGATGGCGATCGATTCATCCTCGGCAACGCCTTCGGCATCGTGCTCGTCGCCGGAAAAGCGCAAACCCACGATGAATTCGGACGGCACCGCGGACCGCACCGAAGCGATGGCCTCGCGCACAAAGCGCAGGCGGTTATCGAACGACCCGCCATAGGCATCGGTGCGCTGGTTCACATGCGGCGACCAGAACTGGGCCGGCAGATAGCCGTGGCTGGCGACGATCTCGACGCCGTCAGCGCCGGCTTCCGCCATGCGCCTGGCGGTTGAGCCATAGCCTTCCACGATTTCGCCGATCATCCCAGTCGAGAGCGCGCGGGGGATGGTGCGGAAGCGCTCGGAAGGCGCGTGGGACGATGAATAGGCGACCGGCAATACACCGTCCGCTCGACCTAGCAATTCGCGGCCCGGGTGGAAAAGCTGGACGAAAACTTTCGCCCCTTCGGCGTGGATCGCGTCGATCAGGCGACGGAAATGCGGGATGCAGCCGTCATCCGTCCCCATCAGCAGCGCCTCGGTATAGCGCGAGGTTTCGTGGACACCGACGACCTGCACGACGATGAGCCCCGCCCCGCCCCTGGCCCTCGCCCGCTGATAGGCGATCAACGCGTCCGAGGGCAATCCATTCACCGGCAGATAGGTGTCATGTCCGGTCGAGAATATACGGTTCCTGATTTCGGTCGTTTTGAGCCTGAAGGGGGAAAAGAGATGGGGAAATTTCATCGCCGCAGTTAGCCCGGAAGACGCGTAGGCGTCGATGGATTTCAGTGCTGCAGCGCGGCAGCGGGGCGTATGCGCGCTTGTGGAACCGTGACCCACGGGCGGTTGCCGCTTTGGCTCCTCGATGTCGTGACTTCCATCCCTGCGGGGGTGATCGTGATGGCGTGCGCGCCGTTCCGCCACACGTCGAAGCGATCGATGCGGAGTGGTACGGCGCGGCAGGCGCCCCGCAAGGGATAGCTGGCGATCAGGATGTCAACCCCGGCGCAGGAGGGCGTTGATTTTTCGTCGCGGAACCACGCAACCGCCTTGCCCCGAACCTGCGCGGTGCAGCGGGATGCATCGCAGGTCCAGCCGGGACGCATGGCAGCCTCCTTCATCGATGCCTGCTCGCCATTGGCGATCAGCCATTTATCAACGGCGAATTTGCCTTTGCGGGGATCGGCGGGGACCAAATCTCCCGTCTCGCTCCGGTATGCCACATTGGCCGCAGTGCGCTCAATCAGAATATCCGGCGCGGCACCGAATTGCGCGAGCATCAGTCCAGCCGCGACGACGGCTAGCCCGGCAAACCTGATCCATCCCGCAAGCAGGCAGACCAGGATGGCGCCCGACGCCGTAACGATGGCGGCGATCGCCGGTTGACGGGCCACGACATGGCCCGATCCGGGAAACCCCGCTACCCAGTCGGAGATCGCCAGCACGAGTTCAAGCCCCTTTCCCATCAGCCACAGCGGCCAGGCTTCCAGGCCAAGCGGCATCAACAGGACGCCGGCAAGTGCTGACGGCATGACGACGATACTGACGACCGGCACCGCCAGACCGTTGGCGACGATGCCATAGGGGGCGATGCGGCCGAAATGGTAGGCCGCCGGCAGCGAGGACATGGTGCCGGCGATCAGCGTGGTGACGGTCGCGGCGGCGAAGGCGCCAGCGACCGCCCATGCCAGCTTTCGCACCCTCCCCGCAATGACGCGAACCTCGCCCGCCCGGTCGCGATGGCGCGCCGTCCAGTATTCATAAAAAGCCGCAAGTCCCAGTACCGCCATGAACGACATCTGGAAACTGGCCGACATCGCAGCTTCGGGATTGAGTGCCAGGATAACCAGCGCGGCAAAAGCGAGATTGCGCACGGACAGCGCAGGGCGATCGACGATGACCGCGAAAAAGACGATGGCGATCATCACATAGGAACGGAGTGTTGCCGTGTCCGAACCCGCCAGCAGGAGATAGAACAGCCCGGCGACGAGTGCTGCCCCCGCCGCCCATTTCTTGATGGGCCTGTGCTGGGCCAGGAGCGGGAACGCCGCGAGGATGGCGCGGACCAGCCAGAAGACCCCTCCCGCCACAAGCGACATATGCAAACCTGAAATTGAGAGTATGTGCGCCAAACCAGAGAGTTGCAGGCTGGTGTTCACCTGTTTCGGTATGGCAGACCGCTGGCCGTTGATAAGTGCCTCGGCGATAGCCGCCATCGTCCTGTCTGATATAGCAGCGCGAACCTTGGCACCGATTGTCTCACGCATTGACAGGAGGTTGGCGGCCAGTTGCAGACGAATCGGAACTACCGCGTCCAAGATTTTGATTTCCCCGGTTATTCTCCCCGTACCTCCCACGCCTTCGAACCATAATTGACGGCCGAAATCGAAGCCTCCAGGGATGACAGGTGACGGCAGCGGCTGGAGCCGGGCGGTGAAAGCGACGCGGTTGCCCACTCCAAAATCGCCGTAACGCGAGAGCGTGGACATTCGCAACCGCCGGGGGGTTGCGACCGGGAGCAATCCTTCAATGGAGTCGACGCCCAGGATGAGGATGGAGCGAACGGGACCGCCAATCTTCCGCTCGATCGTGCCGGTGACCAGAACTTCCCCGGTAGTGGTGCGAAGCACCGGTGCCGCCACCCAGGAGGCCCGGGTGGTTGCGAGAACAAGGCCCAGCAGAACCAAGGCCGGCAGGGCCAGTGCGGGCCTCGACCTCGCATACCAGAGGAGCACTGCGGCCAACGCGGAGCAGAGCCCCAGCAGCGGCCAGCCGGGCTCTTCGCCCAGGGCGAAATACCATCCGATACCCAAAGTGAGCGCCACCGGAGCCCAAAGGAAGCTCCGCCCTGTCTGGGCCGCAACGGCGTTCGCCCACAGAGCCCGGCCCCGGCTGGCGGCATGCACCTCGAGCGGGGCGTCCCAGACTTCGGCGGCCACGGTTCTCCCCTTACACGCTCCGTGGCTCTATGGTAGGAGCCGCCACCATCTCCGGGGTCCGTTCCCTGGGGTCACACTACATGGAGAACGGCGTTCATGTCATCGCCCGTGATTACCCGATTTGCTCCCTCGCCAACGGGCTACCTCCATATCGGGGGGGCGCGGACGGCGCTGTTCAACTGGGCTTTCGCGCAGAAGATGGGCGGCCAGATGCTGCTCCGCATCGAGGATACCGACCGCGAACGCTCGACCGCGGGCGCCATTGCGGCCATCCTCGACGGATTGACCTGGCTCGGTCTGGACTGGGCGGGGGAAGCCGTGTCGCAATATGGCCGGGTCGAACGCCACCGCGAAGTTGCGGACCGGCTGCTGGCCCAGGGCCTGGCCTATCGCTGTTACTGCTCGCCCGATGAACTGGCGGAGATGCGGGCAAAGGCCGAAGCGGAAAAGCGCCCCATCCGTTACGACGGCACCTGGCGCAACCGGCCCTTTTCCGAGGCTCCCGCCGGTGTCAGGCCCGCCATCCGTTTCAGGGCCCCGCAGGAGGGCGAGACGGTGATCGACGACCAGGTGCAGGGCCGGGTGACTTTCGCCAACAAAGACCTGGACGATCTCATCATCCTTCGCTCAGACGGCAACCCGACTTACAACCTCTCGGTCGTGGTAGACGACCATGACATGAACGTTTCGCATATCATTCGCGGCGTCGACCACCTGACGAACGCGGCGCGGCAGACCCAGATCTATCAGGCGATGGGATGGCGGGTGCCCGCCATGGCCCATATTCCGCTGATCCATGGGCCGGACGGGGCGAAATTGTCGAAGCGTCACGGGGCGCTCGGGGTCGAGGCCTATCGTGCCATGGGCTACCAACCGCAAGCCATGCGAAACTATCTGGCGCGGCTCGGATGGAGCCATGGCGACGCCGAAATCTTCTCGACTGAACAATTGGTTGAATGGTTTGGGCTCGAGGCCATCGGGAAATCCCCTGCCCGCTTCGATTTCGCCAAGCTGGAAAATCTCAGTGGCCATACGCTCCGGCACACGCCCGACGATGTGCTGCTGCAACAATTCGAGGCATTTCTGCCGTTTGCGGAGAATGGTCCTGCACTGCTGGCGAAATGGAATGCGGCGCTCCGGCTCAAGCTGCTGCAGGCTATGCCTGGGCTGAAGGAGCGCGCCAAGACTCTGGTGGAACTGCTGGCAGGCGCGCAATTCCTGTTCGCGGAGCGGCCGCTCGTGCTGGATGAAAAAGCCCAAAAAGTCGTGGCGGAGGGTGGTGCGGCATTGCTTGGCGGTCTTCTACCAATCTTCGAAGCCGAAGCTAATTGGCGGGCACCCGTGCTGGAAGCCGCGGTCAAGTTTCATGCCGAGAAAGAAGGGCACAAACTGGGCAAACTTGCCCAACCGTTGCGTGCGGCCCTGACCGGAGCCACGGTATCGCCCGGCATTTTCGACGTGCTGGAAGTGCTGGGACGGGACGAGTCTCTGGCCAGACTTCGCGATCAGGTCAGCTAGGTTGACCTTTTTATGGTGCGGTACAATATTCAATAGGAACCCTAAGGGAGTGGATCATGGCTGAGCCTCACAAGACAGCGACCCTGACGATCGGGGAACGGGCCATGGATCTGCCGATGCGGTCGGGGTCGATCGGACCCGATGTCATCGACATCACCAAACTCTATTCCGACGCGAAAGTGTTCACCTACGACCCGGCCTTCACGTCGACGGCGGCGTGTGAATCGAAGATCACCTACATCGATGGCGATGAGGGCGTGCTGCTCTATCGCGGCTATCCGATCGAGCAGCTGGCCGAGCATGGCGACTTCATCGAGACCTGCTACCTGCTCTATTACGGCGAATTGCCCACACCCTCGCAGCGCCGCGAATTCGAGCACGCGATCACCCATCACACCATGATCCACGAGCAGATGGCGCGCTTCTATCAGGGCTTCCGGCGCGACGCCCATCCCATGGCGGTGATGGTGGCGGTGGTGGGCGCTCTTTCCGCCTTCTATCATGACTCAACCGACATCAACGATCCCAAGCAGCGCGAAATCGCGTCCAGGCGAATGATCGCCAAGCTGCCGACGATCGCCGCGATGACATTCAAATATCATATCGGCCAGCCCTTCGTTTATCCAAAGAACGACCTGACCTATGCCGCGAACTTCCTTCGCATGTGCTTTGCCGTGCCGTGCGAGGAGTATGTGGTGAACCCGGTTCTGGCCCGCGCCATGGACAAGATCTTCATCCTCCACGCCGACCACGAGCAGAATGCTTCGACCTCGACGGTCAGGCTCGCGGGCTCTTCGGGCGCCAATCCCTTCGCCTGCGTAGCCGCCGGCATTGCCTGTCTTTGGGGGCCGGCGCATGGCGGGGCAAACGAGGCGGCGCTGCAGATGCTGGCCGAGATCGGCGACCCCGCGAATGTTCAAAGCTTCATCGCCAAGGTCAAGGACAAGTCGTCCCACATCCGGTTGATGGGCTTCGGCCACCGCGTCTACAAGAATTACGATCCGCGCGCCAAGATCATGCAACAGACGGCGCATGAGGTTCTGGGCGAACTCGGAATCAAGGACGATCCGTTGCTGGAAGTGGCGCGCGAACTGGAAAAGGCCGCTCTGTCGGATTCCTACTTCATCGAGCGCAAGCTCTATCCGAATGTCGATTTCTATTCCGGCATCACGCTTCGGGCTCTGGGCTTCCCCACTTCGATGTTTACCGTTCTGTTCGCGCTAGCTCGCACCGTCGGCTGGATTTCGCAGTGGAAGGAAATGATCGAGGATCCGGGCCAGAAAATAGCCAGGCCGCGCCAGCTCTATACGGGAGCGCCGAAACGCGATTACGTCTCGATGACCAAGCGGGGGAAATAGGTACCCGTTCTCTTTATGAAGCGCTCCCTCACGCTGGCCGGCCATCGCACTTCGCTTTCGCTGGAACCTGAATTCTGGGAGGCCCTGCAGCGGGAAGCGGCGCGCCAGCACACATCGCTCGCGGGTCTCGTCTCCGCGATCGATCAAGGCCGGGGCAGCCGCAACCTGTCCAGTGCCGTTCGCGTCTGGCTTCTGGCTATTGCGAAGGGGGCCGGATGACGCTTGGCGCTTGGCGGCGGGGCGCCGGTTTGACCTTGATCGGCGGCGGGGGTTCGCGTTCAAGCTTGGCCAAGCGCCGGTAAACGCGGAGTTCGCGCTGGCGCAGCACCATCTCGCGCTTGTTCATTTCGACATTGGCCAGGCGGGTTTGCTCCGTGGCGATTCGCAAGTTCTCCGCCGCAACTACGCGCATTTCGGCATGGACCTTGATCTCGCGCTGGCGCAGGCGAATCTCGTCGCGCTGCGCGTAGTAGGCAGCAAGCTTCGCCTCGTCCTCCTTGCGCATCCGCTCCTCCTCGAGCGCCAGGCGCTGCTGCTCTTTCTGCAGGCGCTCAAGCTCCTTCACCCCCTGCTCCATCATGGTCAGTCCAAGCTGGGCCGCGAGATCGGAACTGCTCTGGGCGCGGCTCAGCTTTTGGGGTTCACCCGCGTATGAAATCTCGACCGGCGAAAGATTGGGCCTGGCTTTCAATTTCAAGGTTATTGCCGTGTCGATCTGGCCCTGTCCGATCTCGGCCACGGTTTTCACCGAGGCATCGCCATCGGGTGTCGTTATTTCAAAGGGCTCGAACTGTGCGACGCCGCCGGCGATGGCGATAGCGCCGGAAATATCGCCCGCCGTGAGGGCCTCGCCCCCGAATAACGCGGCGAAAGCCAAATCGAGGCCGGATTTGTCTCTGGCTTCCCCAAGTTTTCGGCTGAAGGATGCGGGCGATATGTTGCGGAGGGTGACATCGGCGAAGGTGTAAGAGCCGCTGCCGGTCAATCCCGCCAGGACGCCCGCCGCACTTCGGCCCTCGCCTTTGGCGCTGACATCGATACGGCCTTCGCCCGATGCGACGGGCGCGCCGCTGTCGAGCCGCAATTGCTTTTCGAGATCGACGGGAAGCCGCACCTTGGCGTCGAGGCTGCGACTGTCACCGGTGCGCCTCGAGCCGATCTCGATCGCTGCGTCCCGGCCGTCGCGGGCCTTGCCGAAAACGTTCATGCGGATTTCGTCATCGGTGGCAACGACACCGATCTGGGCATCGGACACGGCAAAACCCTGGAGCACCTCAAGCATCGAGGGCTTGAGCCATATCTCGCCGGTCAATCCCAATGGCAGTTTGCCGGCGAACGCCGCGTCGAGCTTTGGCTCACCGCCGGTCCATGGCAGGAACGCCGCTGCCAATACGTCGGTCAGGTTTACCGCGCCCATGTCCAGGCTGCCCGAAATCTTCCCGCCTTCCACATTCAAAATGCCGGCGATCTTCGCCTCGCCCAGGCGCCCGTCGATGGGATCGATGCGGAACACACCATTTTCCGTGCGGATTTTTGTGTCCAGCACCAGAGCGCCGCCAGGCGGCACAGCCGTAGGCAGTCCCATCGCCTTGAATAACGCGGCTGCATCGCTGGCTCGCGCACCGGCTTCCCCGTTGATGCCGATGCCGTTGCCGGCCAGCTCCAGCCTGCCATTGTAGTCGAGCCGCGTGCCATAGGCCTCCGCCTCGATATCGGCGGTGAATCCATCGGCTATGTTTCCCGCCGCCGTGACGGTAAGCCGCGCGGGACTCCGGTCCGCACCCACAGGCTCCAGCCCGGCCAGGCGGACAAGGGCTGAGCTTGTGGCGCTTCTGATATCGGCCACACCGCGCAGTTCGCCCTTGCCTCCCATCGGCACCGCACCCGATGCGGTCACGGTCAGGGCACCCGCCGTTCCTTCCAGGTCAAAGGAAGTGACGGGGCCTGGCGAACCGGGCTTCAGCGCCAGCGAACCCTTGAGGCTGGCGGGCCCAAGCGCTTTTGCCCATGCGGGCTCGCGATTGACGGGCAGCAGCCCCAACAAGCGCAGCAGTCCCCGTGCGTCCCGGGCCTCGACATCGATCGCTATGCTACCGTCCGGTCCATTGCCGGTATCGAGGATCAAGCCACTCGATTGCAGCTTGGCGCCGCCCACAGCGCCGATTTCCAACATGCGAAGATCAAGTCCCTTCGACCCCGACACGAGGTCCACGGCTACGTCCTGGGCCTCGACGCCGTTCAGCCTGAGGCTTCCGG
>JANLYR010000003.1:0-1551 GCA_031365765.1 Hyphomicrobiales bacterium | reverse complement strand
GGCCTTCGCAGGTTAATGATCCAGCAAAATCCGCAGCATCCGACGCAACGGCTCGGCCGCCCCCCACAGCAGTTGGTCGCCGATCGTGAAGGCGCCCAGGTAATCGGGCCCCATCGCAAGCTTGCGCATTCGGCCGACGGGAATCGTCAACGTTCCCGTCACCGCCACCGGCGTCAGGTCGCGAATGGTTGCCTCCTTGGTGTTGGGAATCACCTTCACCCAACTGTTGTCGGCGGCGATCATCGCCTCGATGTCCGCCCGCAGGGGCTCGCCGAGCGACGACTGGACCGTGACACGGCCAAGCGCGAGGGCTTGCGCATCCGAAGCAGAGACGCCCAACACAACCGCGGCCGCGATGGCAAGGGCAGTTGCCCTCCTATGTGGTTTTTCCATCGGATTTTGTGTCCCCACTGCTCGGTCTGCAGGCAGTTTTTTTCTCATCATGCGGACATTCGCCTCGGGCTGAATTTGCTGAAAATGACCTTAACATCAATGTCTTAGACTGACAAGCTGAGACATCTTTTAACTTCAGGACGGGCCTTTTGCCGCGCCTCACGCAAGGCTGCTTGTAGCCGTTGGACAACTACCTGTAACACGACGCTACAGGCTCTCTGGAGGTTAATGGTCCAGCAGGATGCGCAACATCCGGCGCAACGGTTCGGCCGCCCCCCACAACAACTGATCGCCGATGGTGAACGCACCCAGGTATTGCGGCCCCATCGCCAGCTTGCGCATCCGTCCGACCGGAATCGTCAGCGTTCCCGTTACCGCCACCGGCGTCAGGTCGCGAATGGTCGCTTCCTTGCTGTTCGGAACCACCTTCACCCAGCTGTTGTCGGCGGCGATCATCGCCTCGATGTCCGCCAGCGGCACGTCCCTCTTCAGTTTGAAAGTGAGGGCCTGGCTGTGGCAGCGCATGGCGCCGACGCGGACGCAAAAGCCGTCGACCGGCGTGGCGGGCGTGCTGAAGCCTTCGCCCTGGCCAAGGATCTTGTTGGTCTCCGCGCCCGCCTTCCACTCTTCCCTGGATACGCCCCATCCGGCCTCACCCGGCTGCTTGCCTTCTCCCAGGTCCTTGTCGATCCACGGGATCAGCGAGCCGGCGAGCGGCACGCCGAAGTTCTCGGTCTCGCTGCCACTCAGGGACTGCTGGCGGGCGAGCACCTTGCGGTCGATCTCGAGGATGGCCGACTTGGGATCGGCCAGCAGCGCCTTCACGTCGGCGTTCAGGGTGCCGAACTGCGTGAGCAGTTCGCGCATGTGCTGCGCGCCGCCACCGGATGCGGCCTGGTAGGTCATGCTGCTCATCCACTCGACGAGGCCAGCCTTGTAGAGCGCGCCGACGCCCATCAGCATGCAGCTCACCGTGCAGTTGCCGCCGATCCAGTTCCTGCCGCCCTTCGCCAGCGCGTTCTGGATCACGGGCAGGTTGACCGGGTCGAGCACGATGATGGCGTCGTCCTGCATGCGCAGCGTGGAGGCGGCGTCGATCCAGTGGCCCTTCCAGCCGGCGGCGCGCAGCTCGGCGAAGACCTCGGTCGTGTAGTCGCC
>JANLYR010000500.1:0-5386 GCA_031365765.1 Hyphomicrobiales bacterium | reverse complement strand
TGAAAACCCCGGGCCGGCGCTACATTGAAAAACTCAAAAAGGCACCGTTTCGGTGCCTTTTTTTTGGTGTCGCGATTGGCCGCCTACTTGATCTTGGTTTCCTTGAACTCGACGTGCTTGCGCGCCACGGGATCGTATTTCTTCATCGACATTTTGTCGGTTTTGGTGCGCGAATTCTTCTTTGTTACATAAAAATAACCGGTGTCGGCGGTCGACGCCAGCTTGATCTTGATGACATTGCCCTTGGCCATGAGGTACTCCTGATTTGGCCGCGATAGACCTCAATCCTCGTGCATTGTCAAGTTTGCGGCCTCTCCCGCAAACCCTTCCATGCGCAGGGCCCATTGCAGTCCGACGATGGCGCCTTTGACTGCGGGCAACAGGCCCAGAGTGAGGGCCAGCGTCAAGGTGGTCCAGCCGATGAAATGATAGGCTAGCGGAGGGTGCCACAGGCGTTCCACCACCAGCATCGCGGGTATAACGATGTGGCCGACGATGACGATGGTGAAATAGGGCGGTGCATCGTCGGCGCGGTGATGGAACAATTCCTCGCCACACGCCGAGCAACGGGGTGCTACCTTGAGATAGGCCTCGAACAGGTTGCCCCGCCCGCAATTGGGGCAATGGCCGAGGGCGCCTCGCCACATCGATTTGAGCCATGGGCGCGTCATGTCAGCGGCGGCCCTTGCGCGGAGCGGGGCGGCGGCTGCGGGTCATCGGTTTTCCCTTGCGGCCTTCGGACACAACCTCGAAGCGCATGCCGCCGGAGACGGGGGTTGCTTCCATCAGGCGCACTTCCAGCCTGTCGCCGAGCTGCCAGGTTTGCCCACTGCGCTCGCCTACAAGCGCATGCCGGGTCTGGTCGTAGACGAAATATTCGGAGCCGAGAGTGGTCACCGGCACGAAGCCGTCGGCGCCCGACTCGTCGAGCTTGACGAACAGGCCGGCCCCCACCACGCCGCCGATGCGGCCGCGAAAGACGGACCCGGTCTGCGTTGACAGATGAGAAGCGATCAGCCGGTCCACGGTTTCGCGCTCGGCCGCCATGGCGCGCCGTTCGGCGTCGGAAATCATGTCGGCGGTTTCAGGCAACCGCGCAATATCCTCCGTGGACAGACCATCTTCACCGAAGCCCAGGGCCGAGACCAGCGCGCGATGCACGATCAAATCGGCGTAGCGCCGGATGGGGGAGGTGAAATGCGCGTAGCGCCGGAGCGACAGTCCGAAATGCCCCTTGTTGACGGGCGAATAGACAGCCTGGGCCTGGGTGCGGAGGACCACCTCATTGACCAGATGCTGGTATTCCTTGCCTTTGACCTCGGCCAGGATGCGGTTGAAATGCTTGGGGCGCATCACCTGGCCGAGCGGCAAGGAAATGCCGACGGTCTTGAGAAACTCAGCGAGTGCCCGGACTTTTTCGAGGGCCGGCGGTTCATGCACGCGGTAGAGCAGGGGCGTCTTTTTTGCTTCCAGTTCTTCGGCCGCCGCGACATTGGCCTGGATCATGAACTCCTCGATCAGCTTATGGGCGTCGAGACGGAGCGGCGACACCACCCGGTCGATGAGCCCGTGGGCATCGAGAATGAGCTTGCGTTCGGGCAGATCGAGTTCAAGTGGCTCGCGCGCCGCCCGGCCCTTCATCAGGATGTGATAGGCGTGCCACAGCGTTTTCAAAACCGGCAACAGCGTTTCGGTCTTGTCGTTGGTGCGTCCGTCGATCGCTGCCTGCGCGTCCTCGTAAGAGAGCTTCGCCGCCGAGCGCATCACAATGCGCTCGAAGCGGTGCGCGGTCTTGCGCCCGTTTCTGTCGAAGCTCATGTGGCAGGCGAGAGCCGGGCGATCTTCTTTTTCGCGCAGTGAACAGAGATCGTTGGAAATGCGCTCGGGCAGCATCGGCACCACGCGGTCGGGGAAATAGACCGAGTTGCCGCGAATGCGGGCCTCGCGGTCCAGTGCCGTACCGGGCCGCACATAGGCCGCAACATCGGCGATGGCGACGATTACCTCGACACCGCCGGTGGCGTCGTTCATATCCGCCCACACCGCGTCGTCGTGATCGCGCGCGTCGGGCGGATCGATGGTAAGCAGCGGTAGTTTGCGGAGATCGGTGCGGCGGGCATGCGAGAAAGCCTTCAGCTTTTCCGCTTCCGCCATCACGCGATCAGAAAACTCGTTGGGAATGCTGTGCTGGTGGATGGCAATGAGCGAGATGTTGCGCTGGTCGTTGAGATCGCCGAGGCGCTCGCGGATGCGGGCCATCGGCAGCCCGCGTCCCCGTGTCTCATCGATCTCGACCGCCACCAGTTCGCCGTCGCGCGCCTCGTTATCGCTGCCCGCTGTAACCTGCAGCTCGTTGCGGGCCTTCTTGTCGACCGGCACGATGCGCGCGCCGTGGCCCTTGGCGATCCGGTAAACGCCCAGAATGCGCTTTGAAGGATCAGAGAGTTTGCGGATGACGCGGCCCGAGAATTTGTAGGAGCCGCCGCGTAGCGCCGCGATCTTGGCCAATATGCGATCGCCCTTGCGCGGTGGGTCCGTTCCCACAATCAGCACGCGGGGTGGTTTGCCGCCGGCGCCTTCGTCCCATTCAACCGGTTCCCCGAAGGCTTCGCCGTCTTGATCAAGCCCCATGACTTCAAGGACCGCGACCGGGGGCAGGGTTGAGGCATCGACGAGTTTCTTCCGCCGCTTCGCCAGCTTGCCTTCGTCCGCCATCCGCTTGAGCAGGTGCTTCAGATCGATCTTGTCGGCGCCCTTCACCGAAAACGCGCGTGCGATTTCGCGCTTGCCGGCGAGACCGGGAGAGGTCTGGATAAAGTCGAGAATGTCGGCTTCGGTCGGAACGGAGGCCTTGTGCTTCGGCTGTCTGGGCATGAGGCAGAGATAGCGATTGGCAACCGGTAAAGGAAGTGGCCGCGCAGAAGTGGATACCCCAGTCAAGTTCGGGCAAAATGAGAGTGAAACGCGTTCGGACGGCTCAAGCGCTGGCTAAAATAGCTTTTGTCTTTTTTGGCTTGGTTACCTTCTTTGCCGGCGCCTTCTTTTTCACCGCCGCCTTCTTCTTCGCCGGTTCCTTGCCGCTTTTGACGGCGATGAGGGCGATGGCCTCATCGAGGGTCAGTGTCTGGGGATCGGATTCTTTTGCCAGCGTGGCATTGATCTTGCCGAATTTCACATAGGGTCCATAGCGGCCGGACATGACCTGGATCGAGCCGCCACCGGCGGGATGGGGGCCAAGGTCCTTGAGCGCGCCGGGCCGTGCCCGCGTGAAACCACGGGCTTTCTTTTCCGCCAGGATATCGACCGCGCGGTTGATGCCGATGGTGAACACCTCTTCGGCCGAATCGAGATTGGCGTAAGTGCCGTCATGCAAAATGAAGGGACCGAAGCGACCGAAATTGGCGACGATCTCCTTGCCGGATTCGGGATGGATGCCGACCTCGCGCGGCAGCGACAAAAGTTTCAGAGCTTCCTCAAGGCCGATCGATTCGGGATCGGTGCCTTTGGGAATGGAAGCCCGGCGCGGTTTTTCGCCCTCGACGGCTTCGCCAAGCTGCAGATATGGGCCGAACCGGCCTTGGCGGCGCGTGACCTTTTCGCCGGTCTCGGGATCGGCGCCAATTTCGATCCCATCGGCTGGTATCGACGATGAGCCTTCGCCGCCGGCTGACATCGGGCGGGTAAATTTGCATTCCGGATAATTCGAGCAGCCGATGAAAGAGCCGAACTTGCTGAGTTTCAGGGAGAGCTGACCGTTGCCGCAGGAGGGGCACGCCCTGGCGTCTCCGCCGTCTGCCGGGACGGGGAAGATGTGCGGCGCCAGAATGTCGTTCAGTGCATCGAGGACATTGGTGATGCGCAATTCCTTGATGTCGGCCAGGGCCAGGGTGAAGCCCTTCCAGAACTCGCGCAGAACGTCTTTCCAGTCTAATTCGCCGTTGGAGACACGGTCGAGCTGCTCTTCCAGATTGGCGGTGAAGTCATATTCAACATAGCGCCGGAAGAAAGCTTCGAGAAACGCCGTGACAGTGCGGCCCTTGTCCTCGGGGATAAGACGCTTCTTCTCGATCTTGACATAGCCGCGCTCGCGCAGGGTCGACAGGATCGAGACGTAGGTCGAGGGCCGGCCGATCCCCAGTTCCTCCAGCTTCTTGATGATCGAGGCTTCCGAATAGCGCGGCGGGGGTTCGGTGAAATGCTGGGCAGGGAGAATGGATTTGACACCCGTCTTGTCGCCTCTGGCCATAGGCGGCAGGCGGCGCGCATCCTCATCCTCTTCATCGTCGAGGTCTTCCTGATAGACTTTGAGGAAGCCGTCGAACTTGACCACCGAACCGTTGGCCCGGAAGACATAATGCTTGCCGTCGCGACCGTCGCCGCCGATGTCGGCGGTGGTGCGTTCAAGCTCGGCACTCTCCATCTGGCTGGCAATGGTGCGCTTCCAGATCAGGTCGTAGAGGGCGAACTGATCCTGGTCGAGCGCCCGCCGCAAACCGCTGGGGTTCCGCGATAGCTCGGTCGGGCGGATGGCCTCGTGGGCCTCCTGGGCGTTCTTGGCCTTGGTGGTGTAACGGCGCGGCGCCGACGGCAGATAGGGCTCACCGAAATTCTTGAGGATGGCGTTCCTTGTGGCGGCGATGGCTTCTCCCGCCATGTCGACGCCGTCGGTCCGCATATAGGTGATGAGGCCGACCGTCTCGCCGCCGATATCGACGCCCTCATAAAGGCGCTGGGCCACTTGCATGGTGCGGGCCGAGGTGAAGCCCAGCTTGCGCGAGGCTTCCTGCTGCAACGTTGAGGTGCGGAAGGGCGCGTAGGGATGGCGTTTGGCGGGTTTGCTCTCAATCTGGTCGACGGTGAAGGCAGCGCCTTTCAGTGCCTCCTCGATGGCCCGGGCGGCGGTTTCGTCCTTGATGTCGAGCTTGCTTATTTTCTGTCCGGCGATGGAATTGAGGCCCGCCTGAAACTCCGACCCTTGCGCGGTGCGGAAAATCCCGTCGATCGACCAGTATTCCTGGCGGCGGAAGGCTTCGATCTCCAGTTCGCGGTCGCAGATGATACGAAGCGCCACCGACTGCACCCGGCCGGCCGAGCGCGAGCCTGGAAGTTTCCGCCACAGCACCGGCGACAGGCTGAAGCCCACCAGATAGTCCAGCGCGCGTCTGGCCAGGTAAGCGTCGACCAGGGCCGCATCGACCTCACGGGGGTGCTGCATGGCCTCCAGCACCGAATTCCGGGTGATGGCGTTGAATACCACCCGCTGTACCGCCTTGCCCTTCAGCGCCCCCTTCTTTTTCAGAACTTCGAGCACATGCCACGAAATGGCTTCACCCTCGCGGTCGGGGTCGGTGGCAAGAATCAGCCGGTCGTCGCCCTTGAGGGCGGC
>JANLYR010000448.1:0-6365 GCA_031365765.1 Hyphomicrobiales bacterium | reverse complement strand
CGGAGGCCGGCGTCTCCACCGCCACCGTCTCGCGCGTGTTGAACAATCCGGAGCGTGTCCGGCCGGAACGCCGCGACGCTGTTCTCCGGGTAATCGAGCGCAACGATTATGTGTCGCACGGCATGGCCGGGGCGCTCGCCGGCGCGCGCTCGATGACAATCGGCGTCGTCATTCCCACCATCACCAATTCGATCTATGCCGCCTCGACCCAGGCCATCCAGCGCGTCGCCCAGAGCGAGCATTACGGCGTCCTTCTCGGGGTCAGCGATTTCGCCCCCAGTGAAGAGCGCCGCATTATCCGCCATCTGATCGAGCGCCGCGTCGATGGCCTGATCCTCACTGGCGGCGGCCGCGACTCCAATATTTACCGGTTGATCGACCGCCACCACATTCCCTGTGTGGTGACCTGGCGCCTGGATGCCGCCGCCAACTGTCCCTGCGTGTCGTTTGACAATTATTCGGCGGGCCGGATGGCGATGACGCATTTGCTGGAATTGGGACACCGCCGCATCGGTCTGATTTGCGGCCGAACCGAAGTCAACGACCGCGCTCTCGAGCGCCGCAAGGCTTACGAGGATGCGCTGGCCGAACACGCCATCGCTCTTGACGCGTCAATCATTTTCGAACGCGATTTCGAGTTCATCGAAGGCCGCACCGCGATGCGCCGCATGCTCGATGGTCCCGATCCGCCGACGGCTGTTTTCGCTGCCAACGACATCCAGGCGGTGGGCGCTCTGGCCGAATGCCGCGCCGCAGGGGTGAGCGTGCCCGGCGATATGTCGATCATCGGCTTCGACGATCTGCCGCTGACCGAATACACGGTACCGCCGCTGACCACGATCCGGGTCCCCGGCCAGCGCATGGGCCATATGGCGGCAAACCGCCTGCTGGCGATGATACGCGGCGAACCAAGCCCGGCGTCGGAAGTTCTCGCCGTCGAATTCGTCCAGCGCGAAAGCACGGCCCCGCCTCGTAAACGCTGACGCGCAGCCGGTGCTGTCAACCAGACGGTCCCAGCATGTCGATGGCGCGGAAAAAAAAGCGGTCATCGCCAAAATTGCCGGACTTCAGGGCGAGCGCCAGCGGCGGATTTCCTTCGGCAAAAAGACAGGGAACGCCGGGCGCGATTTCTGGTCCGACTGCGAATGCTGGAATTCCCAGGGCACTGACGACGGCCCCCGACGTCTCGCCGCCGGCAACGACGATGCGTGAAAATCCTTCTTTTAGGAGCGCGGTCGCAAGCTGGCCGAACAGGCTGTCGAGCGCCTGCGCAATGTCTTCCCGGCCGTGGCGCCGTTGCTGTCGCGCCACCGTCTCCTGATCCTCCGTGGAAAAAATGAGGGGGGCGTGACCCCGGTTGGCCACTGCAAAATCAACGAGCGGGGGAAGGATGTCAGCCTGCGTCATGAGCGCATCGATATCGATCTTCAGCGTGGGCGCCGCTGCGTGATATGTCGCGATCTGGGCGCGGGTCGCGGAGGAGCAGCTGCCGGACAAGAGGACGGCCGGCCCTGGAACACCGGCAAATGTCCGCGACATCTTTCCGAGCAACCCCGCTTTACGGAAATTTTCGGCCAGACCCGCGGCGATCCCCGACCCACCCGTGACCAGCGGAGCCTCGGCCAGCGCAGTACCCAGAGTAAAAAGATCGGCGTCATTCGCGGCATCGGCGATGATCAGGAGATCGTCGCTTTTGGCCAATGCCGCGCGGACTGCGGCCGGCCCCTGGCGCACGCTTTGATGATCGACCAGTCCAACGCTTGACGTGCATTGAAGCGCCAGCCAGCGCCTTATGTTGGCATCGGTCATCGGGTTCAGCGGATGCTTCTCCATGCCCGATTCCGACAGCAGCATACCGTTCACGAACAGGTGCCCGAGATAGACGGTGCGGCCCGCCGATGGAAACGCCGGACAGCACACGACCCTTCTCACTCCGAGTGCCCCGGCGAGGGCTTCCGCCACCGGCCCGATATTTCCAGCAGGTGTCGAGTCGAAGGTGGAGCAGTATTTGAAGATAAACTGCCGGCAGCCCTGGCCTTGCAGAAAATCAAGCGCCGCCAGCGACTGCGCCACCGCCTCTCGTACCGGGATGGACCTGGTTTTTAATGCAACCACGGCGGCGTCGCTTCCACGCGCCGGACCCCCATCGAGAGTCGTGAGCAGCATGGTCGACATGTTCTGGCGCGCCAGCGTATTGGCGATATCGCTGGCGCCGGTGAAGTCGTCCGCGATGACTCCGAGCAGCAATTGTTGTTCTCCTCACGCATCGAGCGGTGTGACAAATACCGCCACCTGCCATGACTTCGAGGATAGCGTATTTCCCGCCGCGTGAACACCTGGCGGCGGCAAACTCAAACGGAGCCCAACGCCAGACCCCGTCCAACAGTCAAATTATTTTATGGAGACAGGCTGGTGGCGGACGCAGTCAGTGACGAACCCGTCTCGGGCCCATTTTCCCTGGTAACAGGGAAAATAACAGGGAATTCGGTGAAAATCGGCCCCGACAGAGGGATCAGCGTCTGCTATTTGCGAGCAAATTCAGATGGATGGACGAAAGTTCCCTGCGCAGCATAACAGGGAAAACTGTTGAGGAAACAGGGAACATTTCGGGCCCAAGCAGGGAAAGTTTGTGTTCGAGATCAGATCCTTTCAACCTGGGAGAGTACAACAGCCAATCTGCTGTCGCGCTCTTTTGCCATGGGCCGCGTAGTTGATAGGGCGCCCCGCGCCTCCACGACATAAGACGCTGAAACCGTCCCCATCGCGGCACATTCCCGAACAGAGCGGCCGCCGGTCAGCCCTGCCAGAAATCCGCCACAGTAAGCGTCTCCGGCACCTGTTGTGTCCACGACCGGGACATGAAAGACCGGCACCCGATATACTGTTGCACCGCCGGCCTCGCAGACGAGCGAACCCTGGTCACCGAGCTTCGTAGCCACATGGCAATCGAATTTTCGAGCCTGAGTGGCCAACCACGACTCGATGTCGCCTGGCGCCCAGAGCCGAGTGATCTCCACATCGCTCGGCAAGAAAGCCGAAACCCCTGCGAGGAATTCGAGATCGATGTAGCGTTGCGGATCGACATAGGTGTCGGACAGCACGTCCACCGTTATGATCGGACGAGACGGCAGGCTCGAGAGGCTGTTGATGTTGGCGAGCGTGCTTGATGATCCCTGCGGTGCTATGTGAAACCCGCGCCCCACCGATTTATATTTCTCCGGGAGCGATTTGCGGCCCTGATCCATTTCGAGCGCGCTCGAGGAGGAGAGCTTCGGTATCTGTTGCTTGGCCGTGGCGCTTTCATGCAGGATCCAGAGTTGCAGGCCGTTGCCCTCGATCGCGCTGATGCCGGTGGTATCGATCTGCCATTCGCCGATATCCCGCCGGATCTTGTCGAGATGCTCCCGGCCGGTGACGGAATGAATGCCGACCGAGTCATGCCATATCCGCGCACCAATGGCCGAGTAGAGCGCGCCGCCGCCGATGACGTTCGGCTCGTAGGTCCGGTCCGGCAGAATGATGTCATCGAGCGTCAGCCAGCCGACGGTTACGATTTCGCTCATGCGCGGCCTCCGCCCATGTGGAGCAACAATTCGCGATAGACCGGCACAATTGCCGAGTAATAGACGAGGGCCTTCGACAGGTTGACAACGTCATGGAGATTAGCCCGCGGAGGGCCGAGATCAAAATGCCTGTTGAAGCCGGGAAACCCGAGCAGGAGGATGTTCGGCGTTTTGAGCAGCACGCTGACATCGTCGCTTCTCGATGAATAGGCGTTGTTGGATTCTTGAATGCTCACCCCGGCCGTGGCGATTTCCTCACGAAACCTCTGGGAGAGCGCATAGAGATGAGGCGGGGTCACCGCCCCCCGGCCCAGGCTGGAGAATTCGGCCAACACCGCTCCCTCTCCCAGGCGGGTGGAATTTTCAACACCGTCCCGCGTATCGGCATCCTTGCCCCCTCCCGCCTGTTGGACATCGGCGATGATGGCAATGTCGGGTGGTGGAAGCAGGCTGACGATGCGGCTGCTGCCGCGCCCCATCACCTGGCTTCCTGAGCCCGGCGGGCCTTCCTCTTCGTCCGGCAAGCCTACGAAAGCATCGACGCCTGCCTTTGCCAGGACGAGGGCGGCAACGGCAAGTGCAGCGACACCGCCCGCGTTATCGACGTGAGCGAAGATTTCTCCGGACTCGCGGTCTTCTTGATATTTCACATAGGGAACGATCCTGTCTCCGGGGCGGATCGAAACAGAGCCAGGAGCAAGATGGAACGATGGACGGCCATCGATCGAATGGAGTTCGCCCTCGGCGATAACATCGTAACGGTTTCCGTCAAGACTGTAGCGATAAGCGCGTGCCGGCCGCACTCCGGTCGTCATCAGATGATAACAGAACGGCACCAGCGGATAGGCGTCGGCGACACGTGGCTGAACCAGGTAGCTGATGGTGTCCAAATGGGCGAAATACCAGAGATTCCTGGCAGATGCCGAACGACCTGTAATGATGACGGGGCTGCCTGTATTCTCGAAGTTCTCATGGAGAACAAACCCGGGAATGTCGAATGCCTCATCATCCCTGAGCAGTTTCCTGAGGACCGGCAGCCGGAATGCAGCCGCAGCGGTCGAGGGGGCCGGAGTATCGGCGAGACTTGAGAGATACCGGCGGACTCGTTCTGTGGTTATATAAGACTCGACGGTTGGGCGAAAATGTTCCACGGCGCCGGGAATTGACGCCAGCGCAGCACTAACGGTCATCTCCTCTCGAGTAGGTTGAGCCCGGGCCATGGCCGATTACGCCCGGTTTGACCGGCTCATCACATAGACCGCGACGACGATCAGCGCTCCCTTGAAAAGCTGCTGAACGAACGGGTCGACGCCGGTGAGGTTGAGGATGTTTGCGAGGACCCCAATAATCAATGTACCAATGAATGTCCCGAACACCGAGCCCTTGCCACCGAACAGAGAGGTTCCGCCGACAACGACAGCCGCTATGGCGTCGAGTTCGTACCCCTGGCCCGCGATGGGAGTTCCGACGCTGAGCTGGGACGCGTAGACCAGCCCGGCCAATCCGGCGAGAAAACCGCTGATGACATAGACCAGCAATTTGTAACGCTGCACCGGAACCCCCGACAGCCGCGCCGCGTCCTCATTTGAACCGATCGCGTAAACGCTTCGGCCATAAGGCGTTAGCCGCAACACGACGGCACTCGCGGCTAAAGTGGCGATCAAGAACAGGGCCGGAATGGGCAGGCCCAGAATATAGCCGTTGCCGACGTCGTAGAAGTTTTCGTTGATAATGGGGATTGGCATTCCGCCCGTGTGAATGAACGCAATACCGCGGGCGAATGACAGCATCCCGAGGGTCATGATGAAGGCGGGGATGCGGGCATAGGCAATGCCGATGCCATTTATGGCGCCCGCGGCCACGGCGGCGAGAAGACCCAAGGGAATCGCGACCGCCATGCTGTGAGTCTCGAGGAGCGATGCATAAAGCACGACGGATACACCAAGAATGGCACCGATCGAAAGGTCGATGCCAGCAGTCAGGATGACGAAAGTCTGACCGACGGCGAGGATGCCGACAATCGCCACCTGACGCAGGATGTTCAGGAGATTGGGTACAGTCAGAAAGCGATCGGAGACGAAAGACGCGACGATGATGAGCAGCACTAAGGCCAGAACCACGCCGAATTCCTGCCGCGCAAGCACGTTCCGCGCCCAACTGGGGCGTCGCGATGAGACTGGTGTTTTGTCTGGGTGCTCAGGCAAGGGCGGCCGCTCGCATGATCGTGGTTTCGCTAGCCGATTCTCGGGGCAGAACCGTAGCCACCCGGCCACGGCGCAGGACGACGACGCGATCGGAAAGGCGGAGTATTTCCTCCATCTCGGACGAGATCAACAGGATTGCGATGCCCTGGGCAACGAGTTTTTCGAGGAAGGCGTAGATTTCCTGCTTGGCGCCGATATCCACGCCACGTGTCGGCTCGTCGAAGATCAGAATCCTGGGCTCGACGGCGAGTGCGCGGCCGATCAGCACCTTCTGCTGGTTTCCGCCGCTAAGTTTTCGGATCTCCATCCTCATCGTGTCCAGCCTTATGTCCAGGCGCTGGATCATATCGCGGACAAAAGCACGCTCCTTGCCTAGCTGCAAAAAAGGAAAGCGATAAAAGCGGTTGAGGCTGGAGATCGTCATGTTCTCCCGCACGGGCCGATTCGGCAGCAGCCCGAACGCCTTGCGATCCTCGCTGACATAGGCGATGCCAAGCCGCGCGGCCGCATTGGGATTTGGAATTCTAACGCACTGGCCGAACACTTTTATCTCGCCGGTGGCGGGGCGGGACACTCCGAGAACGGACTGGGCGATTTC
>JANLYR010000436.1:0-12658 GCA_031365765.1 Hyphomicrobiales bacterium | reverse complement strand
GCGCTTGCCCAGCATGGCGCTGGCGCCGGACTTGATTTCGCGCAGCGCCTTGAGCCGCTCGCCGGGCTTCATGTCGAAATGCGGCACCGCTGCCATCAGGCCCTTGAGATAGGCATGTTCGGGATGGCGGAAAATGTCTTCGACCGTTCCCGATTCGACATTCTCGCCGTGATAGATCACCACCACCTCGTCGGCGGCATTGGCGACGACGCCCAGGTCATGGGTGATGAGCAGCATCGCCATGTCGAGCTTGACCTGCAGCTCGCGCAGCAATTGCAGGATCTGCGCCTGGATGGTGACATCGAGCGCCGTCGTCGGTTCATCGGCGATGAGCAGCGCCGGACGGCAGATCAGCGCCATGGCGATGACGGCGCGCTGGCGCAGTCCGCCCGATAGTTCGAACGGATACATGCCATAGGCGCGCTTGGCATCGGGAAAGCCCACGAGGTCCAGCGTTTCCTCGGTTTGCGCCCTGACCTTGGCTTTCGACAGGTTGGAATGAATCGCCAGCGTTTCGCCCACCTGATTGCCGACCGTATGCAGTGGCGAAAGGGCCGTCATCGGTTCCTGGAAGATCATCGCCATGCGGCGTCCGCGTAATTGGCGGTATTCCTCGCTTTCGCGATCGAGCGCCACGAGATCGATGCTCGTGCCGGGCGTCGCCGGATCGGAAAACAGGATGCGGCCTTTGGTGACCTTCGCCACCGGCGGCAGGATGCCCATGATCGCCTGGGCGATGACCGACTTGCCCGAACCCGATTCGCCGACAAGTGCTGTCACCTTGCCCGGCAGAATGCGCAGGCTGGCGCTCCGCACGGCTTCGATGCGGCCAATTTGCAGGGATATCGCGACGCCAAGGTCCTCGATCCTCAAGACTTCGGATTGAGTCTCCTTCATTACGCCCGTCAACTCCCCGCCGCCTGTTTTCGCAAGCTTAGGCAGATTACAGTCCCGTGGGCAACCACACTTTCGGGTGGCTCAGAACGGGCAGGGCGCGTCCTTCAACACATCGGCGCAGTTGGGCGACCGGCGGAAATCATCGTAATAGAGTGTCCACTCGGTTGTATGACCGGCGCGGTAGGGCCCGAACTTGAAATACTGGTTGGGACCGAGCCCCTTGTCGCCATGGCCGATATGGCCCTTGACGGTCACCACCCATTTGCCATTGGCGAACAGCTCGATATGACCGTCGCCATCGGGTCCGGGCTTGCTGTAGATGACGAAATCGATCCAGCCCGATTGCGGCGGCGGAATCGGATTGCCGCGTTGGGTGACGGTGATCTTGTCGGTGCAGGACTGGAACAGCGCGCTGTTCTCCATCGTCCAGTCCGCCGGCGTCGCCACCAGCGCCCGCATCTGGTTGGTATCGGGCCTGAGCCATACGGGCGTCGTTCCCTCGGCACAGGTGCCGCCCTTGCCCGGACCGATCCCCGGAGCGCCGGGATGAAAATTGGTCTCGACGGTGGCGAACAGTTTTCCCTTGTTGAGTCGCAGCGCCAGGAACGGACTGAAATCGCCCACCGCCCCTTCGTCGATCTCGCGCTTCCATTGCGCGATCAGGTAGCGATGATCGTCGACCGGCACGGGATCGGCGAATTTGACGGCAAAGCCGTACCACACCCCTTGGTTATAGGGCACGCGAAGATCGGTCTTCTCCCAGATTTCCGCCCGCTCGCTGCATTCGTCCTCGGATGTCTTGCACAGCGGCTTCACCGTGAGCTTGAGGGCGCCTCCGCCGTTGCGCGTGACATCCTTCTGGAAGGCGACACTGCCGGCGCTCTGTTCGAAATTATCCTTGTAGTAGAGCCCGCCCTCGGGTGCGAAATCGCTGCCCTCGAAACCATCGGTCAGGAGATCAGCGGCCATCACCGGGGCTCCCTGAAAAAGCGCCAGGCCAGCCGCCACGAAAAACTTGCACCATGATGTCCGGTTCACCGGGCTCCGGCCCTTTCCACCGGCCGCTGCGATTCGCGGTGCAGGATCACCAGGTGTTCGGCGTCCGACAGCCCCTGATCGGCCCGCTCGACGGCTTCCTTGGCTTCGGCGACGGTCAGGTCCGACTCGGCCGGCGACAGCACCTTCATGGGTTTTTCAACTCCCTTCATTTTTTCCACGCCCAGGAGTTTCCATTCACCGCCGCAATAATTGGCGAATGGCTCGCTCGCCACGATGTTGGCGGACAGTTTCTTGGTGACGCTCTGCAGCCGCTGCACTTCGTTCACCGCCGCGCCGAATACGGAAAACGACAGGCGGTCGGTCAGTCCGACATTGCCGAACATCACATTGCCGACATTGAGCCCGATGCCGTAGCCGATTTCCCACAATCCCTTGGTTCGCCTATAGCGATTGAGTTCACGCATCCGCGCTTCCGCCAGTTGCGCCGCCGCGAGTGCCGCCCGGCAGGCGATCTGCGATTCCGTCTTGTGCCGGTCGCACGGGTAGACCGCCAGAAATCCGTCGCCGATGAAGCTCAGGATCTGCCCGCCGCTGCGGTTGAACGGGCTGGCGACGGTGTCGAAGAATCGATTGAGCGTTTCGATGAAAATCTGCCGGCCGTGCTTTTCCGCCAACAGTGTCGAATCGCGCATGTCGCCCATCACCAGCGCGGCCCTGACGGTTTCGCCGTCGCCCCGCTTGATCTGTCCGCTGAGCACGCGTTTTCCGGCGTCGCTCCCCAGATAAGTGGTCAGCATGTTGTCGGCGAGTTTGCCCAGCACCGCCATCTTGGCCGCGACCGCCACCTGGTTCTGCATGCTGAGCAGCGCCGAGATGGTGTCGTCATTGAAACCGTCGGCGCTGTCGGTGGCCCACGAACCCAGCATGCCCTGCCCGGTTTCGCCGTCGAAAGAATGGACAAAGGCCAGGTAGTCGGTGATGCCCTGCTCCTTTAGCTCGGCGAAGATGGGGAATTCCGGCTTTCCGTCCACATCGATGCGCCGCCGCAAATGATCGAGCTTGTGATGCAGGAGATAGAAATAGGGGCTGAGCGTGAACCGGTCGGTCTGGTCGCCTTCGACATGCCGGTAGCTCTCGGCGGTCAGACCCTCGCCCCGCTTCCAGGTGAAACCCGTGGCGCGGTAAAGCGGATGCAGCACCGAGAAACTGAGCTGGATGCGGGACAGCGGCAGTCCCGCCGCCGCCAGCCGTTCGCAGAAACCCCGGATCAGCGTTTCGAGGTCGTCTCCGGCGATGGCCGAGCGCATCAGCCAGTTGCCCACCTTGTCGAGGAGCACGGTGGAAGGAGCGGCATCGTGGCGTCTCTTGGCTGTCATTGGGTACTTTCCGGATTTGTCCGCTCGAACACGAAATCGGCACCCCGGGGAACGTTGCGGAACAGGATGCCCGAGAGCAGATACTTAAGGACGCTTGGATATTTGGCAAGTGTGGGAGGGGGCAAAATTCCGTGAAACAGCCGGCTGAGCCGCCAGGTGCGCCACACCGTGACGAGCCGCCGCCACAAAGAACCGCCTTTCAGGGTTAATTCGTAAATTTGCGGATGAACGGCGATCTGCACGCCCTTGAGCGGGTAATGGCGCAATTGTCGGAGTTCGCTCCAGCAGCGATATTCATAGCCTTCGATATCGACCTTGACGAATACCGGTCCGGTCCCGGCCTGCCGCATGATTGTCGCCATCGCGAGCCCGGGCGCCATGGCGCTCGGCCCTTCGCCAATCGGCAATATGCTGGTTTCTGAAGTGCCGAACCCCTCCGGCGCATGAAGTTCGACCGCTGCTTCAGGCGACAGCGCCCCTTCGAGCAGGCTGACATTCGCATAATCCGGCGCAAGCGATCGCAAGATGGCGAGACATTTCGGGTCGGGCTCGACCGCTATAACGCGCTTTGCCAGATGGCTGGCCCAGAACGGCGTGACGCCAATCCACGACCCGATGTCGACATAGACCGTATCCGCGTCGAGGTTGCGCGCCAGCGCGGCGAAGGTATGAGGCTCCCACAGCCCGGCTTCGAGCTTGGCGTAGAATTTCCGGTATTCCGGCAGATCCGGCAGCGCCACGGTTCTGCCGGCAAAAGTGATGCCCACGGTTTTCATGCCGGAAGGTCGGTGGCACGCGGCGCGATAACGACCGGCACGAGGTGGCTGACACCACGCACTTCTGCCATCCGCGCTTTGATCTTCTCGCCCGGCACAATTCCCGCCGCGTCGATCGTGGCTTGCGACACCACGACCTGCACGCCCATATCCTTTGTCAGCCCTTCCAGCCGGCTGGCGAGATTGACCGTTTCGCCCAGTGCCGTAATCCGTTTCGCCGCCTCGTTCTTGCCTGCGGCACCGATCCGCCCAAGGATCGCCGGACCCGTATGGATACCGATCCCGATATTGAGGGGTGCGGGCAGTTCGTCGCGCAGACTCTGGTTGAGCGATTCGAGCACGCCGCCCATCGCCCGCGCCCCCGCCAGCGCGCGCCGTGCGCCGTCTGCCGGCGGTTCGTCCATGCCATAGATCGCCATGATGCCGTCGCCCATGAACTTGTCAACGAAGCCGCCGGTGTCCTCGATGGTCTCCGCCATGCGCCCCAGGAACTGGTTGAGCAGGAACACCACGTCGAAGGAAAGCCGGCCCTCCGACATTTTGGTGAAGCCGCGGAGATCGCAGAACAGCAAAGTGACATCCTGCTCGACGCCCCACAGATACTTGTCGGGATTGGCGCCCTCCATCGCTTCCACATTGGCCGGCAGCAGCATTGAGATGCGAAGGTCGGCCGTTGGGTGCAATTGGCAGGCAAGCCTCACATTGTAGGGTGCACCCACCCGGTTGAGAACCTTCTGCTCGAGATCATGCGCCGGCGGTTGCCGCTCGAGACCTTCCAGCACCCGGATACGGCAGGTCGAACAGCGCGCCCGTCCGCCGCACACCGAGGCGTGCGGAATGCGATTGGCGCGGCTGACATCGAGCACCGATAGCCCGCGCGGTACCAGGATCGTCGGCCCGTCATTGTATCTGACCGCGATCTTGTGGCGATAACGGTCGAACAGCAGCAGCAGAAGCCACAGCCCGACGGCGCAACCCAGGATCACGTAATAGGTGAGCGCCGTTCCGTCGAAGATCGCGCGCATCTCTTCGTATTGACCGGGCTCGAAGGGATTTTCGAATGTGCCTTCCAGGTGTTGCGCGCGCCCGGCCGAGACAAATCCGGCAAAGCTGAGCGCCGGGATCAGCACCGCCAACCCGTACCACAGGAAAATCGATTTCCGGTACCAGTCCTTGAGCATCAGCCAGTGGTGGATGCCGATCGTGCCATGTACCCACACCAGCGCCATCAGCACCGCCTGGTTCGCAGCTTCCCCCGGCCACATCGCCCACAGCGCATAGGCATAGTCGTCGTCGATCCCGTACAATTCGTGCACGATCCGCGTACCCAGCAGATGGCGCAGCAGCAGGATCGGGATCAGCAGGCCGAAAGCCAGTTGAATGCCGTTGCGAATGCCCACGCGCCAGGTCTTGCTGCTCAGGAATTTCGACACTCCGAGCACGAAATGCACCAGCGCCGCGGCGATCAGCAGCGTTTCTCCAACCACGCTCCGCGTCACCGCCTGGCGCAGATTCTGGCCCCATTCCATCCATTCGAGCGACACGAGGCCGAAGGCGTGATTGATGAAATGCGTGACCACAAAGGCGAACAGCAGGAGGCCCGAGGCTATCCGCAGCCGTGGCGCGCCATGGTAGCCCCGCCATCGGAAGCGGGAAACGGTCGGGTTGACTGCATTCGGTATTGGCACGATCTGGTATTATCACCAAAAAAGAAAATCACCCGCATCGCGCAGTGGATCCATTTTCGAGACCGGTCGTGGCTCGCTTTCGGCGTCATCCACCCGCGCGTGAAAGCGATAATGAGTTGACAGCAGCGTATGGATATCGCGCGCCGCACCCGCCGTGATCAGTTCCGGCAGATGTTCGATCACCACCGGCACGCCCTGCGCCAGCATGTCGCGCATGCCCTCCAGGACCTGCATCTCGGTGCCGTTGACATCGATCCACACCAATCCCACGTCGCTTGCGCCAGATCCGGCATCGCGGAGGATTTGGGGCAGCGGCAGAACCTTCACCGCGACGCCGGGCCGGCCCTCGCCGATCGCATGCCCTCCCTTGTTCCAGTCGCTCCGCACCAGAACCTGTTCGCCTACGATTTGACCCGCCGCGCAATTCACCGTCCGCACTTTCGCGCTCAAACCGTTGACCGCGACATTGTCGGCGAGCAGGGCGAAGTTGCGGGGCTCGGGCTCGACCGACACGGCGCCGGCGAAAAATCCGCTCAACATGGCATAGACGGTTTCCGTGCCGATATTGGCGCCGACATCGACGAACAGCTTTCCGGCCGCTGCGGGCACATGGGTTTTGAGAATGGCGATGACGCGCTCAAGGTCACGGCGCTGCCAGTCGCCCCGCAGCAGCACGCGCGCCGCGATCACATCGTCGCGAGGATCGAGAAACAGTGTATGGTCCGCCATCCGGTAACGCAGTGTCAGTTCGCCCTTGTCGTAATAGCGGCTGAGGATCGCCAGCGCGCGGCGCCGCATGAAGTGGGCCCTGAACAGAAAGCCGAGCAGGCCGCGCGCCAGCCCGCGCTGCCACGCAGGCGTCATGCCGTCTTGGCCTTGAGCGATCTTGCCGCCATGGCATATCCGCCAGCCCCGCCATCGACGAAATGCATGTGGTCGCGGGTGAGCGGCGAGGGCACGATGCAGGTCATCAGCGCCGAGGATTGCCGGTGGATGCCGTATCGGCACAGTCCCTTGCGGCTCGCCTCCTCCAGCCGCGCCTCGATCTGGCGCGACCGTTCAGCGCTGATATCGACCGTCATCTTCAGACCGTCGTCGAATTTACGGAAATCCGAATTCTGCGCCACGTCGTTGCGGTACAGCTTGGGATCGAACCGGCCCGCTGTCAGGTTCAACCGGTCGAGCACCCTCACGATCAACATTTCGTAGGCGATGACCGCCTTGCGCCACAGTCTCCGTCCGGGCTTGGCGCTGGCGCGGACTTCATAGTCGGACCCCAGCGGCCGCCGGCCGAATTTCGGTCCACCGGCTGGAACCGGATGGCCGGCGCGATCCTGCTGGTCGACCAGATCGACGATCCCCGCCACCAGCTCTTCGAATGCCACGCTGTCGCCGTCGTCCCCCGGCACCACGATGATCGAGACGATATCGCCCTGCCGCGCCTCGATCGGATCCCACCGGCATGACAATCCGGTGAGATCGGGCCGCGTGCCTTGCGGTGCGGGCGCGATCACATAGCGCCCAGCCTTCATTTCCGCCTCGGCCCAGCTGGCACCCCCGCCGGTGAACATCGCATAGGAAACCTCGGCGCCAACCTGAAACCGGGCAACGCGCACATCGTGACCTTCGCCACGAATTTTCGTCAGCGGAACGATGGCGGCGCGCAAGGTGAGTTCAAGCTCCTCCGCAACCCAGGTCTGCACCGCGGCCAGCGCCACCCTGACCTTTTCCTCGGCCCAGCCGGGCACCGCCACCACCGCACCATCGCCGCCGAACACAAATGGCAGATCGCGGCGTCCCAGTGCGTTGAGTGTGGCCGAGATGACGCTCGCACCCGCCATGTTTACCGCCTTGTAGCGCCCCTGCTCGATCGCCTTGGTCGAGCCCACCACATCGGATGTGGCCAGCAGCCAGTCGTCCGGCAGCGGATGGTAGCGGCTCGCATCCGTCACCCCTTCGAACTTGGCGAAGGCCGGCAGAGATTCGAAGAAATCGTCGCTCACGATAGCACGACATTGTCGGTGGGCAGCCCCCGGCTCCGCATGGCGTTGCGCGTGTCCACGATCAGCCGCGCGTCACTGGCGAGAAGGCCGTAATCGACGGCGTCGTGGTCGGTGGCGATCAGCACGGCATCGACCCGGGACAGCGTCCCCGCATCAAGCGCCACCGATATTCGTCCGGCAAACTCCGGATGCTCGCGCGTCAGCGGAATCTCCGCGACATGCGGATCGTGAAAGGAAACCTCGCTGCCCCTTGCTTCCAGAAGCTCGATCAGCTTGAGCGAGGGGCTTTCGCGCACATCCGAGACATTCTTTTTGTAGGCCAGGCCCACGATCAGCACCCGCGACGATCCGAGTGATTTCGACAGACGCCGGTCGAGCGCTTCTTCGAGCTTGCCCACCACGTAGCGCGGCATCGCCACGTTGATCTCGCCCGCCAGTTCGATGAAGCGCGTCGTCACATCGTACTGGCGCGATTTCCAAGTGAGATAAAACGGATCGATCGGGATGCAGTGTCCGCCCAGCCCCGGCCCCGGATAGAACGGCATGAAGCCGAAGGGCTTGGTGGCGGCGGCCTCGATCACCTCCCACACATCCACCCCCATCGCGTCGTAGATAACCTTGAGCTCGTTCACCAATGCGATATTGACGGCGCGAAACACGTTTTCGGTGATCTTCACCGCCTCCGCCACCCGGGGTGACGACACCGGAACCACCTTGTCGATGAAGGCCGAATAGAACGCCATCATCAACGCTGTCGCCTGCGGTCCCTCGCCCGCGATGATCTTGGGGATCGTGGCGGTGCGGAACCGTTTGTTGCCCGGATCCTCGCGCTCGGGCGAAAATCCGATCCAGAAATCCTCGGCCGAGCGCAGTCCCTTGGCTTCCAGAATGGGCTTCACCACTTCTTCGGTGCTGCCCGGATAGGTCGTCGATTCAAGCACGATGAGCTGGCCGGGGCGCAGGTGTTCGGCAATCATGCGCGTGGTCGAAACCACATAGCTGAGATCGGGCTCGCGGTTTCGGGTGAGCGGTGTCGGAACGCAGATGACGATGACGTCACACTGGGCAAGTTCACCGAACGCGGCCGTGGCCCTAAGCCGTCCCGACTGCGTCAGGCGGCCAAGCTCAACGGAGGGTACGGCGTCGATATAGGATTGCCCCCTGGTGATGAGATCGGACTTGTTCCGGTCGATATCGAACCCGATGGTCTGGAATCCGGCACCGGCCGCCGCCGCCGCCAGCGGCAGGCCGACATAGCCCAGCCCGATGATGCCGGCTGTCGCCGACCGGTCTGTCAGGCGTTGGGCAAGCTCTGTTGAGAGGGAAACATCGTTCGGCATGAAACGATCCTTAAACCGGCCGGAGCCGGATATCCACTCACGACCGGTGGTAGGGGTGATTGACCATGATCGTCTGGGCCCGATAGATCTGCTCCAGCAGCATGACGCGCACCAGGCGGTGCGGCCAGGTCATGGGGCCGAAAGACAGCAGTAGGCCAGCTGCCGCACGGCTTTCCTCCGCGTGGCCGTCGGGTCCGCCGATGAGGAAAACCAGGTCGGGCGTCGACTGATCGAGATGGCGCCGGAGAAACCCCGCGAAACCTTCGCTGCCCATCGGCTTGCCGCGCTCGTCGAGAACAATGGTAAAGCCGCGTTGCGGTTGATGAGCGGCAAATGCCTTGCGCTCCTCCGCCATCCGCCCCGCCGCCTGGGGCGCCTTCGATTCGGCGAACTCCTTGAGCGCCACGGAAATACCCAATGCCCGACCCAGGGTCTGACAGCGCGCGAGATAGTCCTCGGACAGTGTACGTTCGGGACCGGCCTTCATCCGGCCGGCCGCAACGACCGTCAGTCTCACGTCTCAGACCGCGATGCGCTCTTGCGGCGCGTGGTCGGACCACAGTTTCTCGAGATTGTAGAAGCTCCGGACCTCGGGGCGGAAGACGTGGACCACGACATCGCCGGCATCGACCAGCACCCAGTCGCATTGCGGCATGCCTTCGACCCGGAGATCGCGATGGCCGGCTTCCTTGAGCTTGTCGACGAGTTGGTCCGCGATGGCGCCGACATGCCGGCTGGAGCGGCCCGAGGCCACCACCATGCTGTCGGCGATCGCGGCCTTGCCGTCGAGGCTGATGGTGACGACCGCCTCGGCCTTGGCATCGTCCAACTGGCTGATGATCGTGTTAAGAAGGCTGTTCCGGGCTGGCTTGGGCTTCGCGGCCCGCTTGCGGGCGGCGGCGGCTTTCACTGGGGCTTTCAGTTTTCTGTCCTCGTCATAGTCGCGGGTCCCGCTGGCCGGGAAGGCCACAGAATAAGGCTTGGCCCGTCGCTATTCAAGGGCTCGTCCAAACCGCCGGGATTCACCCCCGCCGCAACCGCTTGGCATTGGCTTTCACCTTGCGCGCGGCCGGAGCGGCGGCAGCCTCCACTATCCGGCCCGCCGCGCGTTCGGGCGAAACCTTTCCCCATTTCCACCACGGCCGCATGGCAAGTTTCATCATCTCCGCCTGTGCCGCGATCATGCCTTGCGCCGCCGCAAGCTGCTTTTCCGCCAACATGCCCACGATCGCCGCATTGGATTTGGGCGTGGGCGCCACCATCCCCCACCACAAAACCGGCATCCGCCGCGCAATCGTCTCCGCCGCGGCCATACCGACATCGAAAGGCGTGTGTTTGTGCTTCATTTTAATACTCAGGAGTTCAAGCTCCAGTCCATGCCGGTTTTACGGAAAACCAATTAATTCCGATTGTTGAACGTCGACTAACGTTACTCGAAACCTTCTCGCCTTTCTTCTGGCGTGAGCGACGGAATGATATTTGGCGTCATCGCCGGATGGCGCGCGATACCGCGACCCGTTCCTCCGGAGAATAACCCCCTAGGCTTTCGTGCTGCACGCGCAGTTGATCGGCCTCATCCTTAAAGAACTTCGTCTTTAAATCCTTTAATCGTGCACCTTCGCCACCTTGCTTTGTGGCGGATGAAGCAGTCTTTGCTCGTCCCACTTCCTTTTGAGCGAGGGATACAAATTCCTTCAACATATCATTTGCAATTTTTTTCATCGCACGTTTGTCGTCTTCGCTAGCCATACACCACTCACTCGCAATTTCATGTGCCACGACTATTGGATCTAGGATTTTTGGTCGAAACCCCCGATAGGCAGGCTGTTTCTGCACACCATGTTGATCCACGATTTCATTTTTAAAAAATATTCGCCCGCGTTCAACCACGATTGAAGTATCATAAATTAATTTAACCATTCTCTCATTTTTTTCTCTTTCACTCATGGGCGGATTATTCAATTGGCATGTCACCCAGATCGACGTGAGCACAGTAATTACTTCATTCACCCAAGACAGAACCTCGTTTTTTTTCAACTCGGAATTTCGCCAACCCAACCAGATTGCAAGCAGGCCAGCTAACCCGATTAGTACCGAGGTTACTGCTACGATTGTATCCCACATTGCTTTGATCTCCGATTGAAGCGGACAATTCTAGGCACTGTGTGTTTGCGTCCCATCAGCTCATATTGGGGATGGAGAACTGCGCCCCTTCCTTGATGCCGCTGGGCCAGCGCGAGGTCACCGTCTTCGTCTTGGTGTAGAACCTCACCGAATCCGGTCCGTGCTGGTTGAGATCGCCGAAGCCTGAGCGTTTCCAGCCGCCGAAGGTGTGATAGGCGAGCGGCACAGGAATCGGCACATTGATGCCGACCATGCCGATCTGGATCTTGGAGGCAAAATCGCGCGCCGTGTCGCCGTCGCGGGTATAGATGGCAACGCCGTTGCCATATTCGTGATCGTTGACCAGCGCCACGCCCTCGGCATAGGTCTGGGCCCGCACCACCGACAGGACGGGCCCGAAAATCTCCTCCTTGTAGATGCGCATGTCACGGGTGACGTGGTCGAACAGCGAGCCGCCGAGAAAATACCCCTTCTCGTAGCCCTGCATCTTGAAGCCGCGGCCATCGACCGCCAGCGTCGCTCCTTCCTTCACCCCGATATCGATATAACCCTGGACCCGCTTCAGCGCCTCCGCCGTCACCAAGGGGCCATAATCGGCCTCGCGGTCGGTCGAAAGCCCGATCTTCAGTTTCTCAACGCGCGGGATCAGCTTTTCCATCAGCGTATTGGCGGTGGCCTCCCCCACCGGCACGGCAACCGAAATCGCCATGCAGCGCTCGCCCGCCGACCCGTATCCGGCCCCGATCAGCGCATCGACCGCCTGGTTCATGTCGGCGTCGGGCATGATGATCATGTGGTTTTTCGCACCGCCGAAACATTGCGCCCGCTTGCCGGCCGCCGCGGCGCGCGAATAGACGTAATGCGCAATCGGCGTCGAGCCGACAAACCCCACCGCCTTGATGTCGGGATCATCGAGGATCGCATCGACCGCACCCTTGTCGCCATTGACGACATTGAGGATGCCGGGCGGCAGGCCCGCTTCGAGGAACAGTTCTGCGAGCCGCATCGGGCACGAGGGATCGCGCTCCGATGGCTTCATGATGAAGGCATTGCCGCAGGCGATGGCGGGGGCGCATTTCCACAAGGGAATCATCGCCGGAAAATTGAACGGCGTGATGCCGGCAACGACGCCCAAGGGCTGGCGCATCGAATACATGTCGATGCCGGGGCCGGCGCCGTCGGTATATTCGCCCTTGAGCAGATGCGGAATGCCGGTGGCGAATTCCGCCACCTCGACGCCGCGCTGCAAGTCGCCGAGCGCGTCGGGGATGGTCTTGCCGTGCTCCATGGAGATCAGCGCCGCCAGTTCCTCGCGGTGTTTGGCCGCCAGATCGAGGAAGCGCATCATCACCCGGGCCCGGAACTGCGGGTTCTTCGCCGCCCAGCCGACTTGTGCCGCCTTGGCGTTTTCAACCGCGGCGCGCATTTCGCCTTCCGAGGCCAGCGCCACCCGCG
>JANLYR010000346.1:0-3887 GCA_031365765.1 Hyphomicrobiales bacterium | reverse complement strand
GGAGTTCGGCGAAGTGCTCTGCGTGATCGAGTAACCGATGTTCGAAAAGATCCTTATCGCCAACCGGGGCGAAATCGCCCTCCGGGTGCTGCGCGCCTGCCGCGAACTCGGCATCCAGACGGTGGCGGTTCATTCGACCGCGGACGCGGAGGCCATGCATGTGCGCCTCGCCGACGAGAGCGTGTGCATCGGGCCGCCGCCGGCGCGCGACAGCTATCTCAACATTCCATCGATCGTCGCAGCGTGTGAGATCACCGGCGCCGAAGCGGTGCATCCGGGCTACGGCTTTCTGTCCGAGAATGCCAACTTCGCGCAGATTCTTTCCGAACATGCCATCAAATTCATCGCTCCCAGCGCGGAACATATCCCCATCATGGGCGACAAGATCGAGGCCAAGCGGACCGCGAAGGAACTGGGCATTCCGGTGGTGCCGGGTTCCGACGGCGGCGTCTCCGACATCGACGAGGCGCGGCGGATCGCGGCGGACATCGGCTTTCCGGTGATCGTCAAGGCGACAGCCGGGGGCGGTGGCCGCGGCATGAAGGTGGCGCGCACCGAAGCCGATCTCGAAACAGCGATCAGCACGGCGCAGGCGGAAGCCAAGGCGGCGTTCGGCAATGGCGAAGTTTATCTCGAAAAATATCTGGTGACGCCGCGCCATATCGAAATACAGGTGCTGGGCGACGGCAGGGGCAATTGCGTTCATCTGGGCGAGCGCGACTGTTCGCTGCAGCGCCGGCACCAGAAAATCTGGGAAGAAGCGCATTCGCCGGCACTCAATTCCGTACAACTCGAAGAGATCGGCAATCGCGTCGCAACGGCCATGGCGAAGCTCGGCTATGAAGGTGTCGGCACGATCGAGTTTCTCTACGAGAACGGGGAATTCTATTTCATCGAGATGAATACGAGACTGCAGGTCGAACATCCGGTGACCGAGGCGATCACCGGCCTCGACCTGGTGCAGGAACAGATCCGCATCGCGGCGGGCGGAACGCTGCCCTATACGCAGCAAGATATCTCGTTCTCGGGCCATGCCATCGAATGCCGGATCAACGCCGAGAACCCCACGACCTTCGCGCCATCGCCGGGCCGCGTGGATGCGGTGCATTTTCCCGGGGGCTTGGGGATCAGGGTCGATTCGGCGATCTATGCCGGCTATCGCATCCCGCCCTATTACGACAGTCTGATCGGCAAGCTCATCGTGTTCGGCAAGACGCGGACGGAGTGCATGATGCGGTTGAGGCGGGCGCTCGGCGAATTCGTCATCGAGGGAATCGAAACCACCATTCCATTATTTCAACAACTGCTGACGGAGCCCGACATCATCGACGGGCACTACGACATCCACTGGCTGGAGAACTATCTCGCACGGAGTGTGTGATGACCGCCATCACCCCGCAGGTCCTGCTTCGCGCCTATACCGCCGGGATTTTTCCCATGGCTGAGAGTGCCGAGGACAACGCGCTTTACTGGATCGAACCCGAGGAGCGTGGCGTCATCCCGCTTGACGGCTTGCGAATTTCGCATTCCCTGCGAAAGACGGTGCGGCGACGCCCCTTCGACATCGCTATCGATCGTGACTTCCCGGCCGTGATCGATGCCTGCGCCGAAAAAATGCCGGACCGCAAGACGACCTGGATCAACGCGCGCATCCGGGCCCTTTACACGCAACTGGCACGCATGGGCTGCTGCCATTCGGTCGAATGCCGGCTGGACGGCGAACTGGTGGGCGGACTGTACGGTGTCAGGATCGGCGCGGCGTTCTTCGGCGAAAGCATGTTCTCGCGGCGGACCGATGCCAGCAAGGTGGCGCTGGTCCATCTCGTGGCACGGCTGAAAGCCGGCGGCTTCCGCCTGCTCGACGCGCAATTCACCAATCCTCATCTCGAGCGCATGGGGGCGGTCGCCGTGGGCAAGGACCGCTACCGGCAATTGCTCGACGAGGCACTGCTGGAGCAGGCGGATTTCTTCCGGTTCAACGACGACGGCGATGCCGAAAAAGTCCTGCGCCTGGCTCAATCCTCGGGCGGCGCTTCCTCGATCTGATCCTGCAAGGTCGAGGTATCGGGCGAGGCTTCGACGACGGGCGGGGCTGCGTTGGGATCGCGGCAGCCGGTCAGCCACACATCGTAGATCGGATGTTCGACCGCATTGAGCCCGGGGCTTTCGGCGAACATCCAGCCGGAAAAAATGCGCTTGCGCGTTTCATCGCTGATGACCTCGTCAACTTCGACGAAGGTGGTGGTCTTGGGCTCCTCGGTTGGCGGGCGCGTGTAGCAGGCTTCGGGCTTGACGATGAGGCCGCCGAAGCGCTTTTCCTCGCCGATCGGAATCTCGAATGTCGTGGTGACGCCGGTGATCTTGTCCAGCCCGTTGAACACCGCGATCGGATTGGGCAAGCGTCCGGCTTGAACCGCGCCGATGTTCAGCAACAGAAAACTAACGCTCAGCGCGCGCATCATCAGGGTTTCACCGCCTCGACGCGAAGACGGACATAGTCGGCGGTCCAGTTGCCAAGCTGGTCGCACAGCACGGGCCGCAGCAGGTCTTCAACTTCGGCCAGAACGGCGTCCTGGTCGCTGCCGAACTGCTCGAAGAACGGCTTGCGGAACACGAGGAGCCAGGCGGCCATGCCGGTCTTGAGCGGCGTGGGGCGCGGGAAAAGTCCGATGCGCTTCACCGCCAAACCCGCCGCTTCCAGTATGCCGCGATAGACCTCGGGCGTGGGAAAGAACCACGGACCGGCAAGTGCCGGATCACCTTTGCGGCAGATGGCGGTGGCGCGCATGGCGGTTGCGATCGCCGCGACATTGCCGTGGCCGCCGAACTCCGCCACGAAACGGCCACCGGGTTTGAGAGCCTTCGCGACGCCCTCGGCAACAGCCTTGGCCTCGGTCATCCAGTGCAGCGCGGCGTTGGAAAACACCGCGTCGAATTCGTTGCTGTATGCCAGCGCCTGGCCGTCGCCATGAACCACCGCAACGCCACGCCTTCTCGCTGCGGACAGGAGATCGTCGCTGATATCGAGGCCCAGCACATCGCAGCCCAGCGCTTTTAGCTCCGCTGTCAGAACCCCGTCGCCACAGCCCAGATCGAGAATGCGCTCGCCGGGCGTGGGATCGAGCCATTCCATGACAGGTCCTGCGAGGCCGGATACGAACCGCGCATGGGCGGCGTAACTTTCGGCTGTCCAGGATTGCTTGTGCGCAGCGCTCATGGCTGCGGCGGCGGCTCGGGCGGTGCTGTCGCGGCCGGCTTGGCGCCACTTTTCTCGAACATCGCCTGGCTGATCAGCGACCAGATATCGACGGCTCCCTGGGTGTAGGAGATCATGCCGCCATCAGCCAGCTTCTCTTCAGCACCACCCGCTTCGAGCGCGATGAATTTGGCACCAAGCAGACCCTCCGCCGTCACCTTGGCGGTTGTATCCTCGGCCAGCTTCAACGCCGGATCGATCGTCATGGTGATGACCGCCTGGAAATTATCGTGATTGAGCGACTGCGCCACGACGGTGCCGACCTTGATCCCCGCCATGCGCACATCGGTGCCGACATTGATGCCTTCGGCATTGTCGAATTCGGCGGTAAGGCGATATCCGCTTGTCGCACCCTTTCCGCCCGTCGCGGTGTAGGCGAAAATGAAGAACGCCGCCGCGATGGCGATGACGGCGGCACCGATCAGGGTTTCAACGGTTGAATTCTTCATGCGGCGTTCGCGGTCAATCCGGAGTCCACGGCCGGTACGCAGGTTCGGAGGGTGCCGGCATGGCACCCCGGAGAATGCTTCCCTTCGGACGGTAGGCCAGGGCCGTGCCGGTCAGGTTGGGGAGATGCGGTCTTTGCCATTCGCGCGCCGGATATTCCTCGGTCGGCGGCACCTCGGTCCGG
>JANLYR010000337.1:0-1719 GCA_031365765.1 Hyphomicrobiales bacterium | reverse complement strand
ATCGGATGCGCCGGGGCGGCGACCGCATGGCCTTGATGGAGGCCTGGTTGATCCTGTTTTCGAACATCATTTCGCCTTTCGCTCCGCTCGAAGATGCGCGAAATGGACTGCCTGAAAACCTCGCGAAATGGCAGCTCGATGGAGGTCGCCGTCAATCGTCACGAGTGTGACGTCGTTCCTCAACGCGCCTAGCCACGCTGTGTCGGCAAGGCCCAATCTGGCGTATTCGGGTTCATTGGCGGCGTCCCGGCTGGGCTGGAAGATTTCGTCGAGCTGTTCGATGATGAGTCGAAGTGACACGGAAATCCGTGTACGCATCGGTTCCGCAACCCCGAAGCTTGAGATGTTAGACGCTTCTGTCAGGCTGTTCGGTGTCGAGACGATGCGATTAGCCGCTTGCAGAATATCGACCAGGAGCTCGAAATCGCCCCGCAGGAAATCGCGCAGCCGCTTGTGCTTTGCGACAAAGTTCGGATCGGCCCGGCCAACCACCGCAAGCAGCATGAGATTGGTATCGAGCGCGACTGTCCTCACTTTGCGAAGGCGTCGCTGACCCGGTCGCGCACCGAAAGCGCTTTTCCGTCGGTGTCGGAAATCCGGACAACCTTATAGTCAGGAAGGGAAGCAAGACCGAGCCGATCGGCGACCGATCCCTGACTCATGGCTATGCGTCTCACTCCGAGTGTGACGAACCAGATTTTTTTTGCGGGTTCGAACCAAACCTCTTCCAAAGTTGGCGCGGCAATGTCCTCGCCCTCATAGACGTGTATGAGATGCTTTTTTGCACGCAGGACGGCTTCCTTGGCCTCCATGCTCCCACCTTCGACCATCTAAAGTACTCGCTGGCTAAACCGCCTGCGGCGCCGGTGACGAACCGGCGCCGACGGTCAATTTACTTTTAGCCTAATTCTTCGCCTTATCGACCATCTTGTTCTTGGCGATCCACGGCATCATCGCCCTCAACTTAGCACCAACTTCCTCGATCGGATGCGCGCCCGCCTTGGCCCGCATAGCCTTGAAGCTGGTCTGGTTGACCTTGTTCTCCAGCATCCAATCGCGCGTGAAGCGGCCTTCCTGAATATCGGCCAGCACCTTCTTCATTTCCAGTTTGGTCTCGGCCGTCACGATGCGCGGCCCCGTGACGTATTCGCCGTATTCGGCCGTGTTCGAAATGGAGTAATTCATGTTCGCGATGCCGCCCTCGTAGATCAGGTCGACGATTAGCTTCACTTCGTGCAGGCACTCGAAATAGGCCATTTCCGGGGCATAGCCAGCTTCCACCAGCGTCTCGTAGCCGGCGCGGATCAGCTCGACCAGGCCGCCGCACAGCACGACCTGCTCGCCGAACAGGTCGGTCTCGCATTCCTCGCGGAAATTGGTCTCGATGATGCCGGCGCGGCCGCCGCCGATCCCGCTGGCGTAGGACAGGCACAGGTCATGGCCGTTGCCGGACGCGTTCTGATGGATGGCCATCAGGCAGGGCACGCCGCCGCCCTTCTGGTATTCCGAGCGCACGGTATGGCCGGGGCCCTTTGGCGCCACCATCAGGATGTCGAGATCCTTGCGCGGCTCGATCAAGTTGAAATGGATGTTGAGGCCGTGCGCGAACAACAGCGCGGCGCCGTCTTTCATGTTCTCGTGCAGGTCGGTGCGGTAGATGTCGGCCTGCAGCTCGTCGGGCGTCAGCATCATCATGACGTCGGCCCACTTGGCGGCGGC
>JANLYR010000324.1:0-2209 GCA_031365765.1 Hyphomicrobiales bacterium | reverse complement strand
GCGGACCGGTCGATGCCTTCCATCGTGCCGGAAATTTCGCTCCCGTCATTGCGTATGGCGGCGTAGCGGAATTTAACCATGCCCTATACTAGTCCTCAAGCGCCACGCGGGTCAGTTCCTCGATTGTCGTGAGGCCCTCCTGGCATTTGAGGAAACCGTCGGCGAGGAGCGGAATCATCCCCGATTTCTTCGCGGCATTGGCGATGACATCGGCGCTGACGCCGGGCTGAATGAGTGCACGGAGCGTTTCGTCGACAGCGAGAATTTCAAAGATCGCGGCGCGGCCGTGGAAGCCCGAGCCACCGCAATGCTCGCAGCCCACGGCCTTCCACAATTTTGTCGCAGGCCCGATCTTCAGTCCTTCGCCCTCGGCCAGCACCACGAGATCGTTGGGGATCACGTCATGCGGCTCCCGGCAACTGACACACAAGCGCCGGACCAGCCGCTGGGCGATGACGCAGCGCAGCGTGGATGCGATGAGATAGGCCTGGACATCGAGATCGAGCAGGCGGGTCACCGCACCCGCAGCGGAATTGGTATGGAGCGTGGTCAGCACCAAGTGCCCGGTGAGTGAGGCGTTGACGCCGATCTTGGCGGTTTCGCTGTCGCGCATTTCGCCGACCATGATGATGTCGGGGTCAAGCCGCAGCAAAGAACGCAGCGTCGAGGCGAAGGTCAGCCCGATCTCGGGCCGCACCTGGATCTGGTTGACGCCTTCGACCTGGTATTCGACCGGGTCCTCGATCGTCAGGATCTTGCGGCTCGGATCGTTCAGATGCGACAGCACCGCGGCAAGCGTCGTGGTCTTGCCGCTGCCGGTCGGACCGGTCACCACGATCAGGCCGTGGGGATGGGCGGATTGCGACTTCAGGATGCCAAGATCGCGCTTGGTCAGGCCAAGCTTCGTCAGCTCTGGAATCTGGTGCGTCGCCTGGAGGAAGCGGATGGCGATGCTTTCGCCGTGGATGGTCGGCATGGTAGCGACACGGATATCATATTCACGCTCGTTCACCTTGACGCGGGCCCGGCCGTCCTGCGGCAGACGGCGCTCGGCGATATTGAGTTGCGTCAAAATCTTGATGCGCGACACCGCCGCCTTGCCGAAATCGGCCGGCAGCACGCCCGCCTCGACCAGCATACCATCGACGCGGCGCCGCACGATCACGCGGCCCCGCGCCGGCTCGATATGAAGGTCGGTAGCGCGGGCGGCGGAGGCTTCGCGGAACAGGCGGTTGACCAGGTCGATCACGGGCGCATCGAGCGCCAGATCCTTGAGATGCTCCTCGTCATCGTCGCTGCCGGAGGCCAGAGCGCGGGCCATGGGCTTTTCGTCGGCATGGCCGTTGACCAGCTTTTCGAGGCGCGCCACGAGCTGCCCGTCGGAAGCGATGCGGAGATCGACGGAGCGCTCGCAGGCAACTTCGATCGCCGACAGGACGGCCTTGTCCGACGGGTCGGAAACAGCGACGGTTACGGTGGAGGCATCCTCCCGGATCGGCAGAACATGATGTTCCTGCATGAAGCGGGGGGAAATCGATTCCCGGAGAATGAGGGAGGACGGCCAGTCGCGCTCGTCCACCATGCGGATGCCGAAATGCCTGGACAGTTCGGTTGCAAGGATCTGCGAGTCGACCAGGCCGTTGCGTGCCAGCAATCGGACGGGGCTTTCGCCGGTATCGCGGGCGCTCCGCGAAAGTCGGGTCAGCTGGTCGGATGCCAGCAGGCCACGGTCGAGAAGACTGTCAAGAAACGCTTGCAATGCGGGTTCACCCTTCAGGGCCGAATGAGACAAATTGTATCACGGCAGTGATATTGGTCAAAACGATGGCCTATATGAAGCTTCCAAACTTAAGGAGAAGTTTCATGACCCGTTTCCTCCTCGTATCCTTCGCCAGCCTTTTCCTCGCCACGGCCGCCTCCGCCCAGGAGATGGGGATGGATGCCTTTACCGCCAAGGACGGCGATTCAGCGGCCACCCAGGGCTACAAGGCCTCGATGATGACCATGATGCACATGGCTCCCGCTTTTACCGGGGACGCCGATGTCGATTTCATGAAACAGATGAAGGTGCATCACCAGGCGGCGATCGACATGGCCAAGGTGCTGCTCGAAAGCGGCAAGGATGAGGAAACCAGGACGTTGGCCCAGGGTATCATCGCCGCCCAGGAAAAGGAAATCGCTTTTATCGACGAGTGGCTGAAGAAAAAGG
>JANLYR010000322.1:0-2809 GCA_031365765.1 Hyphomicrobiales bacterium | reverse complement strand
CGGGCAACAGAGCAATCAGCTACTCCCGCAGAATCAAATACGGCCTGTATAAAGTCGAAGAGCTGCTGGAAGGCAGTTTAGCTCGCGCTGATGACCGATACATACTGGCTGACAAACTTGCCAATCAGGTTATGACCGAAGCGAAGGTAAAACTTGCGAGAATTCGTGACATTGCTGATGTGGACGCCTTTCCTACTGACTGTCGGCATCCTCTTAAGCAACTTGGCTATGGCTTCAAGGTGCCTCTCCTAAATGGTGATCACGTCACAGACGATGCGGGTACAGGATTTGTACACACGGCACCAAGCCATGGTGCCGATGACTACAATACCTGGATTGCGAATGACCGAACACTGATAAACCAGAACATCTCAACTGCCGTTTTATCGCCAGTTGATGAAAATGGCTTCTACACCAAGGATGCGCCGGGTTTTTTTGAGCAGGACGGCCGCGTCATTGATCAATATGGCAAATGGGGCAATGCCAATATGCTGATTATTGATGCTCTGAAAAAAGCAGACATGCTGTTGTCGTCCAAGAAAAAGACCATCAGCTATCCGCATTCGTGGCGCTCGAAGAAACCCATCATCTTCCGCAATACGCCGCAATGGTTCATCTCGATGTCGTCGCACGGCCTTCGCGACATTGCCTTGAAGGCCATCGACGAGACGAAGTTCTTTCCTGCCGCCGGGCAGAATCGCCTCCGTGCCATGATCGAGCAGCGCCCTGACTGGGTGATCTCGCGGCAGCGCGCCTGGGGCGTTCCGATCTGTGTTTTCGTCAACCGTGAGACCGGTGAAATCCTGAACGATAACAAAGTGAACCAGCGGATTGAGGACTCATTTTCTGAGGAAGGCGCCGACGCCTGGTTTGCCGAAGGCGCGGCCCAGCGTTTTCTCGGACACGACTATAAAGCCGAAGACTGGGAACAGGTCCGCGATATTCTCGACGTCTGGTTCGATTCAGGCTGCACCCATGCCTTCTGCCTCGAACAGCGCCCCGATCTCAAATGGCCGGCGGACCTTTATCTCGAAGGCTCGGACCAGCACCGCGGCTGGTTTCATTCATCGCTGCTCGAAGCCTGCGGCACGCGGGGGCGCGCGCCTTACGACGCGGTGCTGACCCATGGCTTCGTCGTCGGCGAGGACGGCCGCAAGATGTCGAAGTCGCTGGGCAACATCGTTACCCCCCACGAGGTGATCAAGCAGTCCGGCGCCGATATTCTCCGCCTCTGGGTCGCCTCCGCCGACTATGCCGAAGACCTCCGCCTTGGCCCCGAAATTCTGAAAACCAATATCGAGGCTTACCGCAAACTCCGCAACACGATGCGCTACATCCTGGGGGCGCTCGAGGGCTTAAAGGACTGGGAGACGACATTTCACAAGGACATGCCGGAGCTTGAGCGCTACATCCTGCACCGCCTGCATGAGGTCGACGCCCAGGTCCGCGAAGCTTACGAGGTCTTCGACTACAAGCGCCTGTTCGCCGTCCTCAACCACTTCATGACCGTGGACCTATCGGCGTTCTATTTCGATATCCGCAAGGATTCGCTCTATTGCGACCCGTGGTATGCGCCGCGTCGCCGCGCCTGCCGCTCGGTTCTCGATCAGCTTTTCCATTGCCTCACCACCTGGTGGGCGCCGGTGCTGGCCTTCACCATGGAAGAAGTCTGGCTCACGCGCTTTCCGGGCGATGGATCCTCCGTGCACGTCATGCCGTTTGCCCGCACCCCGGATGAATGGGCGGATGCGCCGTTGGCCGCGAAGTGGGAGAAGGTGAGGGAGGTTCGCGCCGTCGTCACCGGTGCGCTGGAAATCGAGCGCCAGGTGAAGAAGACGATCGGTTCGGCGCTGGAAGCCGCTCCCGAAATCCATGTCGCCGATCCCGAACTGCTCTCCGCTCTCGATGGCATCGACCTGGCTGAAATCGCGATCACCTCGGGCGCCACCTTGCTCGAAGGTGAGGGGCCGCCCGGCGCCTTCCGTCTCGATCAGGTCAAGGGCGTTGCCGTGGTGTTCAAGCCGGCCCAGGGCCGCAAATGTGCCCGTTCGTGGAAGATCACCGAGGACGTTGGCTCGGATCCGGAATTCCCCGACATCACGCCGCGCGATGCGGATGCGGTGCGCGATTGGCAGAAGCGGTTCGGAAAGACCGTGTGAGGACGATCGCTCTGTGGAGCCCCCTGGCGCCGCTGGCGCTGGCGCTGTCGGCCCTCGTCTTTGGCCTCGACCAGACCCACAAATGGTGGATGTTGAACCACTATGGTATCACCGCAGAACCGGTGGCGATCCTGCCGTTTCTCGATCTCGTGCTCGCCTGGAATCGCGGCATTTCCTATGGTCTTTTTCGCACGCAGATGCAGGGCGTGCTGATCGCACTCAGCCTGGCGATTTCGCTGCTGCTGTGGTTGTGGCTGTGTCGAAGCCGCAATCAATTGACGGTGGCGGCTCTGGCGCTGGTGATCGGCGGCGCCCTGAGCAACGCGTTCGACCGCGCGGTCCATGGCGCGGTAGCCGATTTCTTCCATTTTCACATCGGCACCTTCAGCTGGTACATCTTCAACCTGGCCGATGTCGCCATCGTTGCGGGCGTGGCGCTATTGCTGTATGAATCGTTCCTGGATCGTCGGCCGGGCTGAAGCCACGGAATTGCCGGATTTGGTCTGCATTGGTCTGCCGTGCAGCGGGAAGGAAGATTTACCATGAATCAGGCGGTATCCGCCTTCGTCGTCTCTGTGGCGGCATTTGTGCTCACCGGCTGCGGCGAAGCCAAGTTCATGGACATGGTCGGCGGCGGCAAACCCAGTTCG
>JANLYR010000307.1:0-7019 GCA_031365765.1 Hyphomicrobiales bacterium | reverse complement strand
GGGATTTCATCCGGCACGCCAAGGAGCAGGGCATCCCCGTGGGCCCTGGGCGCGGCTCGGGCGCGGGTTCGCTCGTCGCCTACGCGCTGCGCATCACGGACATCGACCCGATCTTCTACACGCTGCTCTTCGAGCGCTTCCTGAACCCCGAGCGCGTGTCGATGCCCGACTTCGACATCGATTTCTGCCAGGAGCGCCGCGACGAGGTGATCGACTACGTGCAGAAGCGCTACGGCGCCGACCGCGTGGCCCAGATCATCACCTTCGGCAAATTGCAGGCCAGGATGGTCACGCGGGACGTGGGCCGCGTATTGCAGATGCCATACGGGCAGATCGACCGCCTGTCGAAAATGATCCCGATGAATCCCGCCAATCCGGTCAACCTGGCGCAGGCCCTTGCCGGCGAGCCACGTTTCCAGGAAGAGCGCGACCGCGATCCCATGGTGAAACTGCTGTTCGAGATCGCTCTCAAGCTCGAAGGCCTGAACCGCAACGCCTCGACCCACGCCGCGGGCATTGTCATCTCCGACCGTCCGCTGGAAGAACTCGTACCCCTCTATCGCGATCCGCGAGCGCTGCTCCCCGCCACCCAGTTCAACATGAAATATGTCGAGAAGGCGGGGCTCGTAAAGTTCGACTTCCTCGGCTTGAAAACGCTGACCGTCATAGACAAGGCGCAGAAACTCATCCGCCTGCGCGAGCCCGCCTTTCATATCGACCGCATCCCATACGACGATGCAAAGACCTACGACATGCTGGGCCACGGCGACACGGTCGGCGTGTTCCAGCTGGAAAGCTCAGGCATGCGCGATGTGCTGCGCAAGATGCACGCCGACTGCATCGAGGACATCATCGCCATCGTCTCGCTCTATCGCCCGGGGCCGATGGACAATATCCCGCGCTTCATCGCCTGCAAGACGGGCACCGAACAGCCCGATTATCTCCATCCGCTGCTCGAGCCCATCCTCAAAGAGACCTACGGCATCATGGTCTATCAGGAGCAGGTGATGCAGATCGCCCAGGTCCTGTCCGGCTACTCGCTGGGCGAGGCCGATCTCCTGCGCCGCGCCATGGGCAAGAAGATCAAGTCCGAGATGGATGCGCAGAAGGAGCGCTTCCTCAAGGGCGCCGTGGACAAGGGGATCGAGGCCCACCGCGCCGATTTCATTTTCGAGCTGGTGGCGAAATTCGCGGGCTACGGTTTCAACAAATCGCATGCCGCAGCCTATGCGGTCATCGCCTACCAGACCGCCTGGCTCAAGGCCAATCATCCGGTCGAGTTTCTCGCGGCCTCGATGTCGCTCGATATCGGCAATACCGACAAGCTGATGCTGTTCCGCCGCGAGGCCCAGCGCATGGGCGTGCGCGTGGTGCCGCCGTCGGTAAATCTGAGCGGCGTCGATTTCGCGGTAAAGGATGGCGCCATCGTCTATTCGCTGGCGGCACTTCGCAATGTCGGCTCCGGCGCCATCGAGCATCTGACCCGGATACGCTCCGTCGGCGGAGCATTTGCTTCGCTCGCCGATTTCTCGCGGCGCATCGAGGCCCATGTCGTCAACCGCCGTGCACTGGAAAGCCTGGCCAAGGCCGGCGCCTTCGATTGCCTCAACGCCAACCGCGCCCAGGTCATGGACGGCGTCGAAACCATTCTCGCCACCGCCAACCGTACCGCCTCGGAAGCCGCCGCCGGACAAAACGACCTCTTCGGAACCGTGCTGGGCGGGGAGGGGGATCTCGTCCTTCCCGCCCGCGACGCGTGGTTGCCGATGGACCGCCTGGCGCAGGAGTTCGACGCCGTCGGCTTCTATCTCTCGGGCCACCCGCTCGATGATTATGTGAAACCGCTGGCCAGGCTGGGCGTCGAAAGCTGGGCCTCGTTCCACGACAAGGCGCTGACCAAAGGTGCAACCGCAGCAAAACTCGCAGCGACCGTCACCCATCGCCAGGAGCGCCACTCGAAATCCGGCAACAAGTTTGCCTTCGTCGGCTTCTCCGATCCAAGCGGCCAGTTTGAAGCCATCTGCTTTTCCGACACTCTTGCCGCCGCTCGCGATCTGCTCGAACCCGGCACCGCGGTCATTGTCCGCGTCGAAGCCGATGTCGAGGGCGAAGATGTGAAACTCCGCCTGCAGGCCGTCGAGAAATTGGACAAGGCTGCGGCGACCATGACCACCGGACTCACCATCTTCGTGCGCGACATAAAACCGATCGACTCGATCGCCCAGCGCCTAACCAACGGCGGCAAGGCTCCGGTCAAACTCATCCTGATGTTGAACCACGGCCGCGAAGTCGAAATGACCCTCGGAAACAAATTCACGGTAACGCCGCAAGTGAAGGGCGCGATCAAAGCCATCGCAGGCGTGGTCGACGTGCAGGATTTGTAGAAACTATCGTCACCCCCGCGCAGGCGGGTGTCCCGCTAAAACCCCGTCCCATCCTTCCGCGTCAAAATCCACTTCCCCTCAAACTTCGCACCTTTGAGATCGATGTCCGGATAATGCGACACCTCGCTCGCCGAACGCGTTCCCACTTCGAGATAGGTGGCCTGCACGCTGGACCTGTTCTCCAGCCGATGCCCGTTGCCGTTGCCCGCCTTGAAGCCCGCGCACATGCCTGGCGTCAGCACATGGTCGCCTTCGTCATCGACCAGCACGATCTCGCCATCGAGCACATGGATGAATTCATCCTCCACCTCGTGCCAGTGCCGGTGCGACGACCAGGCGCCGGGCGCCAGTGTCGTTATATTCACGCCAAACTGGCTCAAGCCGAAATAATCGCCGAGTGCCCGTTTCTCTCGGCCCTTCAACGCGCCAGCATAAACCTCCGGGTAAATCGTACCCGTCCGCGCCGGTAGGTCGAATGCCTTGACCGTGGCCTTGCTCACGCCGCCGTCTCCCTGGCCTCGATCTGGCTCACGGCGTCTGCCACCGCATCGAAGGTCAGCAGCGTCGATGCATGCCGCGCCTTGAAATCGCGGACCGGAATCAGCGCCTCGAGATCGGACCATTTGCCGGTAGGCGGCGGCCCGTTGTCCTTCAGCATCGCATGCATCTGGGTGCGCAGCGTCTTCAGTTCCGCGCCGCTCGAACCAACCACATGCCGCGCCATCACCGAGGACGACGCCTGCCCCAGCGCGCAGGCTTTGACGTCATGGCCGAAATCCGTGACCACGCCATCCTTCATCTTGACGTCTACCGTCACTTTCGAGCCGCACAGCCGCGAATGTGCCACCACCGTTGCATCCGCGTCGTGCAAGCGTTGCAGAAGCGGAATATCGGCGGCGAATTCCAGAATGCGGCGATTGTAGATATCGTTGATCATGGCGGCATTTTAAGCGGTTTGCGGCACCCGGCAAGCCATGATATGGGGTGCCGCGGCAGCAAAACCCAGCGCCTTGAATCAGGGCCGATCGCCGCCACATAAGGGCTTTGGAGATTGCCGGAATGGATGCCATCGTCAAGAAACTGAGCCGCGGAGGCCCTCGTTCGCCCGTCGCGCGTCCGAGCCAGGAAGAAGCCGAGGCCGCTGTCCGCACCCTCCTTGCCTGGGCCGGCGACGATCCCGCGCGCGAAGGTCTGCTCGACACGCCGCGCCGGGTCGCTAAAGCCTTCAACGAATATTTTTCCGGCTACGGCGAAGACCCGGCCGAGGCATTGTCCCGCACCTTCGAGGATGCCGGCGGTTACGACGACATCGTCATGCTGCGCGACATCGAATTCAATTCCCATTGCGAGCACCACATCGCACCCTTCATCGGCCGCGCCCATGTCGCCTATCTGCCCACGCGCGAAATCGTCGGCCTGTCGAAACTCGCCCGCGTCGTCGATGTCTTCGCCAGGCGGCTGCAGACCCAGGAAACCATGACGGCGCAGATCGCCAACACCATCAATGACACGCTGGAACCGCGCGGCGTCGCGGTGATGCTTGAGGCGGTTCACACCTGCATGTCGATGCGCGGCATCGGCAAGCGCAATGTCGCCACCATCACCACGCAGTTCATCGGCGAATTCAAATCGAACCCGGTGCTGCAGACGCGCTTCATGGAACTGGTGCGGGCACCGTCCGGCGGCTTCTCCATTTGATTGAAGAGACAACCGAGTTTCGTCCGAAATTCGACAGCGCCGGCCTGATCCCCGTCATCGTCACCGATGCCGGCGACGGCACAGTGCTGATGTTCGCCCATATGAACGCCGAAGCGCTGCGCCTGACAAGCGACACAGGCCAGGTCCATTTCTGGAGCCGCTCGCGAAACACCCTGTGGAAAAAAGGCGAAACCTCCGGCAACATCCTGGAGCTCACCGAAATTCTCACCGACTGCGACCAGGACGTTCTGCAAGTCAAAGTGAAACCAAAAGGCCCAACCTGCCACACCGGCCGCCGCACCTGCTTCTACCGCAAGCTCGATGCGGGCAAGCTACGAATTTTTGTTTAACCTTCTGCGCACGGAAAAATGCGCGATGTGCGAGCAATTTTAATGAAATCCTAGTCTTTGCGGTTAGGTCGGTTTTAACGCCGCTTTCCTAAGGTCACCGTCTGTGGACTAGGGAATGACGATGAAATTTCAGCACATGTTCTTCGTTTTGTCCGTGCTCTTTTCGGTGGCGTCGGCGCCGCTCGCATTGGCGGCGGATTCCGATCTCGCGGCCTGCAGGTCCGCCGACAGTTATAACGAACCCGATGCGACAGTGGCGGCTTGCGACCGCGTCCTCGCAAGTCCTACGGCCAAAAACACCGAGAAGGCCATGGCGCAGTTGAAGCGGGGCGAGTCTTTCTATTGGGTAAAGCGTTCCGAACTGGCGATCCCGGCTCTCGACGCGGCGCTGAAACTCGATCCCGATCTGAATGCGGCATACCTGCAGCGCGGATGGGCATACCTGATGACCAACCAGTTCGTCGCTGCGGCCCGGGATTTCAACGATTTTCTGTCGCGCGAACCCGACAATCCCGATGGACATTTCGCGCTTGGTATCTATGCGTTCGACGTGGGCCGCAGTCCTCGGAATGCTCTGCTTGCTTATGAAAGAGTGCTGAAAATCAATCCGGATGATTTTCTCGCCCGATTCAATTTGGCTATGCTTTTCGAATGCGCCGACTGCGACGTGAAACGAGCCGAGGCGGAGATGGCACGCATCCTTGCCGCTGGCCGCGCGAAGGTCGGCAAGATGCGTTATTACAACCGCAAGAATAAGGATGATTATGATTTCTATGCCTATGTGCTCTCACAGCGGGCGCGTTTCTTTAAGAAATTCCACCGATATGCGGAAGCCATGGCCGATGCAGACTGGCTGGTCGCGCAATACCCTGCACTGGCGGAAAGCTACGATCTTCGCGCGGAACTTTACTCGGACACCAATAACTATGTCGCGGCGCTGGCCGACGCGGAAGCAGCATTGGCGCTCGACCGCTTCGCCTTGGAATCCCAGAAGATCAAACTCAGTTCCCTTTGGAGACTCGGGCGTCGAGCGGAACTGCTGCGTGAGGCCGACAAACTCATCGATGCGGGAAGCTGGGACCAGGCGACGCCCTATGTATATCTATACCGGGGCATGGTTCACAAACACTTCGGGCGCTATGACAAGGCTTTCAATGACATTGCTCAAGCCGTCGCCTCCGACGACTGGCTGGCGCGTTCCATCTCCAGTCACATGATCAATCGCGGCTTCCTGATGAAAGATCTCACGGAACCATATCGGGGACCGTCGCCGGACACCAGTATGGCGGAATACCAAAATGGCTTGCAGGCCTGTGTCGTTGATCCGGAGTGCTTGATATGAAATCGTTTGTCGTGCCATTCATGTTCGTCGCGTCGGCGTTGTTTGCTGGCGCGTTGCCGGCCCGCGCCGCCAATCCGCTTTTCCAGAGCCCGTCATGCCCGGCAAATATGTCTTGCATGCCCCTGGCTCAAAATTTTTCGCCCCTTCCAGTTCCAATGTCGGCAGTTCCGGCGGATTTTGATGCCACTCCAGCGGTTCCCGCCAACTGCACCGAAAACGTCATGGGCAATCTGACCAAGGCTGAGGCGTTGATCTGCGAACACTTCGTCGAAGAAAAGAAGGGCACGCGCCGCGACAGGGCGACGGCCCTGGTCAACCTCGGTTATGCCTATATGTGGCTCGAAATAGGATTCGAGAATGGTTCGCCTCGTGGTCAGAGGAAGGCGCAAAAAACCTGGGATCGCGCCATCGCTCTGGATGACCAATTCGTTGACGCCTACCTCGCCAAGGGCAATCTGATGGCAATCAGCGAAACGCCCGCCGCGGCAATGCCAATACTCGAAAAGGCGGCGTCGCTTGCTCCCGCCGACTGGCGGCCTCATGCCGGACTGGCGAATGTATTGTACAGCACGCAGCGCGAGCGCGCGGCGCTGGCGGAGGCCGAGAAAGCAGCGGCACTGGCCCCCGGCAATCCCAGCGCCCGCTATATCAAGGGAAGCATGCTGGCCTTCATGGGACGTTCCGAGGAAGCAATTCCCGAATTGATCGAAGCAACAAAAGGCTATGATCCGCGCATCAGGCGCCTGCCGGGGATGATGCAAGATAGAAACCCCTGGGATCACCTGGCTGTTGCCTATCATCGCACCGGCCAGCACAAAATGGCGGCGGCGACGATCACCAAATATATAGACAGTCTTCCCGCAAGCATGATCGATCTGGAACTGCTGGCGGACCGCGCTCTATATCTTGAAGCGGCGGGCCGGTTTGCGGAAGCCGCGGAAGATCTGAAGAAAGCCGCCGCCATCGGTTATCCGGACCTGTCAAACCAGTATCAGACGCGCCGGGCCATCGTCCTGGTGAAGGCGGGTAGGGCCAATGAGGCACGCGAGGAATTCGACGCACTCCTGCGGCGCGGCGACCTCAACTCAGTTTTGCGAATCCAGGTCTTCCTGAAAAACCAGGGGTACGAAAGCGTCATGATCGACGGAAAGTACAACGACGGCACAAAATCTGCGGTGGCTCAATGCCTCAAGGATGAAAGGTGTTCAGAGGGCCTTGGCCAGCCGATCTAGGAAATACAGAACG
>JANLYR010000281.1:0-4002 GCA_031365765.1 Hyphomicrobiales bacterium | reverse complement strand
AGGGCAAGGCGATCCAGCTTCATCCGTTGGTCTGCACCGCCTTCAACGCCGACTTCGACGGCGACCAGATGGCGGTCCATGTGCCACTGTCGCTCGAAGCGCAGCTTGAAGCGCGCGTCCTGATGATGTCGACCAACAACGTGCTGCATCCCGCCAACGGACAGCCGATCATCGTGCCGTCACAGGATATCGTGCTCGGACTCTATTACCTGTCGATCATCCGGAACGGTGAACCGGGCGAAGGAAAGGCGTTCGGCAACGTGGCCGAAATCGACCATGCGCTCGCCGCAGGTGTGATCACGCTTCACACCAAAATCAAGGGCCGCATCAAGGAAGTGGGCCCCGAAGGCAAGATGATCAACCGCACCGTGGAAACGACGCCCGGCCGGATGAAGATCGGCGAGCTTCTGCCGAAGTCGCCGAACATCTCCTATGACCTGTGCAACAAGCTGATGACCAAGCGCGACATCTCCAAGATGATCGACGCCGTGTATCGCCATTGCGGCCAGAAGGAATCGGTCATCTTCTGCGACAAGATCATGGGTCTTGGCTTCTACAACGCCTACAAGGCCGGCATTTCCTTCGGCAAGGATGACATGGTCATTCCCGCCGCCAAGGAGAAGGAAGTCAACGACACGCGGAAGCTCGCCAAGGAATATGAGCAGCAATATATCGACGGGCTCATCACCCAGGGCGAGAAGTACAACAAGGTGGTCGATGCGTGGGCCAAGTGCACCGACCGGGTGGCCGAGGAGATGATGAAGAAGATCTCGACTCCGGTTGTCGATCCGAAGACGGGCCGCCACGAGCAGATCAACTCGATCTACATGATGAGCCATTCGGGTGCGCGCGGTTCGCCCGCGCAGATGAAGCAGCTTGCCGGCATGCGGGGCTTGATGGCGAAACCGTAGGGCGAGATCATCGAGACGCCGATCATCTCGAACTTCAAGGAGGGACTCTCCGTCCTTGAATATTTCAACTCGACACATGGCGCCCGCAAGGGCCTGGCCGATACAGCACTCAAGACGGCGAATTCGGGCTATCTCACCCGCCGCCTGGTGGACGTGGCCCAGGACGCCATTATTTCGGAAGTCGATTGCGGTACGTCGGCCTCGATCACGGCGCGTCCTATCATCGATGCGGGCGAAGTCATCGCTTCGCTGGGCAGCCGCGTTCTCGGCCGCACAGCCGCGGTCGACGTGACCGATCCCGCCACCGGAGAACTGATCGTTCCGGCGGGCGAGGAAATCCTCGAAATCCATGTCGAGGCGCTGGAAAAGGCGGGCGTCACCGAAATCAGAATCCGCTCGGTGCTGACCTGCGAAACCAAATTCGGCGTATGCGGCAAGTGCTATGGCCGCGATCTGGCACGCGGAACGCCGGTTAACATGGGAGAAGCGGTGGGCGTCATCGCGGCCCAGTCGATCGGGGAACCTGGTACCCAGCTTACCATGCGCACCTTCCATATCGGTGGCACGGCGCAGGTGCTCGACCAGTCGTTCGTCGAATCGAACCACGAGGGCGTGATCCGCATCCGCAACAAGAACGTCATGAAGGACTCGACCGGCCGGCTCATGGTGATGGGCCGCAACCAGACGATCGTGGTGGAGGACGCCAAGGGCAACGAGCGCGCCGTGCACAAGGTGGGCTATGGCACCAGGCTCTATGTCGACGAGGGCGACATGGTGAAGCGCGGCACCAAGATCGCCGAGTGGGATCCTTATACGCGGCCCCTGATGACGGAAGTCGATGGCTTCGTCGCCTTCGAGGATGTGGTCGAGGGCATCTCGGTGAATGAAATCGCCGACGAGGCCACCGGCATCACCAATCGGGTCATCATTGACTGGCGCTCCAACCAGCGCGGCACCGGGCTCAAGCCGGCTATCGTGCTCAAGGACAAGGATGGTGTTCTACAAAAGCTGCCGCGCGGCGGAGAAGCGCGATATCTGCTGTCGGTCGACGCAGTGCTGTCGGTCGATCCGGGCGCCAGTGTGAAGGCCGGCGACATTCTCGCCCGCATCCCGCTGGAAAGCGCCAAGACCCGCGACATCACCGGCGGCCTTCCGCGTGTCGCCGAACTGTTCGAGGCGCGGCGTCCCAAGGATCACGCGATCATCGCGGAGATTTCGGGGCGCGTCGAATTCGGACGCGACTACAAGAACAAGCGCCGCATCCGCGTCGTGCCGCAGGATGAGTCGCAGGAAGCCGTTGAGTACCTGATCCCCAAGGGCAAGCATCTGCCGGTCCAGGAAGGCGACTTCGTGGAGAAGGGCGAATACATCATGGACGGCAATCCCGCACCCCATGACATTCTGGCGATCAAGGGCGTGGAGGAGCTTGCCTCCTACCTCGTCAACGAAATCCAGGAAGTCTATCGCCTCCAGGGCGTGAACATCAACGACAAGCACATCGAGGTGATCGTCCGCCAGATGCTGCAGAAGGTTGAGATCACCGATCCCGGCGAATCGACCCTTCTGGTGGGCGAGCAGGTCGACCAGACCGAACTCGACCAGGAGAATGCCAAGCTCGAAGCGGATGGCCGGCGCATTGCGTCGGGTGTTCCCGTCCTGCTCGGCATCACCAAGGCCAGCTTGCAGACGCGCTCGTTCATCTCGGCCGCGTCGTTCCAGGAAACCACCCGCGTCCTCACCGAGGCGGCGATCCAGGGCAAGATCGACACGCTTGAAGGCCTGAAGGAAAACGTGATTGTCGGCCGACTGATCCCGGCCGGCACCGGCGGCATGCTGTCGAGGCTGAAGCAGGTCGCCGAGAAGCGCGATACGCTGATCCTCGAGGAGCAGGCCAGGGCGGCGGAAGTTCTGCCCGCGGCGGAGTAGGCGACGGCGATCCCTTCTCCCGGCGTTTGCACGGGAGAAGGCCGCCAGGCTTGACCCAGCCTGACCCAGCTTTGCGGCGAAGCGCCGAATGTGTATAATGTTATTAATCATACACATGGGTCGCACTAATGCGTACAAATATCGAAATCGACGTCGAACTCATGGATCGCGCGATGGCTGCCGCCGGTACTTCGACTAAGCGGGATACGGTCGAGAAGGCGCTGGAACTGCTGGTTCGGCACAGTGATCGCCAGGAGATCCGGAAGCTTCGGGGACAGGTGCGGTGGCAGGGCGATCTTGACGCCTGGCGCCGCGATTGAGGCTACTTGCCGACAGTTCCGCGTGGATCGATTATCTGCGCGGTGCGACCACTGCCAGTACCAATCTTCTCGATGACGCCATCCAGACACAAGATGTTATTCTCGGCGACCTCATCCTCGCTGAAATCATGCGTGGCATTCCAGACGATGCGACGGCCAGCAAAGTGAGCCTTAGCCTGGAACCATACGAGGTCGTGCTGCTTGGCGGAAAAGCGTTGGCGCTTAAGGGTGCTGAAAACTTTCGAATCCTTAGAACAAGGGGAATCACTGTTCGTGGAACGGTCGACCTACTGATCGGAACGTGGTGCATCGTCAACGATGTCCCACTCCTCTGTGACGACCGGGATTTTTTCGGGATGGAGGATCATTTGGGATTGGTTCGCTGGCGAGACCCGTAAGACGGTGACCAGTCCCTTGGCTGCCGTCAGCACTGCCAGCACCGCCAGAATCACCAGCACCCATTTGCGGAAGACCGCCGGGTCCGCGCCCTTGAAACTCCGCGCGCCGAGCCAGACGCCGGCAAGCAGGGCAGGGAGGAAGATCGCGGCGCGGATTGTACCATCCCAGGTGATCAGGCCTTGGCGCGACTGGAAAGCCAGTCCGATGACATCGGTTGCCAGGAAGTAGGCGATGAGCGAGGCGCGGCCCGCGATGTTTCCGGCGGGCGAGGCGAAGTAGAAGAGGATGACCGGCGGCCCGCCGATGCCGAAAGCGCCGTTGGCGAGGCCAGAGGCAGCGCCCGCCGCGAAGGACGACATGGCCCCTGGCATGGTTTTCAGCGCGTAGCCCTGCCACAAAAGCACCGTCGCCACGAGCACGAAGATGGCCAAGGCAATCTGCATCGG
>JANLYR010000252.1:0-5685 GCA_031365765.1 Hyphomicrobiales bacterium | reverse complement strand
CGTCCGGCCGCCATTCCTTGGTCATGAGGGCATCTTTGTAGTTGCCGAACGGCGTTTTTACGGGTTTTGCAAGGCTCACCACTTCGGAACGGTCGTTGGTGAATTGATTGACGAGAGTGTGACCCTTGGTTGGCACGGCTTCCATGACCATGCCGGGCGTGGCACCGTCGATGCCGGCATGCCAGCCTTCGACCTTGGTCACTTTGCCCTTAGCATTCAGCTCCTGCACATCCTCGCCGAACGTCCATACACTGCCATCCTTGTCCTGCGCGTAATAACCGATTGTCTTATCCGCGGGCTTGCCAGCGAGCGATACGAGTTCTTCCACCTCGACGCAGTCAACGCCATCAACGGTTTTCATCTTGTCCATCACCGTGACGACCAGTGTCGCCGGCGTGCCATCTTTGGTACCCTTGTACGTGAGCACGGTTCCAGGCTTCAGCGGAAACCAGGGGTTGTCGATGGCGCCGCCAAAATTCGCCGGATCGATGGCTTTGCCCGCACCTGCGGAACTTGCGATGATTCCGATGACAGCGATGGTCGAGAGAGTGGAAATGAAGACGTGTTTTTTCATCGGTTTTACTCCTTGTTGAACAGAGTCAGGGTGCCCGCAGAATGGCGGGCGGGCGGATGCGGGTGACAGCGGTCAGTGCTGCCCCGATGGCGAGCGACGCGGCGGCAATCACAAAAAGGGCAAGCGCGATCAGCCCGCCGGCCGGCACCATGAGAAGCGGTGGCCTCAGCGCGAAAAACAGCCCGAGCACCTGAACCGCGAGCATGCCAAGGCCGAGCCCCAGCGGGATGCCGAGTATCAGGGAGCCGAGCACAACTGCTGCGCCCTCGAGTGCCGGACCGGTCAGGATCTGCCGTGTATCGGCGCCGATCGTGTGCAGGATCGCAAATTCGCGACGGCGTTCGAGGACGAGAAACGCTCCCAACACCGCAACCCCGATCGCCGCGACCAGGCTGGCGCCAACGGCTTCGATCAGGCTGAGGCCACTGAGATTAAGCGCCGTCAGGCCGCGCTGATTGGGAGCGGCACTCGTCGCCACCACGAACTTCTGCGCCAACGGGCCGCTGTTCAAGCTCGCAGCGACCGCCGCGGCTTCCCGGCCGGGCGCAAGCCGGGCCAGATAGAAGTCGGGCCAGGCAAGTTCGGCGCGCGGCAAGGCGCCAACCGTCGTGACCGCCTCCGTCTCCGGAAACGTCGGCGGGAAGGCGCTGTAAATGCCAAGCACAGTCAGCTCCATGTCCTTGGCGCTTTCAAAATCATCCGGGAAAATCGTCACTTCAAGCTTGTCGCCGACGGCCAGCTCGAAGTCGGCGGCGATTTCGTTGTTGATCAGCACGCCATTGGGATCTTTCACCAAGGCATCGAGGCCCTCGCCGCTGATCATGCGGGGACGGCTTGTCACCGAGGCCGCGTACGACTTGAGGTCGAGCGCGAGCAGGGTCTTGCGATCGGTGTCGATGCGCGAGGGGACCAGCCGGATCGGACTGACGGCCGCAACGTCCGTACCCAAAGCCGGCAAGGCGAAGCGCGGATCGCCCGGTGTCACCCGCAGATCGGAGCCCCTGGCCGCCACGGCGTCGGCTTCTTTTGCCGTGCGGTAGGTGGCCGAAAAAGCCAGTACTTCCACCCCAAAGGCGACCGCCAGAATGCCGCTGATGAGGGCGCGTCCGGCATGCGCCGGTCGCCGTCCGAGCCAGCGCAGATTGGCCCCTGTCCACGATGCCAAAGGCCGCGCGCGCTCCGGTTGCGCCCAGCGCTCAAGACCCGAGAGGAGCCCGCGCGTGAACAGCAGCGTTGCGCCGATCCACAGGGCAACGGGCGCCAGCAGCACATAGAACGAGAGCATCAACGCCATGCCCTCGACCGGGCTGCGCTTCAGCCCGCCCGCCAGTACGTTGATGGCAAGCACCGCCGTCCCGACGGCGAGCGCGACGATATCGAGACGGGCGATCCTCCAGGCGGGCATCCAGCCGCGGTTCAGTAGCAGCCGCTCCGCAACATCGCCCCGGCGGCTGGCGCGGCGCAAGCCGAGGACCCGGATGGCGGTACTGAATGCTCCGGCGATGGCGGCGGCGCCTGCGGATAACAGCAGGCCGTCCAATGGCACGCCCTGCCAGACCGGACGGCCGGTCACCACGCTGACCGCAAGGGCAGCCGCCAGCAGCCCCAACAACGACCCGGCAATTCCAGCAACTGCGGCCTGGACCATCGCCAGCCAGGCGATCTGAGCGGTCGTCGCGCCGCGCATGCGCAGTAGCGCTTCCTCACGGCGATAGGATTCAACGAGCGCCGAGGCACCTGTCAGGCCGAGCGCCGCTGCCACCAGCACGCCGGGTATCCCTAGCAGCAGGAACAGCATCTTGGCGTTGATCGCATCCTCATGGCTTTCGAGCAGCGCCTCGGCAGCATTATCGGCAATGATCACCGAAGAGCCCGCTTGCCGCCCCAACGCCTTTTGCAGTTGACCCGTCCAGGTCGAGGCAAGGCCCGGGTCGGGCGGATAGACGCCATGATCGATTGACACGTGGGATTCGAGGTTGGCGTTGGGAAGCTCGTTCGACCCCGGTTCGAAGGGCGGCAGTCCGCCAGCTTTCGCCCACTCGCGCAGTGTCGGCAGCACTTTGTTGGCAAAGGTCTGGTAGTCGATGATGATCGCGCGCGGCACGGTGACGATATCACCCTGCACTTCGCCATAGGGGATGGAAAACCAGGTCGTGGCATCGCGAATGTCCGCGACCCCGCCGATGGGCAGCGTCAGGTTGAATTCCGGCGCATCGCCCGGCAGCGTAATGGTGACCGATGTGGCGGACGCGAATTCGGGCGCGCCTTTGACCGACTGACTCAGCATGACGCCCTGGCCGAGCGATCCTTCGATCGGCTTGATGAAGGGATGCTTGGCGAAGTAGTCCGGGTTGACGGCAAACAACCGCGCTGTCAGCTGGCCGGACTTGCCGGTGGAGACGAGGACCTTCGCTGCAGCGAACGGTTCGGCCGACGCCACGTTGGGAGCGGCCGCCAGTTTCGAACTGATGGCCGCAATGTCAGCATCGAGCGATTTTGCAACCGCGCGCATTTCGACCTGGACATGAGACAGCGCGTTGGGCGTCATCGACTGGACCGCAGCATCGACGTACCACAGTGTCGCTGCGAGCATGGCGACCGGAAACGCCACCGCGATCGCTTCCAGGGCAACGCGCGATGGAGACCGCGGCATGGTGCGGCTGAGGAGCCAGGCGATCATGCTGCGGCCGGCATTGGAATCCGTCTTCGCCACGGTGGAACCCGTCTTCGCCACTGGAGAACCGGACTTAGTTTCCGGGGAAATCGCCTTCGCCACGAGGGTCATGTGAGTGCTCCCGAATGCAAAGTGACGATACGGCTGGCATGTTTGGCGATGGCCGGGTCATGGGTCACAAGGACAACTGCCGCACCGCGTTCGGACGCCGCCGCAACGATCAGCCGGACGACCGTCTGGGCGGTGACGCTGTCAAGGCTGCCAGTCGGCTCATCGGCGAACACGACGGCAGGCTCCAGCACCAGCACGCGCGCAATGGCGACCCGCTGCTGCTCACCGCCCGAGAGCTCGTCAGTGAGCGAGCCCGCCCGCTCAGACAAGCCGACGCGTTCCAACACCGTGGCGACGCGGCGCTGACGGTCCGCTGCAGTGATTCCTTCGAGCAACAGCGGAACCTCGACGTTTTCCGCAGCCGTTGCCTGCGGCAGGAGCGCCATGCCCTGGGCGATGAAACCACAGTTGCGCCGCCGGAATTGCGCGCGCGCGCCTCCGCTGTGCTGGCGCCAATCTGACCCCGCAAGCTTCACGCTTCCGGAATCCGGCAAATCGAGCCCGGCCAGAATATAGAGCAGCGTGCTTTTTCCAGAGCCGCTCGGCCCCATGATGGCCACCACTTCGCCGCGGGCGACGGAGAGCGAAACATCCTTGAGGGCCGCGAGCTGCTGTCGGCCACCGCCATAACTGCGGTTTAGCCCCACGGCTTCCACGGCAAAAGCTCGATCAGTGTTCATCGACCAGCACTCCATCACGCATATGCAGGCTGCGGCTTGCGCGTTCGGTAACCTTGCTGTTGTGGGTGACCGTCATGATCGCCATGCCGTCGCTTGCCAGCAGATTCTCGAGCAGGTCGAGAATTCCTGACGCCGTTCTCTCGTCCAGCTCGCCAGTCGGTTCATCTGCCAGCAGCACCTTCGGACGGGCGGCAAGCGCCACCGCGATGGCAACGCGTTGCGCTTCCCCGCCGGAGAGCTGGCCGGCGCGGTGCCGCCGTCTGTCGGCTAGTCCGACCTGTTCCAGCAGCGCGTCCACGCGGTCGGCGATTTCTACTGCCGGCAGGCCCTGGATGCGCAAGGGCAGCGCGATGTTTTCGGCGGCATCGAGGTGAGGATGAAGATTGTCGCGCTGCAGCACCAGCCCGACGCTCCGCCGCCGCCATTCGGCGCGCTTTGCGGGAGGAAGGCGGGTGACGTCGTCGCCACCCACCGTAACCAGCCCTGCGCTTGGCTCGAGCAACCCAGCGATGATGTGCATGAGCGTGCTCTTGCCGCTACCCGAGGGCCCCATGATGGTAGTCCATGATGAGGCCATCAGGGTCAGGTCGGCACCGCGCAGCGCCACCGTGCTCACGTGACCTTTCTTGTAGATGTGATAAAGGCCGCATGCCTCAAGTGCCGGTGCAATGACCTCGCTCATGGCCAACTCCGTTCCCTATTGGGTTTTGAGAATTTCCTTGAGCGTGCGGATCTCGTGATGGCCGCCGACCATCCCATCGGTGCCAATGGTCCCGACACCGGGAGCGAACCACTTGTGTTCGAATTTCGCCTTGTCGAGGAGATCGGTATCCTCGGTCACCACCACATTTTCATATTTGCCGGTTGGGCCGCCGGCGGTGGCATCGATTTTGACGACCTTGGCAAAGTCTTCGGCCACACCTGGACGATATTCCTGGCGGTAGCCTTCACCCTCTTTCGGAGCTGCCTTCATGATGATACCCGGGATTGCGCCGTCGACGCCGGCCATCCAGGTGCCGTCCGTCGTCGTCACTTTGCCCTTGGCATATTCGGCGGTATCTTCGCCGAAGTACCAGACGTTGCCGTCCTTATCCTGGGCATACCAATCCACCGTCTTCTCGACGATTTCGGTATCGGATGAAGAGACGTCCCGCACGACAACGGTCGTCACACCCATGATGACCTTAGTTTCACCAGTGACCATCATGTCATCGCGGCGCGCTACCCCGTCACGGGTTCCTTCGAACTTGAAAACCGTACCGGGCTTCAAGGGAAAGTAGGGGTTGTTGATCTCGCTGACGAAATTGGCGGGGTCGATCACTGGATTGTAGGGCGGCAGTTCAGCGGCAAGCACCTGGCCTGTGTGAACGCAGGTCAAAGCGGCGATGGCAACGGCAGTGCTTCGGACGTAGCTACGCATGTCGATTCCCTCGATTTGTCGGTTGATTCCGGATCGCGCTCTCACTTGAGGATGGCGCAGGGGCGGTCTCGCTGTCCCTGAAATCAATACGCCGGGAGCGCCGAATTTCTTTCAGCGCCGCAAGCTCAATCGAACGGTTCGATGGATTCGGCGCGGAATTCTGAGGGCCCGGTTTGAACTCCGCGGATCGCGAGGTCGCCTTCGTCTTCGATGGTGTTATCCAGGG
>JANLYR010000243.1:0-7045 GCA_031365765.1 Hyphomicrobiales bacterium | reverse complement strand
GAAATGCGGAAACTGCGCGAATGCCTGTCGCGCCTCCCGGTTGACCGGCAGGACATGGTGCTGCTTGCCTACTATCAGGGGTTCAGCCGCGAGGAGCTGTCGGAGAAATTCCAGCGCCCCGTTACCACGGTAAAAACGCTTTTGCGCCGCAGCTTGGCGACCCTCAAGGAGTGTCTCGATGGCGCCTGAGGATGTGGAAGACCTGGCGGCCGAATTCGCGCTGGGAACACTTGATTCCAAGGAGAGGGCGGAAGCCGAGCGCCTGGCTGGGACCGATCCGGCCTTCGCATCCGCGGTCGCGTCCTGGGAAAATCGCCTCGCGCCGTTCGCCCTCGCGCTCACACCTGTTCAACCGCCACCTCATCTGCGCGAAAAGGTTCTGGGCGCGGTGGGCGGTGGCAGTGATCAGAGCGTCGTCTTATTGCGCCGCAAGGCCGAGGGGTGGCGGGCCGCGGCGATCAGTGCAATGGCCCTGGCCGCCGCCCTGGCCGGCTTCATCGTCTTTCGGGCGCCTCCCACCATCGAAGGCGGACGGTATGTCGCCGTGTTGCAGGCTGAAGGTCCCGAGCCAGCCTTCCTTGCGTCGGTCGATGTGGCGGCGGGAACGATCCGGGTGCGTACCCTTTCGGCCGCTCCTCAGCCCGGCAAGTCCTACGAATTGTGGGCGGCGGGTGCCGGACGGGAAAAGCCGCAGTCGCTGGGCGTGATCGGCGCCGATTTTCGTATCGGCGCAGAAAAGCTGGGCAAGGTCGATCCCCGGACCTTGCAGGAAACCGTATTCGCTGTCAGCCTCGAACCGGAAGGGGGATCGCCCACCGGTCAGGCGACGGGGCCGGTGCTGTTTGTCGGCAAGCTGGTTCCCGCCGAATAGGGAGACGGCTATGGCGGACGGCCTAAACTGGAAAAGCGCTGCAAAGCTTGCCAAGGGTTTCGCGGCCGGGAAATTTTCTCCCGTGGACGCGGTGCGCGCCTGTCTGGCGCAGATCGCGCTGCACGATTCCACCCTCAACGCCATGTGCGGCCTGCACGCGGAAGAGGCGTTGGCCGCCGCACAAGCGAGCGAAAAACGCTGGCACAAGGGTACCTCCAAGGGTCCACTCGACGGCGTGCCGGTGCTGGTCAAGGACCTGCTCTTGGTCAAGGGCTGGGCCACGCTCAGGGGCTCGCGCACCATAGATCCGGCGCAGGACTGGCTTGATGACGCTCCATCTGTCGCCCGGCTCCGCCAATCGGGCGCGGTTCTCCTGGGGCAGACCACGACTCCGGAATTCGGCTGGAAAGGGGTGACCGATTCGCCGCTCTACGGCATCACCCGCAATCCGTGGAATACCGCCAAAACGCCTGGGGGTTCGTCGGGTGGTTCCGCGGCTGCCGTGTCCGCGGGCTATGCTCCCCTGGCGCTTGGAACGGATGGCGGCGGGTCGATCCGCATCCCTGCGGGGTTCACCGGCATTTTCGGCCTCAAACCGTCGTTCGGCCGCGTTCCCGCCTGGCCCATGTCGCCGTTTGGCACGGTCGCCCATGTGGGTCCGATGAGCCGCGGCGCCGAAGATGCAGCGCTCATGCTGAATGTCATCGCCTTGCCCGATCCCAGAGATTGGCACGCACTGCCATATGACGGCCGTGACTATACGGCGAAACTGAGAAAGGGCATCAAGGGCCTCCGTATCGCCTACAGTCCGCGGCTTGGCCATGCCACGGTCGATCCGGAAATCGCCAGGCTGGTCAAACGCGCCATCATGGTTCTGGCGTCGCTCGGGGCCGAGATCGAGGAAACAGATCCGGGCTTCGATGACCCCTCGGACTGCTTCCGCGTGCTGTGGTGGGCTGGCGCGAAGGCGGCGCTGAGCCTTCTGCCTCCGGATAAATTGTCGCTCCTCGATGCCGGTCTCGCGGATGTTCTTGAACAGTCCAAATCGATCAGCCTCGACCACTATCTGGATGCCACGAAAGCCCGGGGCGCACTGGGCAGTCATATGCGCCAGTTCATGGAGCCTTTTGACCTGCTGGTGACGCCCACACTGCCGATCGCCGCTTTCGATGCAGGAAGGCTTTCCCCGGCCGACAACGACACGACCGGCAAATGGGTGAACTGGACGCCGTTCTCCTATCCCTTCAACTTGACCCAGCAGCCGGCCGCCAGCGTGCCATGCGGCTTCACCAAAGCCGGGTTGCCCGCCGGACTCCAGATCGTCGGCCGCATGTTCGACGACAGGTCGGTGCTGCGCGCGGCCGCAGCCTATCGGTCGGCTACCGACTGGCACAAACGGCGCCCGCCGGTTGCGGTGCAGGCATGAGCGAGGACGCCGTTGAAGCCCTTCGCCTCTCGATCGCCGATTTCGTCGCGCGCCATATCCTGCCCCTTGAGAGCGACCGAACGGCCTATGACGCCCACGAAAATATCCGCCTAGAACTGCTTCATGACCTTCGCGCCAAAGCCCGTGAACAGGGGCTTTGGGCGCCGCAAATGCCGGTAACCCGCGGCGGGCTGGGACTGAATGTCGCCGCGATGGCAACGCTCTACGAAGAGATGGGCCGCTCGATATTCGGCCCACTCGCTTTCAACTGCGCGGCACCCGACGACGGAAACATGATGGTTCTGGAAAAAGTCGGCACCGATGTCCAGAAGCATGACTGGCTGCAGCCGATCGTCGACGGCCAGGTGCGTTCGGCTTTCGCCATGACGGAACCGGCACCGGGTGCTGGCTCCGATCCTTCGATGATGCAGACGACGGCCACCCGCGATGGCGGCGACTGGGTTATTCAGGGCCACAAGTGGTTCATCACCGGGGCGGCGGAAGCGGCGCATTTCATTCTCATCGCGCGGACCTCGGACGATGCCCGCAAGGGCCTGACCGCCTTCCTGTTTCACCGCGACGATCCGGGCTGGCGGATTGCCCGGCGCATATCCATCATGGGGCCGGAGGAACATGGCGGGCACTGCGAACTTCTGTTCGACGGCCTGCGAATCCCCGATCGCCACCGCCTCATGGAGGTCGGTGATGGGCTCAAGCTCACCCAGATCAGGCTTGGCACCGCGAGGCTCACCCACTGCATGCGCTGGCTCGGCATGGCGAAGCGCGCGCTGGAGATAGCCGCAACCTATGTCGCCGAGCGGGAAAGCTTCGGCCAGCGGTTGGCGGACCGCGAAGGCGTGCAGTGGATGCTGGGCGAGGCGGCGCTGGCGATCCAGACCGGACGGCTTCTCACCATGGAAGCGGCCCGGAGGCTCGATTCCGGTGATTTCGCGCGTCAGGAAGTTTCCATGGCCAAGATCCAGGTGGCGGACGCGCTGCACAAGGCGGTGGACACCGCGATCCAGCTCAATGGCGCGCGCGGTTACTCCAAGGACACCGTCCTCGAATGGATGTACCGCTATGCCAGGCAGGCTCGGCTCGTCGATGGTGCATCGGAAGTCCACAAAATGGTGCTGGCCCGCGCCCTGGTCAAGGAAGGCCGCGATTTCTGGCGGCCCCTGTAGTTTGCATCCCGTTGTCAGCCGCAGCCTTGTATGCGAAACGAAATTGATGCGGGATGTCCTGGAACAGCTTGAATTGCGCCGCGCCGAAGCCCGGCTTGGCGGTGGGCGCAAACGCATCGCCGCACAGCACGCCAAGGGCAAGCTTACGGCGCGCGAGCGGCTCGACGTCCTTCTCGACGAGGGTTCGTTCGAGGAATTCGACATGTTTGTCACCCACCGCTCGAGCGATTTCGGCATGGCGGAGCAAAAGGTGCCGGGTGACGGCGTGGTGACGGGCTGGGGCACGATCAACGGCCGGCCGGTTTACGTGTTCGCCCAGGATATCACCGTGCTGGGCGGGTCGCTGTCGGAAACCCATGCGCAGAAGATCTGCAAGATCATGGATATGGCGGTCCGGAATGGCGCCCCCGTCATCGGCCTCAACGACAGCGGGGGTGCCCGCATCCAGGAAGGCGTTGCCTCGCTTGCCGGCTATGCCGAGGTTTTCCGCCGCAACGCCGCGGCATCGGGTGTTGTGCCGCAGATTTCCGTCATCATGGGTCCATGCGCGGGGGGTGCCGTCTATTCGCCGGCGATGACCGACTTCATCTTCATGGTGCGCGATTCATCCTATATGTTCGTGACCGGCCCCGATGTGGTGAAGACCGTCACCAACGAGATCGTGACGGCGGAAGAGCTGGGCGGGGCGCGCACCCACACGCAGAAATCCTCGGTTGCCGACGGCGCGTTCGACAATGACGTGGAGACGCTCGAACAAGTGCGGCGGCTGTTCGATTTCCTGCCGCTGAGCAATCGCGAGAAGCCCCCCACGCGGCCATTTCATGACGATCCGGCGCGCCTCGACAGGCGGCTCGATACACTCATTCCGGACAGCGCCGCCAAGGCTTACGATATGAAGGAACTGATCCTCGCTGTTGCCGATGAGGGGGACTTTTTCGAGATCCAACAGGCTTATGCGAAAAATCTGCTTACGGGGTTCATGCGGATCGAAGGGCAATCGGTCGGCGTCGTCGCCAACCAGCCGATGGTGCTGGCCGGCTGCCTCGATATCGATTCGGCGCGGAAAGGCGCGCGCTTCGTCCGCTTCTGCGATGCCTTCTCCATACCGATCCTCACTCTGGTGGATGTGCCGGGCTTTCTTCCAGGCACGGCGCAGGAATTCGGCGGGGTCATTAAACATGGCGCCAAGCTGCTCTTCGCCTACAGCCAGGCCACGGTGCCCATGGTCACCCTTATCACCCGCAAGGCCTATGGCGGCGCTTATGATGTCATGGCGTCGAAGCATATCGGAGCCGACGTCAATTATGCGTGGCCCACCGCCGAAATCGCGGTCATGGGAGCGAAGGGGGCCACGGAAATTCTTTATCGGTCAGAGTTGGGGGATGTGGAAAAAATCGCGGCGCGAACTCATGAGTATGAGACCCGGTTTGCCAATCCTTTTGTGGCCGCAGAGAGGGGCTTCATCGACGAGGTGATCGCACCGCACTCGTCACGCAAACGCATCGCACGGGCCTTTGCCGTGCTTCGCGGGAAGAACGTGGACGGTCCGTGGCGGAAACACGACACGATGCCGCTCTGATGTTCAAGAAGATACTGATCGCCAACCGGGGCGAGATCGCCTGCCGGATCATCCGCACCGCGAAAAGAATGGGCATCGCCACGGTCGCGGTTTATTCCGACGCGGACCGTGACGCGCTGCATGTCCGGGATGCCGACGAGGCGGTCAATATCGGTCCGGCACCGTCGGTGCTATCCTATCTGTCGATCGGCAACATCATCGATGCCGCGCGCCGCACGGGCGCCGACGCAGTCCATCCGGGTTACGGGTTCCTGTCGGAAAATCCCCGCTTTGCGCAAGCGCTGAACGGAAAGGGGATCGCCTTCATCGGTCCGCCGGTCGCGGCCATAGAGGCGATGGGCGACAAGATCGCCTCCAAAAAGATCGCGCAGGCGGCCGGTGTCGCAACCGTGCCCGGACACATCGGCGTCATCGCCGATGCAAAGGAGGCAGCGAGGATTGCCGCGTCGATCGGATTTCCAGTGATGCTGAAAGCCTCTGCCGGCGGCGGCGGCAAGGGCATGCGGATCGCGCACAATCCTGCCGAGGCAGAAGAAGGATTCCTTTCGGCGCGAAGCGAAGCGAAGTCCTCGTTCGGCGACGACCGCATTTTCATCGAGAAATTCATCACCGATCCCCGCCATATCGAAATCCAGCTCCTTGGCGATTCCCACGGCCATCTCATCCACCTCAATGAGCGCGAGTGCTCGATCCAGCGGCGAAACCAGAAGGTCATCGAAGAATCGCCGTCGCCATTCCTCGATGCCGCCACGCGCGCCACGATGGGGGAGCAGGCCATCGCTCTGGGCAAAGCGGTCGGATATCAGTCTGCCGGGACGGTCGAATTCATTGTCGATGCGGCACGCAATTTCTATTTTCTCGAGATGAATACGCGGCTTCAGGTCGAGCATCCCGTGACCGAACTCGTCACGGGCATCGATCTGGTCGAGGAAATGATCCGCGTCGCGGCAGGCGAATCTCTTAGATACACCCAGAATGACATCAAACTGAACGGCTGGGCCATCGAGGCCCGGGTCTATGCCGAGGATCCCTATCGCGGATTTTTACCGTCCAGCGGAAGGCTGACGCGCTATCGTCCACCGGCCGAAAACCCCAAGGTCAGCGTGATCCGTAATGATACCGGTGTGTTCGAGGGCGGCGAGATACCGGTGCATTACGACCCGATGATCGCCAAGCTGTGCGCCTGGGCTCCGGATCGTCCGCAAGCCATCAATGCCATGGCCCAAGCGCTTGACGATTTCGAAATCGAGGGGATCGGGCATAATCTTCCGTTCCTCGCCGCCGTCATGCAGAATTCCCGTTTCCGTGAAGGCCGGCTCTCGACTTCCTTCATCGCCGAGGAATATCCAATGGGCTTCAGCGGAGCCATGGCTTCCGAGGACGAAGCGCAGCTCCTCGCAGCGGTGGCCGTGACGGTGAATTTGCGGGTGCAGCGGCGCAATGCGCAGATCTCCGGCACGCTCGCCAATCATTCGCGCAAGGTCGGCGATGACTGGATCGTTACGTTCGACGGGTTCGCCCATTCCGTTCGCACCATCGACGATGGCGCGGTGAGCATCGCCGGAGCACCGAGTGTCAAGGTTGTCACCAATTGGATGCCGGGCACCACCCATTCCGTGTTTACCATCGGCGCCGTACGCATGGGGGTCAAGGTTGCGGCGACCGCTTCGGGCTGGCGCCTGCGCTGGCGCGGCATCGACATTCTGGCCCATGTCCGGTCGCCGCGCGTCGCTGAACTGGCGCGTCTGCTTCCAGCGAAACTCCAGCCCGACATGTCACGACTGCTGCTCTGCCCGATGCCCGGCGTGGTCACGGCCATCGCGGTCAGCGCCGGCGAGACCGTCGAGGCAGGTCAGGCGCTCGCCACCGTTGAAGCGATGAAGATGGAGAATGTGCTCCGCGCCGAGCGCAAGGCTGTGGTCGAGCGGATTGCCGTCAAAGTCGGCGATAGCCTGGCAGTGGACAGCCTCATAATGGAGTTCGGT
>JANLYR010000150.1:0-2279 GCA_031365765.1 Hyphomicrobiales bacterium | reverse complement strand
GACGCGAACTGCCACTTGATGCCCCCTGGCTGTCGCACCCCACCCAAATCGATGGAAAAATGCAAAAAAACCGAATTCCTCGACGAATCTCCAGCTCTCAAAACCACCGGCTTGTTGTCTCCAGAGATAGGTTAACGCTGTTCGCGTCAAGGATCGTCAGCTCCCTGATGCAGCGATTGCCCCAATCTTGCCACAGATGTGGCCAATTCGCGTCAGGCGATAAAGCCGCTAACTCTCTTAGATTTCAGCAATTTTTGTGCGGAGCATCCTCTTGAAATGAGCCATGTGTCGCTGCAACCCAACAACTCTGATACATGTGGAGAAAATAAATAGCAGCACCCTGATTATGCGGACGGCTGACGTTTTCACTCCGGAAGCCTGCTCAGCTGTGCAAGCTAGGACAGGTCCGGCGATACCGTTCTAGCCGGCTTGTAACGACGTGGTCCTAGATCGCTCACTCACTGCCGTGCGTGATGCACCGCTGGATTGTCGGAACGGCGTCGCGTAGGTTGCTCGCCTGTGACCCGACGGAGTTTCACTGTTATGGCGGATCCCTATAAAACCCTGGGCGTCAGCCGCGATGCGTCGGCCGCTGATATCCGCAAGGCTTACCGGGGCCTCGCTAAGAAAAACCATCCCGACCTGCATCCGGGTGACAAAGGCGCCGAGCAGCGCTTCAAGGACATCGCCTCAGCGTATGGCATCGTCGGCGACGACACTAAGCGAGCGCTGTTCGACAGCGGTAAGATCGATGGTACCGGCGCGGAACAACATCAGCAGCCACCGCGCGAGTCTTATCGCCAGCACGCCGAGGCGCAGCCAGGCTTCAAATACGAGCAGCATTGGAGCGGGGATGGTGCTGACGACGATTTGTTCGCCGAACTTTTCGGACGGAGCACGAGGGCCAAGTCTCGCGGATCGGACGTCAACTACACCTTCGCGGTCGAGTTCCTGGAGGCCATCAATGGTGCCAAGAAGCGTGTCGTGATGGCCGATGGCCGCACACTCGACATCACCATCCCGGCCGGCTTGAAGGATGGTCAGACGTTGCGTCTGCGCGGCCAGGGCCAGCCTGGCGCTAGCGGGGCGGAGCCAGGCGACGTTCTGGTCGAGATCCAGACCAAGCCGCACCCATTATTTCGCCGTGAGGGCAACGACATCCACTCGATTTTACCAATCACCCTGGGCGAAGCACTAGGCGGCGCGAAAGTTGCGGTCGAAACAGTATCAGGCACGGTCAATCTCGCCGTTCCCAGGGGCTCCAACACGGGCTCGAAGCTTCGGCTCCGAGGCAAAGGGGTGCCATCCAAAAGCGGCACCGGCGACCATTTCGTGGAACTGCGGGTCGTCCTCCCGGACCTGCCCGACGACGAACTCATTCGATCCGTCGTCGACTGGGAAACAACACATCCATACGAGCCCCGCAAAGGCATGGGAGCAGCATCATGATCAGCGAGAGCGAACTCGTCGACGCCATCGGCCCCCTGGACGCCGAAGCGCTGCGGCGCTGGATCGACCTTGGGTGGGTCCTGCCGCATCAGGACACTCAGAGCCGCCGTTTTGATCCCTCCGATGTGATCCGCGTCCGCCTCATCTGTGAACTTCACTACGACCTGCACATTGAGGAGGACAGCTTGTCGGTCGTGCTGTCGCTGATGGACCAGCTCTACGGGGCCCGACGCGCACTTGGCGCGCTTAAGTCTGCGGTCGAAGCACAGCCTGCTGACGTCCGCGCGCGAATCGCCGCGCTCGTCAGAGACGAGCTTTGATGAAAGGTCAGGGAACGGCGCAGATTGCAGGTGACCATTTTCGGGCTTAGTCTGCGCGCGTGTTTGCGATCGGAGCACGCGCGAACTCCCAGTGATCGCTGCAGCCTTCTTGCCTAAGGCGGGAACGACTGAAGGAGAACATTTAAATAGGTGGTAGCGGAACCCGGACTTGAACCGGGGACCTACGGATTATGATTCCGCCGCTCTAACCAGCTGAGCTATCCCGCCAACCTAAAAACGATCGCTTGGCTTCAATCGTTTCAGCTCCAGGGGATATAGGAAGGCGGCCCCGCCCGTCAAGCAATGATCTGCCAGCATCGCCTCAGTGGACGATCGCCGTAGGCGGATTGACCTGAAGATTTTGACGTTTCAGCCCGTATGCGATTTCTTGAACCGCATCATTGTGAAGATGCCCATTGGACGCAAAGCGCGACTCTCGATCAGTTCCAACTCTGGCGCAACCATAACCCGGTCGACGTCGAACAAGGGGCGCCAGCCAAGTTTGTCGCC
>JANLYR010000133.1:0-9515 GCA_031365765.1 Hyphomicrobiales bacterium | reverse complement strand
TGGCAACCACTCCGTCGGGCGCAAACGCCTGGGATCCCATAGGCAGGCGTGTGGCGATTGCGCTCTATGGCGGCGGCTGGTGGGCGGCTTCGAGATCGAATCCCAACAAGCGCAAAGCACCTCGTCACTCCTCGCGCCGGTCAGCTGGATCAGGCGCGCCGTATCTCAGCGCGCCGGTTTGGATGATCTTCGAGCGCGGTTGACAGCGGCCCGATTTCATCCGTTGAAACCATGCGCTCCCGTGGCGCTTCGGCGTTCCGCGCGAAACCAGCGGCGGGGTTGTCGGTGGGGATGCGCCAGCGGATCACAAGGTTGAACATCTTGCGCAGGATTTCACCGAGCCGGTTCGCCCGCACCGGTGTCGGCTTGCCGCATCGTTTTCCCGATGCGCCACTGCGATCTGGAGCAATAGCTGTCAAGCTTCTGACAGGCATGAGGCGACTGTCTCGGACACTGAGTCAAGAACCGGCACGCCGAGGCCGGAGGCAAGATCGCGCGATCTCAAGCCAAACTGCAGATTGGTGCACATGATGACAATGGCATCAGGCGAGTGCGCGGCGACCGATCTCACCATGCTCTCGATCGTCGATGCTTGTACGTCGGCAAAGGCAGTGTTGACAGTCAGGTCGAGGCGCCGCGCCGCGACAACTTCAATTCCAGCCTGACGGTAGTTTTCGATGATTTTCGATTCAAGGTCCGCGATATAGGGAGTGACGAGACCGATGCGCCTCGCACCAAGACGGTGCAGATGAGCGTTGATCGCGACAACGGCGGTTGTGGTGGGGATACCGGTTCGCTGTTCAATCGTATTGACGAGTGACAGGTCGCGTTCGATGCCCAGCCAACTCGCAGCGGTTCCGGCCCAGGCAATCCGATCGACCTTGGCATCGGCGAGCAGCAGGGCCGCCTCCAGCATGGCGTCGCTTTCGAATTGCCGGAGAGACGCCTCCTCGTTCGAGATGACCGTGACCCGAAACCGGGAGAAATGCAGCGTTACCGACCCATCTTGTGGAATGAGCCGCGCCGCTTCCGGTTCAACGACGGTGTTGGAGGAGGGAAGCAGGAGGCCGATCCGTTTTGGGCGCTTCGACGGCAGGGTCATGCGATGGTCAACCCCTTCACCATATGGATGGCATCGTCACCAAGAATCCGGACATGCTCGATCATTGCGGCACGGGCGCCGCCGCTGTCCTTGGCGAGAAGAGTCGACAGGATGGTGTCATGTTCGCGCAAGGCTTCCTGGGTTCGCCCCGGCCGGAAGGTAATGAACCGGCGATAGGGCACCAGGCGCTTGTCGAGGATCGCGATTTCGTCGGCCAGCACGTTATTTTGCGCGGCGATGTGAATGGCCCGGTGAAACTGCCGGTTGATCCGATAGTAGGTTTCGGCATCGTCGCCGATGGCGGATTTCTGGCACGCGGCATGGGCTTCGGTGATCGCGTCAAGATTTTTCGATGTCATCCGGCTGGCTGCGAGAACCGCCGCCGCGCCTTCAAGTTCGGCCACCACCTCGAACAGATCGATGACTTCGCCCGCCGTCGGGCGCGCCACCACGGCGCCAAGCCTTGGACGCAGGTCGACAAGCCGGGCTGCCGCGAGCTGCCGGAGGGCTTCGCGGATCGGCGTGCGGGAAACCGCGTATTTCCGCGACAGCGCCAGTTCCTCGAGACGCTCGCCGGGTTTGAGGCGGCCTTCCAGAATGTCGGCCTCGATATCCACGATGAGATGCGACACCAAGGGCTGCTGGGCGGGAGCTTTAAGAACGGTTCGCGTGGCGGATGGCATGGGTCTGCTCTTGCTTTGGTTTGACAAATGACAGTTGCGCTCTTGACGGCGGAGAGAGACCGGTAGAATATCATGTATACACGACATGTACAGCTTGAAGACGGAGTCTGGTGGTGGATCTTGGATTGCGCGGGCGAAGTGTTCTGATCACTGGGGCATCCCAGGGGATCGGCGAAGGTGTGGCCACGGTTTTCGCCGAAGAGGGCTGCAATCTGCATCTTACGGCGCGCAACGCTCAAAACCTTGAAAAGGTGCGATCGCGGATTTCCGCCGCGCATCCGGTTAGTGTCGCGGTACACCCCATGGATCTGACGGCTCCGGAGTCCGTGGCGCGGCTCGCCGAAAAAGCCGCAGATGTCGATATTCTGATCAACAACGCCGGTGCGATCCCCGGCGGCAGCTTGGCCTCGTTTGACGAAAAATCATGGCGCGACGGCTGGGAGCTCAAGGTTTTCGGCTACATCAATCTCACGCGCGCGATCTATACCCGCATGAAGACGCGCGGCAGCGGCGTGATCATCAATGATATCGGCAATGCCGGCGAGCGATACGACGCCGACTACATTGCCGGCACCGCCGGCAATGCCAGCCTCATGGCCTTTACCCGAGCCCTTGGAGGGCGCAGCCTTGACGATGGCATTCGTGTCGTCGGCGTCAATCCGGGGCCGGTGGATACCGACCGCATCTACAAACTTCTCAAGCGGCGGGCGTTGGACTGGTATGGCGACGAAAGCCGCTGGCCGGAATTGCAGGCGCGCTATCCGCTGGGGCGCCCCGCCAAGATTCGTGAGATCGCCGACCTGATGGCTTTTCTGGCATCCGACCGCTCGGGCTATACGAGCGGCGCCATCTTCACCGTTGACGGTGGGATCACCTCGCGTTCGTCGATCATCTAGGCATTCAATGGCAAGCGAAACACCGCAACGGGGCGACTATATGCTGCACTACGGCGGAGCCTGGAAGGCACCGCGGAGAACCGCCGTCCTTGAGGTGCGAAGCCCGGCAACCCGGGTGCTGCTGGCGCGCGTGCCCGACGCGGGGGTTGAGGATGTCGCGGCTGCCGCGAACGCCGCAGCCGCCGCGGCCCCGGCCTGGGCGGCCACCGATCCCGGCGAGAGAGCCCGGCTGCTGCGGGCACTTGCCGAACTCATGCGGACCCGGATGACGGACCTTGCGGACATCGAATCCGCCGTGACCGGACGGCCGATCCGCGAGATGCGGGCGCAGATGTCGCGCATCCCGGAGTGGCTGGAATACTTTGCCGGAATCATTCTTGGCCTTGAAGGAGAGGCGAACCGCCTCAAGGGCGGCTTTCTCACCTATAGCAGCTTCGAGCCCCATGGGGTCTGCGCGCTGTTGACGCCGTGGAACCATCCAGTTCTCATTCTGGTCAAGAAGCTCGCCGCGGCACTCGCGGCCGGCAATGTGTGCCTGGTGAAACCCTCGGAACTGGCGCCTGTGTCGCCGCTTGTTCTGGCTGACTGGTGCCGTGAGGCGGGCCTGCCAGCGGGAACCGTAAATGTGGTGACCGGCGGCTCTGAAACGGGACGGGCCGTTTGCGCCTCCGACATCGTGCGCCGCATCGATCTCACCGGCGGCACGGCCACGGGGAAGCGGGTTGCCGCAGCGGCGGCGGAACGTCTGGTTCCCTGCACGCTTGAACTCGGCGGCAAGGCACCAGTCATCGTCGCCGAAGACGCCGACCTCGACGAAGCGGTAGCCGGCGCCACCTTCGCCGCCTTCGTCGCGGCCGGACAAACCTGCGTGTCGGGAACGCGCTTTATCGTGGCCCGTAGCCGCTACGAGGAGTTCGTGACGCGCTTTGCCGCGCGCGCTGCCGCCTTGGCGGTTGGCGATCCCGCCGATCCCAACACCGAGATGGGACCGGTGATTTCGGCCGATGCCAAGGCGCGCTGCCTGGAGCATATTGCAGCAGGCCGGGCGGCCGGCGTCCGCCTCGTGGCGGGAGGAGCGGCTCCCTCCGGTCTCCCTGACGGTCTTCGCCACGGTTTCTTCGTTGCGCCTACGATCTTCGCCGATGTCACGTCACGAATGCGGCTGTTCCGCGAGGAGGTGTTCGGCCCGGTCGTGGGAGTCACACCGTTCGACAGCGAGGCCGATGCGGTGCAACTCGCCAATGACACACCCTACGCGCTGGGCGCTTCGATCTGGACACGCGATGTCGCGCGGGCCCATCGCATGGCGGGCGACCTAGAGGCCGGCGTCATCTGGATTAACGATCATCACAAGAATGATCCGCGCTCCGTCTGGGGAGGGTGGGGCGCCAGTGGCTACGGCAAGGAAAATGGCTGGGACGCCCTCAAAAGCTACATGAAGAAGAAGAGCGTGGTGGTTCGCACCAATCCGAATTTCGACGACTGGTTCGCAGGCGGAGGCCGCTACGGATGACGGCTACTCTGCGCCACATCCCGCAACCCGCGGCCGCCGCGGAAGATCGCGGTGGGGTATCCTTCCGGGGCGTTTCCGTCACTTTCCCCGGCCTCTCGAACCATCCGCCGGTTCAGGCTCTCGACAATGTATCGCTCGACATCAAGGCGCAGGAGTTCGTTTCGCTCATCGGACCTTCTGGTTGTGGCAAAAGCACCTTGCTCAGGGTGATTTCCGATCTGATGGCGCCATCGCAGGGGAGCGCGCATATTGCCGGACGCGAGCCGCGCGAGGCGCGTCTGGCGCGCGAGATCGGTTTCGTTTTTCAGGACGCGGCCCTCCTCGAGTGGCGAACCATTCTGGAGAATGTCGTGCTACCGCTAGAATTGGCCGGCGTTAGCGTCGCCGAACGTGAGAGCAGAAGCCGCGACCTCATCAAACTGGTCGGACTTTCAGGCTTCGAAAGGGCCTGGCCCCGGCAATTGTCGGGCGGCATGCGCCAGCGTGCGGCGATCGCGCGCGCCTTGGCCACCAGGCCCCGCGTGCTGTTGATGGACGAGCCCTTCGGCGCCCTCGACCAGATCACCCGCGACCGCCTCAATATGGAACTGGTGTGGATCACCGAAGCGACGCGGGCAACGGTTCTGTTCGTAACGCACTCCATCCGGGAGGCGGTACTCCTGTCGGATCGGGTCGTCGTCATGTCGCCGCGCCCTGGGCGCGTCGTTTCGATAATCGACATCGTTCTGCCGAGACCGCGGACCCTCGGGACGCGCGATGACCCGCGTTACATCGAGCTCATCAAGGCCGGCGCCGCCGAGCTGGAGAAAGGCTATCTGGGCCATGAGCACTAGCCTGGCCGAAGACCGCGTGCGTCGTCCCGACACCCTGACGGCGCGAGTGTGGCCGCTGGTCTGGCCGCCCCTGCTTGCGGCGTTGATCGGCGGACTGGCGTGGGAAGCGATCACCGTGGCATTCGCCATCCCGGCCTATTTCATCCCGTCGCCAAGCCGCATCTGGCTGGCCTTCTGGGCGGCGCCCGGAACCCTGCTATGGCATTCAGGCATCACCCTTTTCGAAGCGGTGACGGGGTGTGTCATCGGATCGTTTCTCGGCGGGTTGCTGGGGATCGCCTTCGCCTATTCCCGGCTCCTTGCGCGTGGACTTCTGCCCTTCGTCATCGCGTCCAACACCATACCGGTCGTTGCCATCGCGCCCATCATCATCCTGTGGTTCGGGCATGGCATGGGCTCGAAGGTCGCGGTGACGGCCTTCCTGTGCTTCTTTCCTCTAGCCCTCAACATGATGAAGGGCCTGCAATCCTATGACCGGGTCATCATGGACGTGTTCCATGTGGCCGCCGCGACGCCGCTGCAGCGCTTCCTCAAGATGCGCCTGCCCAGCGCTCTTCCCTATGTCTTCGTCGGCATCAAGATCAATGTCTCGTTCTCGGTCATCGGCGCCATCGTCGCGGAGTTCGTGCAGGCCGACCGTGGGTTAGGCTTCGTGATCATGACGACCTACCGGACACTCAACATGCCAAGGCTGTGGTCGGCCCTCTTCATTTCGGCCCTGATCGGCATGATCTTCTTCGCCATCGTTTCCCTCGTCGAGCGCTTTGCAATTCCCTGGCACAGTTCGATGCGGGTGGAAAAATGAATCGGGGATAACAGAGGAGAATCGCAATGTCTTGTTACAGATGGATTGTCGGCGCCTGCCTGGGCCTTGCCGCCCTGACGGCGAGTGTTTCCGCAAAGGAGACCATGCGGCTCGAATGGGTGATCCAGGGTCAGTTCGCCGGACCGCTCATTGCTTTGGACAAAGGCTATTACAAGGACGCGGGCGTCGAGATGGAACTGTTGCCCGCCGGCCCCGACCTCAAGCCCGCGATTACGGTCGCGCAGGGGACCGACAGCTTCGGCATCGGCCATCCCAACCAGGTGATCGCGGCCCGCGCCAACGGCGCCCCCCTGGTCACCATCGCCCAATACGGCCATCGCAGCGCATCGGTATACGTCGCCAGGAAATCTTCCGGCATCACCTCGATCAAGGACATGAAGGGCCACAGCGTCGGACTTTGGTTCGGCGGCGACGAGCACGAATTTCTCGCCATGCTGCGCGTCGCCGGCATCAATCAGGACGACGTCAAGATCATCAACCAGGGATTCGACATCATCGCCTGGTTAAACGGCGACTACGAAGTGATGCAGGCGACGATCTACAATGAACTTCAGCAAGTCTACGCCCAGGGTATCAAGCAGGAAGACTTGGTCTTCCTCGATCCGGGCGAATCCGGTGTGGCAATGGTGAATACCGGCATCTTCACCAACGAAGCGGTGATCAAGGACCGGCCGGAAGCCGTTCAGGCGGTGGTCAATGCCACTATGCGCGGCTGGCAGGAGGCTCTCGCCGATCCGCAGGCCGCCGCCGAGATCGTCGTGCGCTACAATTCTGAGCTGAAAGTCGAAGACCAGGTGAAACAGATCAAGGCGATGGGCACGCTGTTCTGCTCCGGCGTCACCCTGGAAGGCAAGTTCGGACAGTCCGTCCAGTCCGAATGGGAGACGGTGCAGAAAGTGCTGCTTGACGCCAAGCTTATTGATTCGGGCATAGACGTGACCCAGGGCTTCACCAACGCCTTCTGGGACAAAGCTCCGGCCGAATACAAGACGATCAACTGCGCGAAGTAGTTGTTGCATGCAAACGGTCCGCATCCGGCTTCTCTGGCATCCGCAGGCGCAGTTCGCCGGTTATCATATGGCTGAACACCTGCAACTCGCGGCGGATGCCGGCATTGATATTCGCTGCGAGCCGATCCGCTTCGATCAAGGTGGGATCGCTGCGCTGTGGGCGGGTGACGCCGAAATGGCTGTCGCCAGCCCCAGCCATCTGCTCGAATCGAGTTCCGCCGCCGATCTCCGGTTCGTTCTTGCCATCCAGCAGGAGAGTTCGCTCGTCTATCCGGTCCGTGCGTCATCGGGGATCGAACGGCCCGCCGATCTCGCCGGCCGGCGCGTCGGTGTCTGGCCTGGTCACGAGGATCTTGAACTGCGCTGGATGCTGCACAAAGCGGGCGTTGCCGATGGCGCCGTGACGCGCGTGCCGATGAACAATACAGTGGCGGCTTTCCTGGCGGGCGAGGTGGACTGCGCGCAGATGACCACCTACCATGAACTGCATCAGGCCGAGGCAGCCGTTGGCAAATCCGCCCTTCGGCTTTTTTTGGCCAGCGATTCTGGCGCCGCGCTGCTCAAGGACGGGCTGATCGTCAGGCGCGACTGGCTGGCCGCCAACAGGGCAACCGCGCAGGCTGCTGTCAATGCCATCCTGCACGGATGGACACTGGCCTTCACCGATCCGCATCGCGCTGTTTCGATCTGTGCGGCGGTCCGACCCGGCATGACGGAGGACGAGCACCGGGCGCAGCTTCGCGCCATTCGTAACCTGTCCTGCCGGAACGCGACCCTCGGTCACGGCCTCGGCTATCCGGACCCTGAACATGTGCGGCGCGCAATCGCTGCGATGTGGGACCTCGGCATTCCCTCGCCCGTAGTCGATCCGCAACAGTTCGTCGACGAAAGTCTGTGGCAGGCCGCGCCCGCGAACTGGAGGTCGAGATCATGGGCGCCAGGCTGATCGTTGTCGGAGGCGGAATTGTCGGCGTCATGATCGCCCGCGAACTCGTGCTGCGCGGACACGCCGTCACGCTCATCGAAAGAGACGGGCTTGGGTCCGCTGTGACGGGTGCAAGTCTTGCCTGCATCACCACTCATATGAATAGCCGCGACGAGATGGATATCCTGAAATGGGCGTCGCGTGCCTGGTTCGACATCGATCAGGCGCTGGGCCAGACGATGGAATACCGGACCGGCGGACAGCTCCGCTTTCTCGATCGCCCCGAGGATCGGGCGGTCGCCGAGGACTGGATCGAGTTTGAGGGGCGCGCCGGGGTTTCCTCCCGATTGCTCGAACCGTCCGAGGTCCGCAAGCTCGAGCCGCTGCTTACCGGACCGATCGAGGCCGCGACCTATGCCGCCAATGCCGCGACAGTCACTCCGTTCCTCGCCGTCCGGGCCATTATCAGGGACGCCCTCGCTCACGGACTTGAGCTTCGCCTCAATTCGACGGTCAATGGTGTTCTGCTGCGCAATGGCAAGGCGCGGGGCGTGTTGATCGACGATGGCGAGTTATTGGCTGACGGCGTGGTGCTTGCAACCGGGCCGTGGACCCGCGAACTTGCCCGACGGGCGGGGCTGGACGTTCCGATCAAGCCGCGGCGCGCCCAGTGCCTGGCGAGCGTCGGAATCGAGTCCTCCATCCGCTGTGTCATCGCGGCCTGTGAATCGGCGGGCGGTGTCATTGCGGGCTACACCCAGATCCAGCAGGCGCCGAGCGGGCAGATCCTGTTCAACACGGTTCTCGCCGGAGGGCTGTCGGAGGAGGGGGCCCAGAACCATGTGCCGGAAGTGGATCCGGTCTTCGTCTGCAACTCGATCCGGCAACTCGTCCGGTTGTTCCCTTCACTTGCTGGCCTCGAGCTTCTGCGCTCCTGGGTGCGTTACGAGGCCGTGACACCGGACGACCGTTTTCTCGCCGGAGCAACGCCGGTGGACAATCTTTATCTCGCGTCCGGCGATGGCGGAAGCGGGTTCGGCCGGGCACCGGCCATCGCGCGCGTCATTGCCGATGCGGTGGACGCCCGTCCGCCGCCTTTCGACGCCGGAGTTTGGTCACCAGGGCGTTTCAATCTCGTGGCGGCGGCATGAATCCGCGGGTGACGGTGTTCGTCAACGGAGAAAGGCACGACGTGCCCGCGGGCATTTCGGTGGCGGCCGCCCTCATGGCCGTGGCCAGCGGCCAGGCGTTTCGCCACACACAGCGCAGCCACGAACCGCGCGCGCTGTTCTGCGGGATGGGCGTCTGTTTCGATTGCCTGGTGACGGTCGAGGATCGCGCCGGGGTCCGGGCCTGCATGACGGCAGTTTCGGACGGTATGCGGATCATCACATCATGAGCGAAACAATTGCCGCCGATATCGCCGTTGTCGGCGCGGGGCCCGCGGGCCTCGCAGCAGCGCTCGCCGCCCGGCGCGGTGGCGCTTCGGTGCTGCTCCTCGATTGCTTCGCGCGGGCGGGAGGGCAGTATTTCATGCAGCCCGCGGTGGCCGATAACCCGCTGCGGCAAGTTGTTATGGGCAGGCAGGCGATCACCGCGGCCCTCCAGTCCGGCGTGAAAATTCTCACAGGCTATGAAGTCGTTGCCGCCTATCCCGGCTTCCGCTTGTTCGCGGTAGGAGGAGGAAGTGGAATAGCGGTCCAGGTGCGCGCCGTCATTGCGGCGAC